>NZ_CCBB010000002.1:0-300000 GCF_000613185.1 Mycolicibacterium cosmeticum
ACACCAACTTCGCCCACGAGTTGCACACCTACGGCATCTACGGGCAAAAGGACTACAACGCCTGGATCGGCAAACTGGTCTGCAAACGGCTCTACAACAACGTCGACCACGACGCGTTCGCCTCGGCCAAGTTCATCGGCGACAACCTCGACCGGCACAACACCACCCAACAGAACTGGCAGTTCCTCGGCGCCGCCCTGAACTACTACTGCCCGGAAAAACGCGTCATCCTCGACCAGGCCGCCGCCGCCCAGCACTGAACCGGAGAAACACCATGGCATCCACCGCAATCCGCTTCGGCATCGCAGGTCTGGCCCTGGCCGGCGCCCTGACCACCTCGGGTATCGCGTCAGCCGATGCCACCGATGACTACCCCATCCCCAACCGCATCCTCAAAACCCCCTGCACCGCCGAACAGATCATGGCCGCCGCCCGCGACGTCGAACCCGTCTACTACGAGCGCTACATGATCGACTACAACAACAAACCCGCCGCCGACCAACAAGGCGCCCAAGACCGCATCCACTGGTTCTTCTCCCTGGACTACGCCGGCCGACGCCAATACTCCGAAGACACCGCCACCAACGCCTTCTACGAACAAATGTCCTGGCGCTGGCCCAACTGGGCAAAACTGTTCTTCAACAACAAAGGCGTCGCCGCCCACACCACCGACATCTGCCAGAACTACCCGCCCAATGACATGTCGGTCTGGGACTGGCACTAGCCTTACGCCTGTTACCGCAGTCACATCCGGGTGTCGCGGGCGGCGAGTATCACAGCTGTCCGCATGCGCGGAAATTCTTTGGGACATGGTGCAATTGACGGGTGTCAGTACCCGATACCGGCGGTCCCGAGCTCCTCGACGAGGGTCCTTTCAACGACGCGAAGGAACCGCCGTACCGGATCGCCGGCGCCGTGTTGCTTGCGGTCGTTGTCCTCGTCTTCGGGCTGACCTGGTTCCAGTTCCGCGGGTACTTCGACGAGAAATCGACCGTGGTGGTGATGGCCGAGCGGGCCGGGTTGTCGATGGATCCCGGGTCGAAGGTGACGTTCAACGGGGTGCCGATCGGGCGGCTGAAGTCCGCCGACGCCGTCACCGACGGCACCGGCCCTCGGGCCAGACTGACGCTCAATGTGCAGCCGCAGTATCTGAACATGATCCCGGCGAACGTGGACGCACAGGTCCGCGCGACGACGGTGTTCGGCAACAAGTACATCTCGTTCCTGTCGCCGGCCGATCCGTCCGCGGACAAGCTCAAGCCGGGCGCGGTGATCGACGCGACCGGTACCACGACCGAGTTCAACACGTTGTTCGAGACGATCATGGGGATCGCTCAGCAGGTGGATCCGGTGAAGCTGAATCAGACGCTGACCGCGGCGGCGCAGGCGTTGGACGGGTTGGGTGAGCGGTTCGGTCAGTCGTTGGTCAACGGTAACGACATCCTGGGTGAGCTCAATGCGCGGATGCCGTCGATCCGCCGGGATACGCGGGGGTTGGCGGATCTGTCGACGGTGTATGCGGATGCGGCGCCGGATCTGTTCGACGGGCTCAAGAGTGCGGTGGTGACGGCGCGCACGCTCAATGCCGAGCGGGGGACCATCGATACGGCGTTGATGTCGGCGGTGGGGTTCGGTAACAACGCCGGGGATGTGTTGGAGCGGGGTGGGCCGTATCTGGTGCGGGGTGCCCAGGATCTGTTGCCGACCACGAAGTTGTTGGACTATTACAGCCCGGCCTTGTTGTGCACGCTGCGCAACTTCCACGACGTCGCGCCGCGCTTCGCCGACATGCTGGGCGGCAACGGGTACTCGCTGGTGCTCGCCGACGAATTGGTCGGCGCCGGAAACGGTTACGTGTACCCGGACAACCTGCCGAGGGTCAACGCCCGGGGTGGGCCGGAAGGCCGGCCGGGCTGCTGGCAGCCGATCACCCGGGACCTGTGGCCGGCACCGTATCTGGTGATGGACACCGGGGCCAGCATCGCGCCGTACAACCACTTCGAGCTCGGGCAGCCGTTGGCCGCCGAGTACGTCTGGGGCCGGCAAGTGGGGGAACGCACCATCAATCCGTGACGCTCGAGCATGGACTAGGTTGACCGGGTGGCTCGTCGCAAACGATCGAGCGCCACCACCGTGGCGATCCTGACCCTGATCGGTGCCGTGTTGTGCACCCTGGCGGTGGGCGGATTCCTGCTCTACCCGTATTACCTGCTGCGCCCGTGGATCTATCATCCGGTGTGGTTCGGCGTGCCGGGTTTCCTACTGCTGGCGCTGGCCTGCTGGCTGGGGCTGGGCCGTGCCGCGGTGAAATGGGCGGGCGTGACCGTATGCGTGCTCTCCGGCGCGGCACTGGGTTTCATCGGCTGGTTCGCCGCGGCATACGCCAACCCCATGAATGCTGTGGGAACGTATCGCGCACCCGACGGTGGCGTGGAAGTGGTGGTCTACCAGAGCACGGCCGGCTTGGCGCCCGACCTCACCTGGGAATTGCGCCTGCACACCCGCCGTGGCCCGCTCTCGCGGGAGAGCGATCTGGGCTGTGTCAACTCGGATGTCATGGCGCTGAACGTCATTCAGTGGATCGGTCCCCGGACGGTGCGGGTGGGCCTGTCCCGGGCCGGGGCCGTCGACGTCGTTGTCGACGACCAGGGCAGGCCCAACCGCACCGTGAATGGGGGCTGCTGACCGGGCGCGGGTCAGGACAGGTGGTGCACCTCCTGCAGGCCGTACACCGGGGTGGGCAGCCCCGCGTGCCGGGCCTTGAGCTGCAGCGCCAGATACAGGGAGTAGTGCCGGGATTGATGGAGATTCCCGCCGTGGAACCACAGGTTCTCCTGCTGGGTCGGCTTCCACATGTTGCGCTGTTCACCCTCCCACGGTCCGGGATCCTTGGTGGTGTCCGAGCCGAGGCCCCAGACCTTGCCGACCTTGTCGGCGACGTCCTGACCGATCAGATCGGCGGCCCAGCCGTTCATCGAACCGAACCCGGTGGCGTACACCACCACGTCGGCCGGCAGCTCGGTACCGTCAGACAGCACAACGGAATTCGCGGTCAGGTGTGACACGTCGCCGTGCGCCAGCTTGATACTGCCATCGGCGACCAGATCGCACGCGCCGACGTCGATGTAGTAGCCCGAGCCGCGGCGCAGGTACTTCATGAACAGACCGGAGCCGTCGTCGCCCCAATCCAGGTCGAAACCGGCGGCCTCCAACCGGGCGTAGAAGTCCTTGTCCCGCTCGCGGATCGCGTCGTAGATCGGGATCTGGAACTCGTGCATGATGCGGTACGGCAGCGATGCGAAGGTCAGATCGGCCTTCTCGGTGGTCATGCCGGCGGCCAGGGCCCGCTCCGAATACAGGTCTCCCAGGCCGAGGTCCATCAGCGAGTCCGATTTCACGATGTGGGTCGAGGACCGCTGCACCATGGTCACGTCGACACCGTTCTCGTACAACGCCTTGCAGATATCGTGCGCGGAGTTGTTGGAGCCGATGACCACCGCCCGCTTGCCGACGTACTGGTCGGGTCCGGGGTGGTGGCTGGAATGGTGCTGGTCGCCCAGGAACTCGTCCTGCCCCGGGAACGACGGCACATTCGGCTTGCCCGACATCCCGGTCGCCAGCACCAGATGCGCCGGCCGCAGGGTCACCGACTCGCCGTCACGGTCCACTTCGACGGTCCAGCGCTTCTCGTTCTCGTCGTAGGTGGCGGACAGGCACGTGGTCTTCGACCAGTACGGCACCTCCATGACCTTGGTGTAGAACTCCAGCCAGTCGCCGATCTTGTCCTTGGGTGCGAACACCGGCCAGTTCGACGGGAACGGCAGGTACGGCAGGTGGTCGTACCACACCGGGTCGTGCAGGCACAGCGACTTGTACCGCTTGCGCCATTGATCGCCGGGGCGGTCGTGCTTGTCGACGACGATCGCGGGCACGCCGAGTTGACGCAGCCGCGCCCCGAGCGCGATCCCGCCCTGCCCACCGCCGACGACCAGGACGTAGGGCTGCTCGGAGTAGCCCAGGGTGCGTTCCTCGTCCTGTCGCTTCTCGGCCCAGGACCGGGTGTCGAGGTCGGATCCGTGCACCGCACCCAGCGGCCGGGTGGTGCCCTTGCCCTCCTCGTGCCCCTTGAGTTCCTGCAGTGTCGTCAGCAGGGTCCACGCTTGATCACCCTTGAGCCGCAGATGTCCGACCCCGCGGCCCACCGCGGTTTCGAACTCGATGAACGCGGTGGTCACCTCCCCATCCTGCGTGGGCGTCTCGCGGGTCCGGAAACCGGACGGATCGGTACCGGCCAGCCGCGTCGTCAACATGGCGCCGATCGCCTCGCGGCCCTCCAGCGTCTTCAGGTTCCAGGTGAAAGCCACCAGGTCACGCCAGAAGCTGTCGACGGCGAACTTGCCGACGACGCGGTCGATATCGCGGGTGACCAGTGCGTGCTCGAAATCGGCGAGCCACGCGTCGACCCGCTCCTGCGGCGACGCCTCCTCGGGGGAAGACGGTGCCGGTGCGTCGATAGTTTGAGTCATGTGAGGCAGCACACACCCGGTGCGGCGCACGTCACAAGGGTTGCAGAGGGTTGCACCGTTGCCCACGTCAGGACGCGTGCAACCCCCTGCAACTCTTTCCCGCTGTGGTCCAGGCCACATAGAACCGTGGCATGAAAGCAGCTGTGTACTACGGACCGAACAAGCTCGACGTCACCGAGGTGGCCAAACCGGAGCCGGGTCCGGGCACCGTCCAGATCAAGGTCGGATTCAACGGCATCTGCGGCACCGACCTGCACGAGTACTTCGCCGGACCGATCTTCGTCCCCACCGCGCCGCACCCGCTGACCGGCCAGCAGCTGCCGTTGGTCATGGGCCACGAGTTCGCCGGCACCATCACCGCCGTGGGCCCCGGGGTGGCGGGCTGGGCCGAAGGCGACCGGGTCGCCGTCGAGCCCATCTACCGGTGCGGCAAGTGCAGCCCGTGTCAGGCCGGCAACTACAACATCTGCGCGCAGATCGGCTTCCACGGCCTGATGTCCGACGGTGGAATGGCCGAATACACCGTGGTGCCCACCAACATGCTGCACAAGCTGCCCGACAACGTCTCCCTGCAACTCGGCGCGCTGGTCGAGCCGATGTCGGTGGCCTACCACGCCGCCACCCTGGGCGAGCTTCCCCTCGGGGGCAGGAGCGAAGCGACTCGGGGGAGTGGATTGCCGCAGGGCACGGCCATGGTGTTCGGTGCCGGGCCGATCGGTATCGGGTTGTGGTTTGCCCTGCGCGGCAAGGGGATCGAAGACATCTACGTCGTCGAACCGGCGCCCACCCGCCGCGCGGCCATCGAGGCGCTCGGCGCGCGCACACTGGACCCGACCGCGATGGATGTGCCGGCCTTCATCGCCGAGCACACGTCCGGGCGCGGCGCCGACGCCGTCTACGATGCGGCCGGCGTGGCCCCCGCGGTGGAGACCGCGCTGGCCTGTGTGGGTGCCCGGCGCCCCATGGTCAGCGTCGCCATCTACGAAAAGCCCTTGACCACACCGCTTTTGCGGCTGGTGATGAACGAGTCCCGGATCCAGGGATCGCTGTGCTACACCTCCGCGGACTTCGAGGCCGTCATCAACCTGATGGCACAGGGCACCTACGACACCACCGGTTGGGTGACCTCGATCGGAATCGACGACGTCGTCGACGAAGGCTTCGAGGCGCTGCACGCCGGCGCCAAGATGAAGGTCCTCGTCGACCCGTCCAACTGAGAGGAAAAGACATGACACGCACCATCGAAGCCCCGCTGCTGGACAAGGTCGCGCTGGTCACCGGCGCGGGCCGCGGCATCGGCCGGGGCGTCGCCCTCGAGCTGGCCCGCCAGGGCGCCGATATCGCCCTGGTCGACGTCAACCTGGACGGCATCGCCGCCGTCGCCGACGAAATCGCCGAAATCGGCTCGAAGACCACCACGTTCGTCGCCGACGTGTCCGACCGCAATGCGGTGTTCGCCGCCGTCGAGCATGCCGCCACGGCGCTGGGCGGATTCGACGTCATGGTGAACAACGCCGGCATCGCACTGGTGGGCCCGCTGGCCGACGTGACCCCGCAGCAGCTGGCGCGGCTGTGGTCCATCAACGTCGACGGCGTGTTGTGGGGCACCCAGGCCGCCGTCGCGAAGTTCAAGGAGCTCGGTCGTCGGGGCAAGATCATCAATGCCTCGTCCATCGCCGGGCATGAGGGGTTCGCGATGCTGGGCCCGTACAGCGCCACCAAGTTCGCCGTGCGGGCCCTGACCCAGGCCGCCGCCAAGGAGCACGCCGCCGACGGCATCACCGTCAACGCCTACTGTCCCGGTGTGGTCGGCACCGACATGTGGGTGGAGATCGACAAGAGGTTCGCCGAGCTCACCGGCGCCGCCGAGGGCGAGACGTTCGAGAAGTTCGCCAACACCATCGCCCTGGGCCGGCCGGAGACACCCGAAGATGTCGCCGGCTTCGTCGCCTACCTGGCCGGTCCCGGCGCCGACTACATGACCGGCCAGGCCGGCCTCATCGACGGGGGCATGGTCTATCGCTGAGCCCCGCGCGTGACACGAACTGTGATGGGGAGCACAATCGGGGCAATGCCCGGTTCGTCGGTTCCCGAACCCGCGGTCGCACTCGGCGATGACCCGCGGAGCTACGCGCTGCTGTTGTCCGAGGTGTACGACGCGACCATGGCGGGCGGACGGGCCCCCGCCAAGCCGCGGCTGGTGATCGAAGAGTCCTGGAACAGGTTGTTGGGGAAGGGGATCGACCCCGAACACCACAGCCCGCCGGATGTCGACCGCAGCGGGCTGGATCTGCTGCGGCAGTCGTCGGGGCTGCTGTCGGTGCTCGACGACATTTCCCGCGGGTTGGAGTCCGTGCTGGCCGACGGGAACAACATCCTGGTGGTCGCCGACGCGCGCGGTCGGGTGCTGTGGCGCTCGGGCGCCTCACGCGTGCTCATGCATGCCGACCGGCTCGGCTTCATGGAGGGCGCCAACTGGGGGGAGACCGCCGTCGGGACCAACGCCATCGGCACGGCGCTGGTGTCCCGGCGCGCGGTGCAGATCTTCTCCGCCGAGCACTTCCTGCGCAGCCACCACTCCTGGACGTGCGCCGGCGCCCCGATCCGCGACCCGCGCACCGGTCAGGTCATCGGGGCGGTCGACGTCTCGGGGCCGGCGTCCACGGTGCACCCCACCACCATCGCGCTGGTCGACCTGGTGGCTCGCCTTGCCGAATCCCAATTGCGTGAGGCGCACGACCGTACGCTCAACCAGCTCCGCGCGGTCGCGGCGCCTATCCTGGCCCGCATCTCCGCGCCTGCGCTGGCCGTCGACGCGGAGGGCTGGGTGGCCGCGGTCGGCGCCTTGCCGCCTCATCATCGGATTCTGTTGCCGCAGAACGTGGCTCCGGGCCGGGCGTGGGTTCCGGCGCTGGGCCCCTGTGATCTGGAGCCGCTGAGCGGTGGCTGGCTGGTACGCCCGGTCGACGACGAGGACACCGCGCCGGCGGCGACCCGGGCCGTCCTGGATCTGCGCGACACCAACGCCCCGACGCTGGAGATGACCGGGCAATTCGGGTCGTGGCGGCGGGAAATCTCGCCCCGGCACGCCGAGATCCTCTACGTGCTGGCCACCCGTCGGTCGGGGCGCTCCGCGCCGGAGCTGGCCGAGGATCTCTACGGCGACAGGTCCCGCGTCGTCACCGTACGCGCCGAGATGTCGCGCCTACGAAAGCAACTCGTCGGGGTGATCGCGGCGCAGCCGTACCGGTTCGCCGAATCGGTGGAGCTGCAGGTGCGGTATCCGGCGGACATGCGCAACTTCCTGACGGCCTCGAACGCACCGGCCATCCGGGCCGTACGGCTCGCCTGATCGGCCCTCAGCCGAGCAGGATCTGGCTCAGCCTGGTGGTCGTCGCGACGCCGTCGTCGTAGCCGCTCTCGCCGCCGAGCGCGTTCATGATGGCCAGCGTGAACCGCTGACCGGGGCCGGCGAAGCCGACCGAGTTGATCACCCAGCCGCCCTGCTCCTGGGACCAGCCGTTCTTGTTGCCCGGGCTCATCGCCGGTCCGGCGCCCCACACTCCCCATTGCTGGTCGGGGGCGACCCGCTGCATCTCGCCGGCGATCGCCGCCGCGTCGGCGGAGTTCATCTGGCCCAGAATGTAGTTCATCAACCGGTCCAGGTCGTTGGCCGTGGCCTTCTGGAAGCCCCAGTACGGGAAGATGTCCCCGAATCCCGGTTGGGGCGCCAGCGAGGTCATGCCGTAGCGCGGGAAGTCGGCGTTGAACGCCCGGTGATCGGGTCCGCCGTAACGCGACCACAGCGTGTCGGCGGCGTCGTTGTCGGAGTCGCGCAGCATGGCGACCATCAGCTGCCGGTCGGCCGCGGACAACCGCAGGGCGCCGGCACGTTCTCGGGTGAGCAGGTCGACGACCATGGCGAGTTTGATGGTGGAGGCCGTCCAGATCATGCTGTCGGCGGCCGCGTTGGCATACCGCAGCCCGGTGGATCGATCGCGCAACACATAGCCGATGACACCGGGCCGCCCGGTCAGATAGCTGTCCGCGGCGGCGATGCGGGCCCGCAGGTCACAGGTGGCGTCGGTGCACGCGGCGCGCGCGGACGGCGCGAGCAGACCGGTGAGCGCCACCAGTGTGGCGACCATCAGGACGAGACGGTTCACGCGCACACCGTAGCCGCCAGTCACGCCGCGTACGACGACATCGACAGCGAGCCGTAGGTGTAGCCGTCGACCAGGCGGGAAGCGGCGGTGTCCGATGCGGCGAGCAGGCCGGCGAAGTACAGCCCGGGAATGAAATGGTCCGGGGTGGGGACCGCCGCGGCGTAGTCGGGATGTTCGGACAGCCGCACCAGGTCCGCCGGTGCCGCGGCGAGCAGGTCGTGTGCCGCGTCGTCGAACCGGCGAGCCCAGTCGAATCCGGCGTCGGGGGTGCCGGGACTCATGGCTCGCAGATTGTGCACGATATTGCCGCTGCCCACGATGAGCACGCCGCGCTCGCGTAGCGGGGCCAGGCGGGTGCCCAGATCGAGGTGGTAGTCCAGTGGTTTCTCGGCGTTGATGGACAGCTGGACGACCGGGATGTCCGCATCCGGGAACGCGTGGGCCAGCACCGACCAGGTGCCGTGGTCGATACCCCAGCTGTCCACGTCGGCACCCACCCAGGTGGGCTCGACGATATCGGCGATCTCCCCGGCCAGCTCCGGCAAACCCGGTGCGGGATACTCCATTTCGTACAGTTCGTGCGGAAAACCGTAGAAGTCGTGAATGGTCCGTGGGCGCGGCATGGCCGTCACCGCCGTGGCGTTGATGTACCAGTGCGCGCTGATCACCAGGATGGCGCGCGGGCGCGGCACCGATGTCCCGAACTGCTGCCAGGAAGTGGTGTATCGGTTGCTCTCCAAGGCGTTCATCGGGCTGCCGTGCCCGAAGAACGCGACGGGCATACTCATGGCCACCTTCTCATGATGACCATTGTCCCCCGGGCCGTCGTGTGACGCGCATCTCCGAGGTAGGCCTTGCGGTGCCGCCGCGCCAAATTAGGCTCGCCTTACTTACTGGAGTGAGGTGCTGAGTGCGTGACATCCGTGTGGCAGTGGTCGGGGCCGGTCCGGCCGGGATCTATGCGTCGGACATCCTGACCGGGGAACATCCCGGTGCCCGGGTCGACCTGTTCGACCGGTTGCCCGCACCGTACGGGCTGGTGCGCTACGGCGTGGCACCGGACCACCCGCGGATCAAAGAGATCATCAAGGCTCTGCGTCGTGTCCTGTCCCGCAACGAGATCCGGTTCATCGGCAACGTGCACTACGGAACCGATCTGACGCTCGCCGATTTGCGCAGGCACTACGACGCGGTGATCTTCTCGACCGGAGCCAGGGCCGATCGCCCGCTCGACATTCCAGGTATCGACCTGCCGGGTAGTTACGGCGCCGCCGATTTCGTGTCCTGGTATGACGGCCACCCCGACGTGCCGCGCACCTGGCCGCTGGAGGCGGAAAGCGTCGCCGTCCTGGGCGCGGGCAATGTCGCACTGGACATCGCCCGGATGCTGGCCAAGCCCGCCGACGAACAGCTGACCACCGAGATCTCCGGCAACGTGTATCAAGGTCTGGCCATGAACCGGGCCACCGATGTGCACGTGTTCGCCCGGCGTGGGCCGGCCCAAATCAAGTTCTCACCCATGGAGTTCCGCGAGCTGTCGCATTCGCCGAGTGTGGACGTGATCGTGCATCCCGAGGGATTCGAGATCGACGAGGCCAGTCAGAAGGCCATCAACTCCACCAAATCGGTCAAGCTCGTCGTCGACACCATGATGCGGTACATGGACAAGGAACCCACGGGGGCGCCGCACCGCATCCACCTCCACCTGTGTCAGGCCCCGGTCGCGGTGCTGGGCACCGACCGGGTCGAAGGGCTGCGGACCGAACGAACCGAATTGGTCGGTGACGGAACCGTCCGGACCACTGGGGAATTCACCGATTGGCCGGTGCAGGCCGTCTATCGCGCGGTGGGGTACCTGTCATCACACCTGGCCGATCTGCCGTTCGATCACCATGCCGGTGTGGTGCCCAACGACGCCGGCCGGGTGCTCGACGCGGACTGGATGGTGGTCGACGCCGCCTACGTCACCGGTTGGGTCAAGCGCGGTCCGATCGGGTTGATCGGGCACACCAAATCCGATGCGGCCGAGACGATCAGCAGTCTGCTGGCCGACCTGCCCGGGCTCCGCCCGCCGGAGGTCACCGATCCGGACGCCATCCTGGAACACCTGTCCGCGACCGGTGTCGATTACACCACCTGGGCCGAATGGGAACGCCTGGACGCCCACGAGATCGCGCTCGGCGCGGCACAGGGCCGGGAGCGGGTCAAAGTGGTTCCCCGGGAGGACATGATCCGCGCGGGGCGCGGCTAGTTGTCGCTCGTTGTCAGATGGTCGAGGTTGACGGTTCGGATTCCGTTGCGGATGGGCGTGCATGACTCGGGGAAGTCCTGGACGATATCGGCCCCGCGTTCGGCAAGTTCGTCGAGCAATCTCGGGAGGTGCTGCATAGCTCCGGTGGGCAGGTCGTGGATGACCACGACACTCCAATCCTGGCCGGCAATGTCATCGAGACATCGTTGTACCCAGCGGTCGGGCTGGTCCCAGTCGTGCGGCACGCTCGTCCACAGCACACAGGTGTAGTCCTGCCGTTGCAGGTAGTCGATCGCGGCAGGGCTGAAGACGCGTCGGCCCAGCACGCCGCCACCGGCGTAAGGCCGGAACAATTTCACCGGTCGGGCCAATGTGCCGATGATCTTCTCCGCCTCGCCGATCTCACTGGCGACCAGATCCAGGTCTGTTGGGGCATCACCGAACTGGACGCTGTGGGTCAGGGTGTGATTGCCGATCCAGTGGCCTTCGGAGGCTGCTCGTTCCGACAGGGCACGCGCACTCGGCTCGGTGAGTTGGCCGGCGACCACGAAGAACGTGGATTTGATGTCCCGCTGACCGAGAATGTCGAGAACCTCGGCCGTCGTTTCGGTAGGGCCGTTATCAAAGGTGATGGTGACTCTCACGGCGTCCCCCTTGCCACCACCCGCGCCCGCAGGCCCGCGATGAGCATGTCGGCGACAAACTCGGCGTGGTGCTCGATGGCGGCAGGCTCGGTCGGGTCGTGAGGTTCCAGCATGAGGGCAAACGGCACCAGGCTGAACGGCGCGGTGCCCCCGTGGGCAACCAGGAAGTGCAGGCTGCGCACGTCAGCGGCGTTCAATACGCCACAGTCGACGAGCACCTTCAGGGGCTCGGTAAGGCGAGCGTAGAGCGGCTGAACATGAACCTCGTGGAGGTAGGTGAGCCGGGCGCTGGGGGTCGCGCCTTCGACGGTGACCAACCGCAGAAGCTCCGGGTGGTGGGCGTGGCTCACCAGGAACCGCACAATGGCCTGACGTGCCGCCTCCATCAGGTCCCGCTCGGCCAACTCTGTGTCGACGTTGATCTGCTCGTGCACCTCGCCGAACGCGAAGTCCACCGCGGCGTACCACAGACCCTCCTTGGATCCGAACCTCTGATGAATCAGGTTGTGGCTGACCCCTAGTTCGCGGTTGAGCGCAGCGACCGACGTCCCGTCAAAACCGTTCTCGGCGAACATCTTCAGCGCCTTGGACAAGATATCGGGCAATGCCGCCGGGGCCTCGGCGGCCGGAGGCCGGCCCTGTCGTTTGGCAGTCGTCATGTCACCCAGCATAACCGTCGATGTTGACGAACATCAACATCAGGCGATAGCCTTCGGTCCATCATGTTGATGATCATCAACAATTTGCGGGAGGATGCAATGGCGCGGAAACCAGGGACGCGTTCGTCAGTCCAGGTCTTCAATATCCTGGCCACGCTGGGCGGCGCAGGCCACAATTGGTTCGAGCGGTGGGCAGGTCTCGGGGTTTTCCTGGAGCCTTGGCTGGGCCGGCGGGTGACCAACGTCTTGTGGGCGGCCGCGCCACCGCTGCTGTTGCGCAGCGCCGCGCGGGGTCGCTCGCGCGGGGAGGACGCGGCGCTGGCATTCAACGCCGGCATCTCGCTGGCATCGGTGGTCGTGCACTTCATCGATTGGCCTTGGACACGGCGGCTCGGGCTGTTCCCGTGGCTCGACGAGGCCGAAGGCCTACCGCCGGAGTTGGTAGGCCCCTATAACGCGGTGTTGTGGGTCTGGGGCGCGGGGGGTGCCGGCAGCATCCTCTTCGAGACCCGCCGTGCCGACCTGAAATACGCCGTGATCGGACTCGTCGCCGGTCCGTTGCTGTTGGCATCGGCCCGGCACCATTTCACGTGGGCGCGCGAGCAGGCTGCCGCGGACACAAGCGGCCGGTGGAGTTCGGTGTTTTCCGCCGGTGAGTCGGCGGCGCCGTCGCGTCGGCAGAGCTCACGCGCCACTCAGAAGGCCGAAACACGTTGACCCACTGATGAATCTGCTGCCAGACACGCGACGAGGAGCTGCGAAATGCAACGCGAAGAACACATGATCGGCGACACCTTCGCCTACCGGTATGCCGGACCCGGGGCTGACCACGCCCTGTTGGTG
Source organism: Mycolicibacterium cosmeticum (assembly GCF_000613185.1). NCBI lineage: Bacteria > Bacillati > Actinomycetota > Actinomycetes > Mycobacteriales > Mycobacteriaceae > Mycobacterium > Mycolicibacterium cosmeticum. Next base: position 13,090 of record NZ_CCBB010000002.1, read on the forward strand.
CAGCACGGGATCGGAGGCCACGGGGGGATCTACGACAAGTTCGGGGCACACTACGCCGAACAAGGTGCCGACGTGTGGTGCATGGACGCTCCCGGCCATGGCCGATCGTGTGTCGATCGTCGTGCCGGCCAATTCACCTTGCAGGAGTGGGTGGACGCCGCGCTGGACGTGACCGAGCACATCGCCACCCACACCGGCTTGCCGGTGTTCATCAAAGGTTCGTCGTTGGGCGCAGCCGCCGCCTACTGTGCCTACGCGGCGTCCGACTCGCACGCCGGCGCCATTTTGATGGGATTCGCCATACCGTCCTCGCCACTGATTCCCGCCGACAACCCCTTTCGCTCCGAGGCGTTCGAGCAGATGACCGCCTTCTTCGGCACGGCTTTGCGGTTCGACATCGACCAATACATCAACTTCGACGAGGACTACGGGTTCCGTGGAGCGGGCGTGCAGAAACACGATGACCCCCTCAACACCTGGAGTTATGACCTCGCCGCCTGGGGGTCGATCCTGCGTTACGACCCGGCCGTCGCGCTGGCCGACAACACCAAACCGATCCTGTTCGCCGTCGGGGAGAAGGACCCCATCTTCACACCCGAGATCGCCAAGATGGTCGCCGATGCCACCGGCGGACCGGTCCGGCTACACATCCACCCTGACGCCGTCCATCAGCTGATGCTCTTCCACACCCGCGACTACGCCGACGTGGTGCGCGGCTGGTGCACCGAGCAGCTCAGCTCATCGCACCAGAACCGGACCCCTGTCGCCTGAAAAGGAATGCCATGAAACTCGCCAACCTGGCCGGCCGCGCCGTGTTGATCACCCCGGCCGGGATTGTCGATCTCGCCAAAGCGTCCGGAGGGTCTCTACCCAGTCAACCCGACGCGGCGATCGCCAATCTCGACGACATCCGGACGTTCTACGCGACCGCGCAGCCGGAACCGGACGTCACCCTCACCGAGGCTGACCTGCTCGAAGATCTCAGGCTGCTCGGGCCACCCGTGACCGCTCCCCGGCAGATCTTCGCCGTCGGCCTCAACTACGCCGACCACAGCACCGAGACCGGCCTTGCCGTTCCCGACCAACCACTGATCTTCACGAAATTCGCCTCTTCACTGGCCGGTCCCGGCTCCACCATTCCGCTGCCCGCACACACCTGCGACTGGGAGGTCGAGCTGGTGACGGTCATCGGCCGCGGCGGCCGCAACATCCCGCCAGAGGCCGCCATGAGTCATGTCGCCGGATACTGTGTTGGCCAGGATATTTCGGAGCGGGCTTCCCAGATGAAAGGCACGCCACCGCAATTCAGTCTCGCCAAAAGCCATCGGGGGTTCAGTCCAATCGGCCCGTGGATCACCACCATCGATGAACTCTCCGACCCGAGCGACCTGGCCATCATGACCACGCTCGACGACGAGGTCGTACAGCAGGCCCGCACCAGCGAGATGATCTTCACCGTCGAAGACCTCGTGAGTCACCTGTCCGGCATCTGTGAACTGATGCCCGGCGACCTCATTTTCACCGGCACCCCGTCCGGCGTCGGATACTCGCGCACCCCACCGCGTTACCTCACTCCCGGCAGCATCGTGCATTCGGCCATCGAAGGCCTGGGCCGACTCCGCAACCCCTGCACGACCGCCGGCTGAGGACGCACATGCATCTGACAACGACCATCCTGATGGGGCTGTCGGCGCTCCTGCTGATCACCACGGGCACGATGAAACTGCTCAACAACGCCACCGCGCGCGGCAACGCGGATCACCTGGGGATCAGTTCCAATCTGAGCCGCGCGATCGGCCTCGCCGAAATCGCGGCGGCGGCAGGTCTCATCCTCGGCATCATCGTCGTCCCACTCGGCATCATCACCGCGACCGCGGTCCTGATCCTCTTGATCGGCGCCATCGTCTACCACGCACGGGTGCAGGACAACTTCACCGCCATGCTGCCGGCGGTACTGACCGCTGCCGCCGCCTTGGCGATCATCGTGCTGAACACTCTCAAGCTCTGACCGCCAACGGCACACCGGGCGTTGCGCCACATCAACTCGTAAATGCATCGGACGGCCGGCGGGAACTCACCGCTTCCGGCGTGGCGGTGTCGCCGGAGCGAGGCCGGTGAGCCCGTCGAGAAGCAGACTGAGCCCGAAGGCGAATTCTTCGGCCAGCGGGATGGGAAGGTGTTCGGCGACCGCGGCGGTGTGCGGGTGAGTGTCGGGATCGATGGTTGCGGCAGCGGCCGAGGGGTCGTCGTCCGCGTGTGTGCCGCGAGCCTGGATGGCGAAGCCGAGGACGAATCTGCTCAACGTGGTGTAGGTCTTGGCCGCATCGCGAGGGCTGAAGCCGCCGGCGAGCAAAGCACCGATGATCTGTTCGCGCGCCGCCGCGGCATGGGGCCCGGACGGGATCTGGTCGATGAGTAGCGGTGCGACATTGGGGTGCCGGTTGAAGACGGTGAACAGCGTGTGTGCGGCGCCTTCGCACGCGTGGCGCCATGAGGTGTCCGCCCAGGCGGGGGCCTCGGCAGACACCTCGCCGAGCACGGCGTCGACGACGGCGGCGACCAACTCGGCGCGGGATGCGAAGTGTCGATAGAGCGTGGCGGTGCCCGATCCCAGGGCGCTGGCCAAAGACCGCATGGACAGCGCATCGGCGCCATGTTCGTCGACGATGGCAATCGCGGTCGTGATCATCCGCTCCAGTGGCATCGGTGGGCGGCCGCGGCCCCGCGCCGGCGACGAAGTAGTGGTCACAGCCCCAGTATTACCGACACCTTGACAGCCCACAAATTAATGGTGACACTGTATCCATTATGTTGGAAGACGACGACGTGCAGCCCGACTCCCTTTTTGCTTCGGTGGACGGGATGCGGGTGCACTACAAGCGCTCGGGGCAGGGCGCCTCGTTGGTGCTGCTACACGGCAGTGCGTCCTCGTTGTGGGGCGTAGAGGATGTGGCGCGCCGCCTGGAACCCTTCTTCGATGTCATCCGCCCGGATCTGCCCGGGCATGGGGTCACCGGCCCCCGCAGCGGTGGGGACTACCGGGTGCGCACCTACGCGGGCACGGTGGACCGATTTCTCGGTGCGATCGGCGTCGACAGCGCGGTGATCGTGGGTAACTCACTGGGCGGCAACATCGCCTGGAATCTGGCGGTGATCCGGCCGGAGCGGGTCGTGGCATTGGTCTTGATCAATGCCACGGGCTACCCAGAGAAGGAGCTGCCCGCGTCGATGCGGTTGGCGCGCAATCCGATCGCCGGTTACGTCTTACGACGATTCATGCCCCGGCGGGCAGTCGAACGCAGCCTACGCCAAGCCGCAGCACCGAACGTCGAGGTGATCACCGAAGCGGTGGTGGACCGAGCGCACCGGCTGTGGAACCGGCCAGGCAACCGGGCGGCGTTTGTGGATCTGGTGTGCACCGATCAGCCCGACCACAGCGCCGAGATCTGCTCCATCGCGGCGCCGACCCTGATGCTGCGCAGCGCGGGGATGGGCGGGCAATATTTCACCCGCGATATCCCTGGCGCGATCGAAGAGGTGCACCCCCGCGGCGGACACCTTCTGCCGCAAGAGGATCCGGACTGGGTGGCCGCGGCCATCACCCGGTTCGTCAGCACTAGGGTCGGCGGCATCCGATGAAGTACTTCGTCGCATCCGGGGAGGATCGGCGTCTCACCCCGGCCGCACGCGCAGAGCTACGCGGGCAGTTCATCGCACTATCGGACGGCGTCACCCACTATGAGCTGTCCGGCCCCGAAGACGGGCAGCTGGTAGTCATGGCCGGCGGGCTGACCGTCCCGTTGTTCTACTGGGACGAAATGGCGGCTCACCTGCACGGCCGAGGGCTGCAGACGTTGACCTACAGCGCCTACGGCCGCGGCTATTCCGACCGTGTCGACACCGCCTACGACCAAGAGCTGTTCGTGCGCCAGCTTGCGGAGGTCATCGACATGGTGGGCGAGGGCCGCCCCCACCACCTGGTGGGCACGTCCATGGGTGCCCTGGTGGCGATGGCCTACCTGCAGGCGGTCCCCTCGAACACCGCGTTGACCCTGACCTTGGTGGGGCCGGCAGGGTTGAGCCGACCGCCGTTGACTCAGCGCCTGCTCCTGGGCAGCGACCTGATGACCACCGTGGTGGCGCGCACGATCGGGAGCCGGGTCCTCGATCAACACCTCGGTCACAATGTGCGCGAACCTGGCCGCGCCGCCGCGCTGAGCGACATGGTCGGGCAGGCCTTCCGCTACGAGGGCTCGCTGTACGCGTTCTTTTCCACCCTGCGCAACTTCGGACTCTTCGATCGCGGCGAACTGTACCGGCGCACAGGACAGTTGGCGGTTCCCGGCCTGCTGGTGTGGGGCGATGACGATGAGGTCACGCCGATCACCGCGCTGGACCGCGTTGTCACCATGCTTCGCCCCGAAGACACCTGCATCATCGACAATTGCGGCCACATGGCCCCCTTCGAACAACCACGTGAAGTCGCCACCGTGCTGGCGGATTTCGCGGCCACACACACCGAACGGCTCACATCATGACCACCACGACTCCTTCCACGTCCTCGACGACCGACGTTCTGATCGTCGGCGCCGGCCCTACCGGCTCCGCACTGGCCATCGACCTGGCGCGCCGCGGTATTTCGGTGCGCATCATCGACAAAGCGACCCACGGTTTCGCCGGATCGCGGGCCAAGGGCCTGCAGCCGCGCACCCTGGAGGTGCTCTACGATCTCGGCGCCCTGCCCGACATCACCGCCGGCGGCTCCCTCTACCCGCCCATGGGCCTACACCTGGGCCCGGTGACCGTCCCGCTGCGCATGATGGCCAAAGGTCAACGCGGGCCGGATGTCCCGTTCCCCGACACCTGGCTCATCCCGCAGTCGCGCACCAACCAGGCCCTGCACGACCTTCTCGAAAAACACGGGGTACGCGTCGAATTGGGCAGCGAACTGGCCGACTTCAGCGACTCCGGCACCTCGGTGATCGCGCACATCGTGTCACCGCGGGGCCTCGAGGAGGTCACCGCCCGCTACGTCGTCGGAGCCGACGGGGGTAGCAGCGCCGTACGGAAACAGGCCGGCATCGAATTCACCGGATCCACCGATGACGCCGACCGGACCCTCATCATCGACGCCCCGGTAGCCGGCAAGCTGTCGCGCAAGTACTGGCACATCTGGCCGGGCCTGGGCGGACGTTTCATCGGTGCCTGTCCACTGCCCCACAGCGATCTGTTCCAGTGGATGATCCGGTTGGCGCCAGACGAAGAGGCGCCGTCGGGTATCGACGCCATCAATGCCCGTATCCAATCGCACACGCGTGACAAGCATCTCAGCATCACGAGCATCTCCTGGGAATCGGTTTTCAGGCCCAACATCCGACTGGCCGCGCGCTATCGCCACGGCCGCGTCCTGCTGGCCGGAGACGCCGCCCACGTGCATCCACCCGCCGGTGCGCAGGGCTTGAACACCGGCATCGGGGATGCCTACAACCTGGGCTGGAAACTGGCGCAGGTGTTGGCAGGTGCACCGGAATCGTTGCTGGACACCTACGAACAGGAGCGTCGCCCGATCGCGGCCGGGGTGCTGGGGCTCTCCACCAAGAAGTACGAAGGGATCGGCAAGCTCGACCCCAGCAGCTACCGTCGCGGTTCTGATGAAAAGCAACTGACTCTGACCTACCGGGGCGGTCCGCTGGCACCATCGGCTGCCGACCACACCGCGACCCTGCGGGTCGGCGACCGGGCACCCGATGCCGATCTGCTCAGCCGTGACGGCGACAGAGTCCGGTTGTTCGATGCTTACCGCGGAACACATTTCACCGCCATCGCCTATGGGCCGCACGCCGCCACGTCCTTGGCCGCTCTGCGCTGGCCCGCTACCGGAGCGCCGCTGCAGCGCCTCAACATCGACGCCGGGACGACCGGAACGTCAGTGGATCCGCGGGAAGAAGGGCCGGCGACCGACGATCTCATCGACGCCTCTGGAGGATTCCGTAAGGCCTACGGCGTCAGCGGCGACGTGCTGCTCCTGATCCGGCCCGACGGCTATATCGGCCACATCGCCCGACACGACCTCACGCGCAGCACGCAGGCCGTCATCGATACGCTGACCCCTGCCGCCGAGGGCGCTGCTGCGGCGCCCCCGTATTGACCGGGAGCCTGCTTCGCGGTTGCGCTACATCGTCACCGAACCTGCTGGCGCAGTTGGCGATCGACGACGCACCGTACCACACGCTGACGCACCTTGCCGACCACGGAGGGGAACTTGAGTTGGTGGGCCAGCCGCTGCCCGCTGGTATGGAGTTCGTCTTTGACGGCGTCCAACCCGCCGTGCGTGAGCCGGCCGTCGCGCTTGCGCCACACACCGCCGACCATGACCGCTTCGATATTGCCGGGGTGGGCGTACAGCGCGGCAGCGGCCGCGTCATGCATCGGCCACAGATTGAGGGCTCGGGCATCGATGACCACCAGGTCGGCGTACATCCCGGCCGCAATCTGGCCGATGCGATCAGCCAGACCCAGCGCCCGCGCCCCTTCGACCGTGGCCCATGACAGCGCCTGCTTGGCCGTGACGGGGATGGTGGTCGCACCGAGACCGGTGGACGCCACCGCCGCGTCGTGACCGACACCGCGCTGCAACGCCAACAGCATGCGCGCAACGAAGAGGACGTCAGCCGGAGTGGCGGTCTCGGTGTCGGTGCCCAGCGAGGGCGCGGCCCCCAGGGCCAGCAGCCGATCGGGAAGGGTCGTGGTGTGGCCCTGTCCCAGCTCGTTTTCCGGGGTGGAGGTGAAGGTGACGCCCTGCGCGAGCAGCGCTTCGACGTGACCGGTGCCCAGCCCCGTGCCGTGCACGATGTTGACCAGCGGGCCCCACAGGCCTGCCTCGGTGATCGCCTGCCATCCCGGCCCGGGTGAACCTGCGCTCTGGTGCATCGACACGACCAGGTTGCGCTCGGCACTGGTGCGGAAGTCGGCAATGGCGACCTCCGGTTTGGACAGCTGCGGGCCCTTGATGGCCAAGCCGAGGGACACCAGGTCGGTGCCGGCGATCGGCCCGGCCAGCAGCCGGTCGATCTGGCGGACGTCCTGGGGACGGTCGCGCAGACCGTAGGGAGTGCCGTAGAGGAAGACCGCACGGACACCCGTGCCGGTGAGGGCTTCGATCGCCGCGTCGGCATGCTCGGGGGTCAGGCAGTTGTGCGACCAGTCGCCAATCGTGGTGACGCCGTGGTCCATCTGATTGAGGGCCCCGGCCAGGGTGCCGCGAAACAGGTCGTCGGGACGATAGTGGTGGCCGACGCCGCCATGGGCGTTGGCCAGGTACTCCGGCAGCGTCCAGTCCGCGCCGAGAAAGCGCAAGGCGGTCTGCCAGGTGTGCAGATGGGCGTTGATGAGTCCGGGGATGATGATGCGACCGGACATGTCCAGCGTGCGGGCGCCTTCGGCCGCGAGGCCCGGGCCGATCTCGGTGATCCGCTGCCCGTCGACCAGCACGTCGAGGGTCTCCCAGTCGGGGCGGCCCGGGGTCATGGTGACCACATGGGCTCCCCGCAGCAGCAGGGGCCGCTTGTCGTCGGCGACCGCTGCCGCGTTGCTTTCTGGCTGCGAGTGCGCCATCACACCACCTGTCCCGCGGAATTGTTATGGATACAGTGTGACCGTAATACGACGGTCCGTCAATGTACCCGCGCGACCAATGGCTTCACGCGTACCGAGGTACGCCCTGCCTCAGCGCGTACCGAGGTACGCCGTGCCTCAGCGCGTACCCAAGTACGCGTCGGCCCACGCGCCGATGATCCGCCCCGCCCGGTGCGCCTGACCGGGCCCGGTCAGCAGATGCTCGGAACCCTCCAGCGACACGAAACTGCGGGGGTGCCGAGCGGTGCGGAAGATGTCACTGGCGTTCTGGATGCCGACGGTGTTGTCGGTCGGGGAGTGCAGGATCAGCAGCGGCAGCTTGAGGCCCTTGATCTTGTGGTGCAGCTTCGCCTCCCGGACGTCCTCGACGAAGGCGCGCTTGAGGGTCAGCGTCTTACCGCCGACCATCCACTGGCCGCTGCCCTCGGCGAACACCTGCTCCAGGCAGGCGTCGTACTGATGCTCGACGTGCGCCGGATCGATCGGGGCACCCACGGTCACCACGGCACGCACCCCCGGGCACTCACGTGCCGCGGCCAGCACCGCCGCCCCGCCCCACGAATGGCCGGCCAGGACATCGGCGGGGGTACCGCGCTCGGCCATGAACTTGCAGGCCTCGATGATGTCGTTGACCTTGACGGTGAAGGACCCGTCACCCCAGTCGCCCTCGGAACCACCCAGCCCCAGCGCGTCGAAACGCAACATGCCGATGCCGTCGGAGGCCAGCTGCTTACAGATCCGTGCCGCGGCCGGCGAGTCCTTGCCGAGGGTGAATCCGTGCGAGAACACGCCCCAGCCCCGCGCCGGGCCGTCGGGCAGGTCGATCACGCCGGCCAGCATCGGGCCGGTTGCGCTGGGAAATGTCACCCGTTCAGCCATGGGGGAGGTTTACCACGACCAGGTGCGTGATCCGTAGGGTGTGGGGGTGCCTCTGAACACCATCGCGCTGGAACTGGTGCCGCCGAACGTCGAGCGTGGCCCGCAGTACGCCGTCGACGAGGCCCACAAGGTGCTCGAGCTGGCGGCGGCGACCGGCCTGACCGGCAGGTTCGGCCACATCATGATCCCCGGCATGATCGACGAGGACGACGATCGCCCGGTCGAGATGAAACCCAAGATGGACGTACTCGAATACTGGACGCTCATCCGGCCGGAACTGCCCGGCATGCGCGGCCTGTGCACCCAGGTGACGTCGTTTTTGGGGCGCGACGCCCTCGGCCGGCGGCTGACCGATCTCAGCGGCGCGGGGTTCGACGGCATCGCCTTCGTGGGCGTGCCGCGAACCATGAAGGACGGCGAAGGCGAGGGCGTGGCCCCCACCGACGCCCTGTCCATCTATGCCGACCTGGTGCCCAACCGCGGCGCCATCCTCATCCCCACCCGCGACGGCGAACAGGGCCGGTTCACCTTCAAGTGCGGGCAGGGCGCCACCTACGGCATGACGCAGCTGCTGTACTCCGATGCCATCGTGGGCTTCCTGACCGAGTTCGCCAAGACCACCGAGCACCGCCCGGAGATCCTGCTGTCCTTCGGCTTCGTCCCGAAGATGGAGTCCAAGGTGGGGCTGATCACCTGGCTCATCCAGGACCCCGGCAACGCGGCGGTCGCGGCCGAGCAGGAGTTCGTGTCCAGGTTGGCGAGCCTGGAGCCCGCGGACAAGCGCATCCTGATGCTCGATCTGTACAAGCGGGTCATCGACGGCGTCGCCGATCTAGGGTTCCCGCTCAGCGTGCACTTCGAGGTCGCCTACGGGGCGTCCAAGCCGGCCTTCGAGACGTTCGCCGAGATGCTGGCCTATTGGTCGCCGGCCTGAGCGTCAGGCCGCGAACGCTGGGGTGAGCTGCACCCGCACCACCGGATCGGTGTCCAACCGCTCGCGCAGCGCCTTCTCGAACTGCCAGATTGACGCGAGATCATGGTCCAGCCGGCAGTCCACCGCAGCCACCGCTCCCGCCGGTGGCGGGCAGTCGGCGACGTGGTCGGCGACCGTGTCGAGCAGGCTGCGCGGCGCCGCCAGGTAATACAGCGGCTGGGGTCCCGCCACCGCAGCGCCGAACAGCAACCCGTGCTCGGTGATCACCAGATGGGTGGTCACGACCTGGACGGGGCGCTCGTGCGTCTCCTCGACACCCCACTCCGCGGCCGCCAGCCGGCTTTGTAACGCGTGCAGCCGGACGTCGTCGGTGAGGAACCGGGTGTAATCGGCGGGACCGATCCGTGGCGACGACCGCGGGTCGCAATCCAGACAGGCGCACAGCGTGGCACCCACGTAGTCGAACCACCGCTCGTCGAACCACCGATCGCTCATGACGACACTCCCATCGGGTCGATTCCTCGAGCCTGCACCCGGGCGCAGCCGCGGGTCAACGGGTGCGGGCACCTATCCTTGACCAAATGTCCGGATTGTCTGCAGCGTCCGTCCCCGAGCTGCGCGCGCGCCTCGACGGCCTGACGATCCGGGATGCGTCGCGGTTGGGCCGGCGGTTGAAGAATCTGCACTCGGCTCCCGACGAGAAACTGCTGGCGCAGTTCGCCGCCGCCGAAGGCCTGATCGCCACCCGGCTGGCGGCGGTCCCGGAGATCAGCTACCCAGACCTGCCGGTCAGCGCACATCGTGACGAGCTGGCCAAGGCCATCAGCGAGCATCAGGTGGTCGTGGTGGCGGGGGCGACGGGCTCGGGCAAGACGACCCAGTTGCCCAAGATCTGCCTGGAGTTGGGTCGCGGCATCCGCGGCACCATCGGGCACACCCAGCCGCGCCGGCTGGCGGCCCGCACCGTCGCGCAGCGCATCGCCGACGAACTGCATGTGCCGCTCGGCGGGGCCGTCGGCTACACGGTTCGCTTCACCGACCAGGCCGATGACTCCACGCTGGTCAAGTTGATGACCGACGGCATTCTGCTCGCCGAGATCCAACGCGACCGCCGGCTGCTGCGCTACGACACCATCATCATCGACGAGGCCCACGAACGCAGCCTCAACATCGACTTCCTGCTCGGCTATCTGCGCGAATTGCTGCCGCGCCGGCCGGATTTGAAGGTCATCGTCACCTCGGCGACGATCGACCCGGGTCGGTTCGCGCAGCATTTCGGCGGTGCGCCCATCGTCGAGGTGTCGGGGCGCACCTACCCGGTGGAGATCCGGTACCGACCCCTGGAAGTGCCTGTCGGCAAAGATGATTCGGACGACCCGGACGATCCCGACCACGAGATCGTCCGCACCCCCGTTGCCGGTCTTCGCGCAAGCGGCTCATCCGAGCTACGCGACCCCACCGAGGCCATCGTCGACGCGGTGCGCGAACTGGCCGCCGAACCGCCCGGCGACGTGTTGGTGTTCCTGTCCGGGGAGCGCGAGATCCGGGACACCGCCGACGCCCTGCGCGGCGTGGTCGGCACCAACACCGAGGTGCTTCCGCTGTACGCCCGGCTGCCCACCGCCGACCAGCAGAAGGTGTTCACCCCCAGCCGCACCGCCCGCCGGATCGTGTTGGCCACCAACGTCGCCGAGACCTCGCTGACGGTGCCCGGGATCCGGTACGTCGTCGACCCCGGCACCGCCCGCATCTCCCGCTACAGCCGGCGCACCAAGGTGCAGCGGCTGCCCATCGAACCGATCTCGCAGGCGTCGGCGGACCAACGGGCCGGCCGGTCCGGCCGCACCGCGCCCGGCGTGTGCATCCGGCTGTACTCCGAAGAGGATTTCCAGGCTCGCCCGCGCTACACCGACCCGGAGATCCTGCGCACCAACCTGGCCGCCGTCATCCTGCAGATGTCGGCCCTGGGTCTCGGTGCGATCGAACGATTCCCGTTTCTGGACCCGCCGGACGCCCGCAGCATCCGCGACGGTATCGGCCTGCTACAGGAGCTCGGCGCCTTCGACGGCACCGGCGCGCTGACCGATATCGGGCGCCGGCTGGCACGGCTGCCGCTGGATCCGCGGATCGGCAGGATGATCCTGGCCGCCGACACCGAGGGCTGCGTCCGCGAGGTACTGGTGCTGGCCGCGGCGCTGTCCATCCCGGACCCGCGGGAGCGCCCCGCCGACCGCGAAGAGGCGGCCAGGGGCAAGCATGCCCGCTTCGCCGACGAGCACTCCGACTTCGTCTCCTATCTGAACCTCTGGAACTACCTGCGGGAGCAGCGAAAGGACCGCTCCAGCAGTGCCTTTCGCCGGATGTGCCGCGACGAGTTCCTGCACTATTTGCGGATCAGGGAATGGCAGGATCTGGCCGGGCAGCTGCGTAGCATCGCGCGGGATATCGGTATCCAGGAATCCGATCAGCCCGCCGACCCGGCCGGCATCCACGCCGCGCTGGCAGCAGGATTGCTGTCGCACATCGGCCTGCGCGACGAGGCCAAGGCGCGCGATTCCCGGGACTACCAGGGCGCCCGGAACACGAAGTTCGTGTTGGCGCCGGGCTCGGTGCTGACCAAGCGGCCACCCCGCTGGGTCGTGGTGGCGGACCTGGTGGAGACCAGCCGGCTGTTCGGCCGCACCGCCGCTCGCATCGACCCGGAGACATTGGAACGCGTCGGCGCCCACCTGGTGCAGCGCACCTACAGCGAACCGCACTGGGATGCCGCGCGGGCGGCGGTGATGGCCTACGAACGTGTCACGCTGTACGGCCTGCCGCTGATACCGCGCCGGCGGGTGGGATACGCCGCCGTCGACCCGGTGGTGGCGCGCGAGCTGTTCATCCGGCACGCCCTGGTCGACGGCGACTGGCAGACCCGGCACCACTTCTTCCGCGACAACGCCGCCCTGCGCGCCGAACTGGCCGAGATGGAGGAGCGGTCGCGGCGTCGTGATCTGCTGATCACCGACGACGAGATCTACGCGCTGTACGACGCCCGGATACCCGCGACGGCGGTGTCGGGCCGGCATTTCGACGCCTGGTGGAAGAAGCAGCGGCACAAGACGCCGGATCTGCTCACCTTCACCCGCGACGAGCTGCTGCGGGTCGACGACTCCGTCGACCACCCGGACTCCTGGCGCACCGATGACCTGGAGCTGCCGCTGTCCTACCGGTTCCAGCCCGGCGCCGCCGACGACGGCGTCACCGTGCACGTGCCGGTGCAGGTGCTGGCGCGGCTGGGCGGTGACGGATTCGCCTGGCAGGTACCGGCTCTGCGCGAAGAACTGGTCACCGCGCTGATCAAGTCGCTGCCCAAGGATCTGCGCCGCAATTTCGTGCCGGCCCCCGACACCGCCCGCGCCGTCCTGCCCCGGCTGGAGCCGGGCGCCGGCTCGGTGCTGGAGGCGCTGCAACGAGAACTGCGGCGGATCAGCGGCATCCTGGTGCCGATCGACGCCTTCGACCTGACCAAGGTGCCCCCGCACCTGCGTGTCACCTTCGCGGTGGAGGACAACGACGGAACCGAGGTGGCGCGAGGGAAAGACCTTGGCGCGCTTCAGGAAACACTGGCCGCGCCGATCCAGCGGGCTGTCACCGCGGCGGTGGCCGGCGAATGGGAGCGGTCCGGTCTGACGGGCTGGCCCGGTGATCTCGACGAGCTGCCCCGCACGGTGGAGCGGATCACCGGTGGCCACCCGGTCCGCGGTTACCCCGCCTTCGTCGACCGCGGAAGGTCGGTGGACATCCGGGTGTTTGCGTCGGCCGCCGAGCAGCAGGCCGCGATGGGCCCGGGGACCCGGCGGTTGTTGCGGCTGAGCGTGCCATCGCCGGTGAAGGCGATCGAACGCGGCCTGGACATGCGAACCCGGTTGGCGCTCAATGCGAATCCGGACGGTTCGTTGGCTGCGCTGCTGGACGACTGCACCGATGCGGCGGTCGATGCGTTGGTACGCGCACCGGTGTGGACAGCGGCCGAGTTCGGCGCGCTGCGGGACCGGGTGGCCCGCGAGCTCGGTGCGATGACGCGCGGCATCGTCGGCCGCGCGGAGAAGGTGCTGACCGTGTACCACGAGGTGCAGGTGGCCCTGCCCGACCGTCCCAGCCCGGTGCAGGCGGCCGCGATCGCCGACATCCGCGCGCAGCTGGATCGGTTGCTACCCAACGGCTTCGTCGCCCATGCCGGGGCCGGCCGGCTGGCCGACCTGACCAGATACGTCACCGCCATCGGGCGCAGGCTGGAGCGGCTGCCGCACGCCCCCGCCGCCGACGCCGAGCGGATGACCCGGGTGCATGCCGTCGAGGACGCCTATGACGCCGTGGTGCAAGCACTTTCGCCGACCCGCGCGCGGGCCGCAGATATCCGCGATATCGCCTGGCAGATCGAGGAACTGCGGGTCAGTCTGTGGGCCCAGCAGCTGGGCACGCCCCGCCCGGTGAGCGAACAGCGGATCTACAAGGCCATCGACGCGATCGGCTGACCGGCCCTGCTCAACGGTGCAGGTCGGCGAGGCTGGCGCGCAGGCCACCGTCGCGCCGGATCTGGATGCCGGCGACCGCGGCCATGACCGCGGCGGTGATGAAGTGCACGACGGCGTCGGTGATGTTGTTGGGAAAGGTGAACACGTAGGCCACCTGCTGGGAGAACAGCGCCCAGACGCCGGGCAGGCCGCCGGCGACCGCGGCTGCCAGCAGGTAGAGCACCGCCCAGGAATTGCGCAGGCAGAACACCAGCCCGGGTCCGAACAGGGCCACGCCGGCCAGCGCGTGCCAGCCGTTGTAGTCCATGCCGAGGATCTGCACCGTCGGTGCGCCGGGGCCGACGGCGAAGCTGGGTTCGGCGATGAAGCCGATGACCGCCTGGGCCAGGTGCACGACGCAGATGATCAGCAGGCCCCACTGTGCGAAAGTCCAGCCACGACGGGGTTCGGTCATTACTACTCCCTGTAGTAGATCCGTTCTTCGACGGTACGACGACGAATTGGCCGGGTCAAGAGGCCCGCACCGGTTAGCGTGTCGGGGTGCAGCGCGTCGTCATCGCCGGTCTCGGGGATACCGGCGTGCTGACCGCGTTGCGGCTGGCGCGGCGTTTCGAGGTGGTGGGCATCTCGGCCAAACCCGGCCTGCTCAGCGGTCAGGAGCTGGGTGTGCGGGTGGCCCGACCGCAGGAGTGGTCCCGCGACTACTGGACCACCTTCGACCGGTTCCGCGGCCTGGACCGGGTACGCACCGTGCACGGCACCATCACCGGTGTCGACCTGGCCGCCCGCTCCGTCGATGTCGACACCGGCCCGGAACCCTATGACGTGCTGGTGATCTCCACCGGCGTGACGAACGGTTTCTGGCGCCGGCCGGACCGCCAGACCGCCGAGCAGATCGACGCGCAGTTGCTGGCGGTACACGCCCGGCTCGCGGCAGCATCGACCATCGCGGTCATCGGCGGCGGGGCGGCAGCGGTCAGCGCCGCGGCCAACCTGGCGTCGGCGCTGCCGAGGGCGGCGGTCGACTTGTACTACCCGCGCGAACACGCGCTGCCCCAACATCATCGACGGGTGTGGCGCCGGGTCGAGCGCCGGTTGGCCGCGGCCGGGGTGGGGTTGCACGGCGGCCATCGGGCGGTGGTGCCCGACCATGCCGACGAGATCACCACCGGCCCGGTCGAATTCAGCACCGGGCAACCCTCCGTGCACGCCGATGCGGTGCTCTGGGCGGTGGGGCGGGTGCGGCCCAACACCGGCTGGCTGCCCGCCGAGCTGCTGGACGAGCACGGTTTCGTGCGGGTCACCCGGCATCTGCAGGTTCCCGGCCATCCGGAGGTCTTCGCGATCGGTGATGTCGCGGCCACCGATCCGCTGCGCGCCTCGGCCCGCAGCCGAGCCGACGCCCTACTGGCCCGCAACATCGCAGCATTCGTCGACGGGACACCGCTGCGCGAGTACCGTCCGCCGACCCGGCGCTGGGGTTCGGTGCTCGGCGCGCAACGCGACGGCCTGGAGGTGTTCACTCCCGGCGGCCAGGCTTTCCGATTCCCGGCCTGGGCCGTCCGGAACGTGTTGCAGCCCTTGATCGTCAAGCGGGGGATCTACCGCGGGGTGCGCACACCCGGCGAGTGACCGTCACGGGGCGCGCTGGGTGAGCACACCCGCGGCCCGGAAGGGCTTGAGTTGAGACTCGGTGGCCGACTCGTCGGTGACCAGGACGGCGCCGGGCGGGATCGGGGCCCAGGCATGGAACTGTCGTTGGCCCAGTTTGGCGGCGTGCGCCAGGATGTAGACCGTGCCGGCCCGCTCGATCATCAGCTCCTTGAGCCGGGTCTGTTCCAGCTCCGCCTCGCAGATGCCCAGCTCGGCATGCACCGAGTCGGCACCGAGGAACGCCCGGTCGAAGGTCAGCCGGGCCAACGTCGCCTCCGCCAGCGGCCCGACGAACCCCTGGCTGAGGTGGCGCAGCGTGCCGCCGATGCATTCGACCCGGACATCGTCGGCGTCGGCGAGCTCCTCGAGCGCGCTCAGTCCGGCGGTGACCACCGTCAAACCGGGGATATCGCAGAGGAATTCCCCCATCGCACCGACCGTGGTGCCGGCGTCGAGCAGGATGGTCTCGCCGGGGCGCACCTGCGCGGCGGCCCATTGGGCGATCTGCCGTTTGGCGGCGTAGCCCTCCTGGGCGCGCTGCCGGAACGATGATTCGGGGTGCGGATCCAGCGCGATGGCGCCGCCGTAGGTGCGCGCGATCAACCCCTGTTCGGTGAGCTGGCCCAGATCGCGGCGGATGGTGGACGCGGTGACGCCGAACTGTGTGGACAGTTCCTCCACGCTGGCCAGCCCGCTGGACCGCGCGAGCCGCACGATCTCGGCCCGGCGTGCCTGCGACCCGCGTACCGGCAAATCCCTATCCTTTGACAGTCGTTGTGCTGCTTGCCAATTCGGCGGCCTGCCGAAGAGCTTCGACCATACTACCGGCCTCGGCGATACCCTTGCCCGCGATATCGAAAGCCGTGCCGTGATCCACCGAGGTGCGGATCACGGGCAGACCAACGGTGATGTTGACCCCGGCCTCGATGCCGAGCACCTTCACGGGGCCGTGCCCCTGGTCGTGGTACATCGCCACGATCAGGTCGTAATCGCCACGTCCGGCCAGGAAGAACGCCGTGTCGGCGGGCAGCGGACCGTGCACGTCGATCCCGTCGGCGACCAATTTCTCGACGGCGGGGATGATCTTCTTCTCCTCCTCGCCGTACCCGAACAGGCCGTTCTCCCCGGCATGCGGGTTGATGCCGCACACCCCGATCTTGGGGTCCGGGTTGCCGGCGCGCACCAGGGCGTCGTGGCCGCGGCGCACGGTGCGCTCGACCAGTCCCGGCTCGATCCGCCGGACGGCGTCGATCAGGCCGATATGGGTGGTGACATGGATGACCTTGAGCTTGGGCGTGGACAGCATCATCGACACCTCCTCGGTGCCGGTGAGATGCGCGAGCAGTTCGGTGTGCCCGGGGAACACGTGCCCGGCCGCGTGTAGCGCCTCCTTGTTCAACGGTGCCGTGCAGATCGCCTGGACCTCGCCACGCACCGCCAATTCGCTGGCCACCCGGATGTACTCATAGGCGGCGTGCCCGGCCGCCGCCGACAACTGTCCCCAGGGCAGGTCGTCGGGCAGCAGGTCCAGGTCGATGACGTTGATGCGGCCGGGCAGCTGGCGGGCGTCCGCCACGGTGGCGACGGTGACGATCTCGGCCGTGCTGCCCAGCAGGGCGGCCGCCTGCGCCAGCCGCTTGGCATCGCCGATCACGACGGGATTGCAGCGGGACTGGGTGGCCGGCTCCAGCAGCGCGGGCACGATCACCTCCGGGCCGATACCGGCACCGTCGCCCATGGTCACGGCGACAACGGGAAGTCCTGTCATGAATTGTCCTTCAATTGGGGGTGGACATGCTGGGGACTGGCCAGATAGTCGGCGATGGCGACCAGACTGTCGCCGTCGCCGAAACTGCCAGGACGGGTGGCGACGCTGCGCCCGTCGGATGCGACCGACACCACCGCACCGTGGTGCACCTGGTGGATGGGCCGCAGATCGGTGAGACCGAGGGCGTCGACGACCGCGCGGGCGGTCTCCCCACCGGTCAGAATCAGGTCGGGCCGCCGAGCGCCGAGGGCGGGCAGGGCAGAGGCCACCAAACGCCCGATGACGCAGGATAATTCGCTGGCGTGTTCGGGCCGGACTTCGCCGTCCACCGTGACCACCGCCGGTCCCGCCTCGAGGGCGCGGCACACATCGGCGGGATCGGCGGCACCGCTGAGCAAGTCACCGGCAGCCAGCGGCACGTGCCGCACACCGGTGCCGACCAGCCGGCGAACCTGTTCGGCCGCGTGCGGATGCGCCGTGCCGATCACGGCGAGCAGGCCGGCCGACGGCGCCCGGCACGCGAGGGCAGGTGCCTGCTCCGGCAGGGTGCGGGCCAGCGCGGCGGCCAGCGCCGACGTTCCGACCAACTGGGTGCCCGGTGCGACCGAGCGCACGATGGTGTCGAGGTCGCCGTCACTGGTGGCGTCGCGGACGGTGACATGGGGCCCGAGCAGCTCGGCCAGGGAGTGCGGCGGTGCACCGGATTCGGCCGCCCACGCGTCGGTGCGGTGCAACGGCACCCCGTCGACGTGTAACACCCCGCCGATCACGCTGCGGCGCAGCGCGGGCAGGGCGGCCGCGACCACCACCGGGCCGCGCTCGGCCAGCACGTCGACCTCGGCGCGCACATTGCCGCGCAACAACGAGTCGATCTTCTTGACCACCAACACATCCGGTGCCAGCCCAGTCAGGGTCGCGCGGTGCACCCGCCGGGCGTCCTGTGCCGTCATGGTGCGGGTGTTCAGGTCGAACACGGTGACCCCGGTGGCCGGGACAGCCCCGGCCGCGAGGCACAAGGTGACCGGGATGCCGCGGTCGAGGAACGCCGCGGCGGTTTCGGCCGCCCCGGAGAGGTCGTCGGCCAGCACGGCGATGGTGCCGGTCACAGCGACGCCCCCGCGCACTGCACGATGGTCTGGCCGGTGATGCTGCGGGCGTCCGGGCCGAGCAGGAACGCGACCAGTCCGGCCACCTCGGCCGGATCGATGAACCGGCCCAGCGGCGGCAGTTTCGGTGGGGTGTGCGAGCGGGCCGGGTCGGCCAGCATCGGGGTGTCGGTGGGGCCCGGGGCGACGACGTTGACGGTGATGCCGCGGCCGGCGAGTTCGGCCGCCCAGGACCGCGCCATCCCCACCAGCGCGGCCTTGGTTGCGGCGTACTGACTCTTGCCGGGATTCCCGGTCATGGTGCGGCTGCCGATCAGGACCACCCGGGCGCCGTCGGGCAACATCGGCGCCAGCGCGTCGACGAGCGCCTCGGCCGCACCGACGTGGATGCGCCACATCCGCAGCCCGTGGGCGGGATCCAGCGCACCGAGCGGCGCCGAGTACTGCAACCCCGCCGCGTGGACGACGGCGTCGACCGCGCCGAGGTCGCGCGCCCACCCGCGCAGCGCATCCAGATCACCGAGATCCGTTGTGACGGAGTCGAAGCCGGTGTGCCGGATATCCGGCACCCGACGGCTCAGCCCGATGACGTGCCAGCCGTCGTCGAGTAGGCGGCGCGCCACGGCGGCGCCGATACCGGAACTGGCGCCGGTGACCACCGCCGTGCCGGTCATGTCGGCATCCATGCCGGGCCGACCTCGACGTACTCGATGGCCTGGCGGAACCGGGTGAACGCGATGTGCAGGGTGTCGCCGGCGGTGGTGATGCTCGGGTAGGAGTACTCCCGGTTCAGGCCGTCCCGGGAATTGTTGGACAGGCAGTACCCGTCACCGACTTCCAGATTGCGACGCACCGGCCAGGTCAGTCCACCGTCGTCGGACAGCGCCAGCGTCATCGGGGCGCGCGGTGCACCCCAGAACGCGGTGCGGGAGTCGCCGTCGACAGGTACCTGCGCCGCGGGGGCCGGCCCGTCGGCGGCCAGGCCGTCGTCGTCGATCTCGTCGTAGAGCGATGTGCGCCGTGCGGTGGCATCGGCGGCGCTGGATTCGTTGCACACCAGGGCCAGCCGGTCATCGGGCAGCACCACGAACTGGATGGACGAATTGTTGTTCGGCAGTTCGGTGGGCTGCGGTGCCGACCACGTCTGGCCGTCGTCGGTGGAGACGCTGCGGTAGACGAAATCGGCCCAGCGGCTGCGATACAGCGCGACCAGACTGCCGTCGCAGCGCCGCCCGATGTTCATGTGCACCGCCCCGGTGCTGTCGGGCACCACCACCTCGCGCCAGGTGCCGCCGTCGTCGTCGGAGATCATCACGCCGCTGTAATCCTGGTCCCCCACCCAGCGCTGTCCCGGGACGCGCACGCAGTGGAAGATCGGCAGCAGCAGCCGTCCGCTGGGCAACCGGACCAGGGGTTGGCGGACGAACACCCCGCCCTCCTCGGTCTCCGGCAGCAGCACATGCGGTTCGCCCCAGCTGTGCCCGCCGTCGGAGGAGATGCGGCGCAGCACCCGCGCGGTGTCCTGGTTACCGGCGTGCTGTGAGGTCCACAGCAGCCAAACGTGGTGCGAATCATGCACGTACAGAATCGGATTCTGCTCCGACCGGGTCGGGTCGTCCGACAGTGCGACGGGTGGTGACCACACCCCGTCGGCGAGCCGGGAGAACCACACCCCGATATCCGGGACACCCTCCTGGGTGCCGGCGAACCACACGCAACCCAGCGTGCCGTCGGGCAGCACCGCCAGATTGGCGGCATGGTTCTGCACCCGCGGCGCGGGCAGTAGGGCGTCACGGCGGCCGGGCTCGGCGGTCGCGCGGACGATCCCGTCGGTGCGCAGCGATACGGTGTCCACGGTCAGTCGCCCTTCAGTGACACGGTGGCCAGGTTGTAGGAGTTGGTGGGGCGCAGCGCAATCCCGTCGATGCGCGATCGCCTGCCGAGCACCGCCTTCGGCACGAACGACCACAGCATCGGGCAGGTTTTCCAGATGTCGTGCTGCGCCGTGGCCAGCAGTTCGGCGCGGCGCTCCGCATCCGGTTCCTCCGAAGCTCTGGTGATCTGGGCGGTGATCTCCGGGAACAGGTAACCGTGGTAGGTATCGCGGGTCTTCTCCTTCTCCTGCGTGCCCGCGTACATGCCCTGCATGATGGTCAGTGCCAACCCGGTCGGGCTGGGGAAGCCGTTTCCGAGGACGTCCCAGTCACCGGCACGGCCCTGGCGCCACTGGGCGATATCGCCGCCGGGTTCGAACTGGCGCAGGGTGGCGCGCACACCCACGGCCGACAGCATCTGCACCACCGATTCCATGATGTCGGTGTCGGCCGCGAATTCCCCGCTCTCCCAGATGATCTTGAGCGACAGGTCACGCAGGCCGAGCGCGTCCAGCTCGTGCCGGGCCCGGTCCGGGTCGTAGGTGTACTCGCCGGTCTCTACGGCGCCGTCCAGGCTCAGCGGGATGACACCCTTGGAGGCGGTGGCCGATTTCTGCAGCACGTTGTCGATCAGTGACGTGCCGTCGATGGCGTAGGTGAGCGCACGGCGCACCCGGACATCGGCGGTCGGCGCGCCGGGCGGCTTGCGGAAGTTGTAGAACAGCTGATTGAGCCGCACCCCGTCGGCATGATCCACTGCGACACCGGTCAATCCGGCCAGCTGATCGGTGGAGTCCGGCGTGATGGAGTCGATGACGTCCACCTCGCCACTGCGCAGCGCCACCACGCGGCTGGATTCGTCGGGCATGAACCGCACCCGGACCGACTCGACCGACGGGCGCGGACCCCAGTAGTTGACGTTGCGTTCCAGGCTGTAGTTGCCCAGCCCGCGGTCGGCCGCGGTGACGATGAACGGCCCGGTGCCCACGCCACCCTGCAGATCCTCCGGCCGGTTGGCCGCAGCGGGGGTGACGAGGATGTTGGACATCAGGTAGTCGAGCACCGGAACCGGGCGTTGGGTGTTCAAGGTGAAACTGGTGGCGTCGATTTTCGCGACGGTCGGCCACTCGGGGAAGAAGCCGCCGACGAACCCGCCGTGCACCTGGCTGTACATCTGCAGGGCGGTCGCGACGTCTTCGACCTGTACCGGCGATCCGTCGGAGTAGCGGATACCGCGGCGCAGCCGGACGAACCACTGAGTGGGTGTGGTGAGCCGGAACTCCTCGGCGAGCACCAGCCGCGGGCGCAGGTTCTCGTCGATCTCGGTGAGCGCCTGGCGCACGGCGCGCTGCACGGTCAGCGCGGCGTCGTACTGCAGGAGCTTGTTGTCCAGGGTGGTCATGGACCGGTTCATGGCGAGGCTGATCGTGGTGGGACCCGGCCGGCCGGTGGGGGTGGCGCACCCGGCGGCGGCCGAACCGACGGCCAGGCCCGCACCCAGCAACACCCCGGACCGGAGCAGGTTGCGGCGCGAAAACTGCCGTTGGAGAACGGGTTTGGTCATCATCGACCCTCCGGGCGAGACTCTGCTGTGACGGCTGACACAACCGAACTCTACGCCCTAATGCGCACAACGCGCAATCGACTGCGCATACTTGCGCAAAACACGCAGGCGTGACATTGTGAGCTGAGTAACAGCACCTCCTCGTTCGACGAAGGACGTCTCGATGACCCAACAGCTCGACGCACCGGCCCGCCGGCCCGCGCGCCGCTGGTTCACCGCCGCCATGCCGAGATACATCATCCGGCGGCTGGGGCAGAGCTTGCTCACCGTGTTCCTCACCCTCACCACGGTGTTCGTCCTGATCCGGTTGGCGCCGGGGGACCCGGCCGACGCCATCGCCGGGCCGCTGGCCACCACCGAAGACCTGGCCCGCATCCGCACCGATCTGGGGCTCGACGAGTCGCTGTTCATCCAGTACCTGCGCTACCTGCAGGGAATGCTGCACCTGGACCTGGGCACCTCGTACTCGTTCCAGGCCCCGGCCTTGGACGTCGTGCTGGGCCGGCTGCCGTACACGATCACGCTGTCGGTCGCCGCGATCCTGCTGACCACCGCGGTGGCGGTGCCACTGGGGGTGTGGATGGCCCGCCGGGCCGACACCCGTCGCGAACTGGCCGCCAACGCCGTCACGATCACCGGGCAGTCCATGCCGGACTTCTGGACCGGGCTGATGCTCATCACGCTGTTCGCCGTGCTCATCCCGGTGTTCCCGGCCGCCGGTTTCACCACCTGGTCCAGCCTGGTGCTGCCGACGGTCACCATCGCGGTGCTGCAGGTCGCGCTGATCTCGCGGATGGTGCGCCGTGAGATGGTCGGCGCGTTCAACTCGCCCTACATCATCGTGGGCCGGGCCCGAGGGGTCTCCGAGCGCGAACTGATCTGGCGGTACGCCATGCGTAACTCGGCCATCCCGGTGCTCACCGCGCTCGGCACCCGATTCGCGTCGATGCTCAACGGTGTCGTCGTGGTGGAGGTGGTGTTCGCCTGGCCCGGTGTCGGCTCGCTGGTGGTCCGCGCGCTGGAGACCCGGGACTATCCGCTGATCCAGGCCACCGTGCTGGTGACCGCCGTGCTGGCGGTGCTGGTGCAGCTGGTGGTCGACCTCTGCTATCCGGTGCTCGATCCGCGGGTACGGCTCGGGAAGGGAACCGCCAAATGACCGCATCGCCGGCCACCATCGTCTATCCGACCCCCACCCAGGAGCGCCCGTCGGCCGTCACCGCGCGTGATATCGCGCGCGCCGGTGCCACGCGCCGGGCCAGGGACAGCCGGGTCAAGATCTGGATCGGCGGCATCGCCGCCCTGATCGTGATACTGCCGGTGGCGTTTGCCCGCATCCTGCCGGTGCCCTCGCCGGACGCCACCGACCTGGCCGCCCGCCGGCTGCCGCCCCTGACCGACGGGCACCTGTTCGGCACCGACCAGCTGGGCCGCGACCTGCTGGCCCGGGTGCTCTACGGCGGGCAGGTGTCCCTGGCCATCGGCATCCTGGCCGTGGTGGTGTCCGGCCTCATCGGCTTGACGCTCGGCGCCCTCGCCGGCTATCGCGGTGGCTGGGTCGACACCGTGGTCAGCCGCCTGCTGGAAGCCCAGCTGTCGCTGCCACTGCTGATGATGCTGCTCCTGGTGGTGGCCCTGTTCGGGCCGTCCATCCCGGTCATCACCTTCGTCATCGCCATTGCGCAGTGGCCCGAGATCGCGCGCCTGACAAGGTCCTTGACGTTGGTGGAGCGGGAGAAACCCTATGTGGCGGCCGCGCACGTACTGGGCCTCGGGCGCACCGCGATCCTGCTGCGCCACATCATCCCGAACATCGTCAAGCAGGTCTCTCTGGTGGTACTGCTGCTGCTCGCGCAGGCGGTGCTGCTGGAAAGCGCGCTGAGCTACCTCGGTGCCGGCCCGCAGCGCCCGTTCGCCACCTGGGGCCGCATCATCTCCGACGGCCAGGATTACGTCACCACCTCGTGGTGGCTGGTCACCCTCCCCGGGTTGGCCATCGCGCTGTTGGTGGTCGGGGTGAATCTGCTCGGCGACGGCCTGCGAGATCACGCCGGCTTCCCCAAAACCGGTCTGCTGAGCCGGTTCTCGCTCCGAAAGAAGGCGGCCTGAGATGGCGAAACTGCTCTGCGTCGAGGAACTCCAGATCGAGCTGATCACCGCGGCGGGCGTGATCCGCGCCGTGGACGGCGTGTCCTTCGACATCGAGGCCGGTGAAACCGTCACCATCATCGGCGAATCCGGATCGGGGAAGTCCACCACCGCGATGGGCATCCTCGGGCTGTTGCCGGCGGACCTGGCCGTGTTGTCCGGGTCGGCGACCTTCGGGGGCCGGCCCATCCTGGGGGACGACAGGGCGCTGTGTGCCGTTCGCGGTCGGCATATCGCCCTGATTCCGCAGGATCCGATGACGGCGCTGAGCCCCGTGCACACCATCGGCGCACAGCTGCGTGACGCCATCCGGCACAGCGGTGTCAGCGGCCGGGCCCGGCAGCGCGAGCGCGCGGTGGAACTGCTCGAACAGGTGAAGATCCCGCGCCCCGCCGAACAACTCGGCAAGTACCCGCATCAGCTCTCCGGCGGTCAGCTGCAGAGGGTGCTGATCTCGGCCGCGCTCGCCGCCGGGCCGGAGTTGATCGTCGCCGACGAACCCACCAGTGCACTCGATGTCACCGTGCAGGCCAGCATCCTGGACCTGTTACTGGAACTGCAGGAGCGCACGGGTATCGGCATGCTGCTGATCACCCACGACCTCGGGGTGGCGCGGTTGATGTCGGACCGTATCTTCGTGATGCGCAACGGGCGGTTCGTCGAGGGCGGAGCCGCCGAGGAACTGCTGCGCGCCCCCCAAACCGAGTACACCCAGCGGCTGCTGGCCGCGGTACCGCGGCTGGACAATGCGGCCACGATCGGAGTTCCGGCATGAGCGAGCTCTTGACGGTGACGGACCTGGTCGTCGAATACCCCAACGGCAACGGCGTGTTCCGCGCGCTCGACGCCGTCAGCTTCACCGTGCAGCGCGGCACCACCCTGGCCGTCGTCGGGGAGTCGGGTTGCGGCAAGTCGACCCTGGCAAAGGCCATCGTCCGCCTGCTCACCCCGACGTCGGGCCGGATCGTGTTCGACGGCACCGATATAGCGGCGCTGTCCGAGCGCGCCCTGCGGCCGCTGCGGTCGCGCATCCAGATGGTGTTCCAGGACCCGTACGGATCGCTGGACCCGCACCTGGATGCCGTCGACATCGTCGCCGAACCGCTACGCCTGCAGGGCATCAGCAGCCGTGCCGCGCGCCGGCAGCGGGCCGCGGAACTGATCGACCGGGTGGGGTTGCCCTCGACGGCGCTGCACCGCAAGCCCGCCGAGTTCTCCGGCGGACAGCGGCAACGCATCGGGATCGCCCGCGCCCTGGCCAGTGGACCCGACCTGCTGGTCTGCGACGAGGCGACCAGCGCACTGGACGTGTCGGTTCAGGCGCAGGTGCTCGGCCTGCTGCGCGAGATCAAACGCGACACCGGCCTGACCTACCTGTTCATCACGCACAATCTCGGGGTGGTGCGCGAAATCAGTGACAGCATCATCGTGATGCGGGGCGGCGCCATCGTCGAGCAAGGCGCGAGCGCCGAAGTGCTCGCGCATCCGCAGCAGTCCTACACCCGCGCTTTGCGCGCGGCGGCGCTGGACCCGACCGCCATGGTCGGCGTCAAACCACGAAACGTATTGCGTATCAACCAGGAACAGGGAGTCGCATAGTGTCCGACCTGCAGTTGTCCCCGCTCGTCCTGGGCACGATGACCTTCGGCGACACCGTCGATACCGTGGGCGCCCAACGGATGTTCGACGCGGCATTGGATGCGGGTATCACCCACGTCGACACCGCCAACGGGTACGCGGGCGGCGAGACCGAACGCATCCTGTCCGGGCTGCTCAAGGAGCGGCGGGACCGGGTCACCCTGGCCACCAAGGCCGGGATGCCGCACCCGGATGCGGGCGGGCACGCGCCGCTGTCGGCCGCCGGATTGCGTGCCAGCATCGAAGGCAGCCTGTCCCGTCTGGGCACCGACCACGTCGAGTTGTTCTACCTGCATCAACCCGACCGCGACACACCGCTGGCCGAAACCCTGTCCACCGTCGCCGAATTGGTGAAGGAAGGCAAGATCGGCGCGTTGGGGGTGTCCAACTACGCGGCGTGGCAGATCGGCGAGATCAACCACCTCGCCGACGAGGTGGGGGCGCCGCGGCCGCTGGTCGCCCAACAGCTCTACAACCTGCTGGCGCGCCGGATCGAGGACGAGTACGCGGAGTTCGCCGCGGTCACCGGGTTGACCACCATGGTGTACAACCCGCTCGGAGGTGGATTGCTGACCGGGCGGCACACGTTCGACGCCGACCCCGCCGACGGACGGTTCGGAACGTCCCGGTTGGCCCAGATGTACAAGCAGCGCTACTGGAACACTGCGATTTTCGAGGCGATCGAGGCACTGTCGGTGATCTCCGAGAAGGCCGGTGTGCCGCTGACCGAACTGGCGCTGCGCTGGCTGCTGTCCAAGCCGGTGACCGGGCCGATCCTGCTCGGCGGCTCGAAAGTCGGCCATCTGCAAGCCAATATCGCGGTGCTGGCGAAGGGACCGCTGCCCGCCGACGTGGTGGAAGCCTGTGATGATGTGGGTGCGGCACTGCGCGGCCCGATGCCGAACTACAACCGATAGGTCGACGATGAGCGCACACGAATTCGCCGCCCGGCTGCGCCGCCGGGAACGCATCCTGGGTTACTGGTCGGTGCTGGACTGTCCCGTCGCGCACGAGTGGCTGGCGCACGTCGGCTGGGACTACCTGGCCCTGGACCTGCAGCACGGGCTGATCGGCTACTCCGGCATGCTGGCCGGCCTGACGGCCATCGACGCCGCGGGCGGGCCGGTGGGGCTGGTCCGCGTCGAAGCCAACGATCCGACCCCGATCGGGCGGGCGCTGGATGCCGGGGCCGCCGGGGTGATCGTCCCGCTCGTCAACACCGCCGACGAGGCCGCGGCCGCCGTGGCCGCGGCGACCTACCCGCCCAACGGAATCCGCTCCTACGGTCCGATGCGCTCCCAACTGCGGATCGGGCCGCTGCCCGCCGACGCCGACCGGGACACCGTCGTGCTGGCGATGATCGAGACCCCGCGCGGCCTGGCCGAGGTGGCCGAGATCTGCGCCGTGCCCGGCCTGGACGGCGTCTACGTCGGCCCGTCGGATCTGCGGCTGGCCGTCGGTGGTGCGCACTCCAACGACCCCGCCGTCGCCGACGAGTTCGAGGCCGCCCTGCAGAAGGTGCGCGAGGCCGCCGCGGCGGCCGGTATCGCCGCGGGCATCCACACCCCCGACGGGGCGACCGCGGCACGACGGCTGGCCCAGGGCTTCACCTTCGCCTCGGTCGCCTCGGACGTCACCCACCTCAAGGCGGTCTCGGCCGGGCATCTCAAGGACGCGCTGGGCGGGTAGCCCCGACCCGGAATACGGGACACGGGCGGCACGGTTGCGCTCCGATGTGACCGCTTCCACACCCGAGACCTTCGATCCGCATGCCCTGCTCGCCGAAGCCCGGCTCGGCGTGCTGGCCACCATCAAGGCCAACGGCCTCCCACAGCTGTCCCCGGTGACGCCGTTCTACGACCGAGCGGCCGGCGTCATCTACGTCTCGATGACCGACGGCCGGGCCAAGACCGCCAACCTGCGCCGGGACCCTCGGGCGGCGCTGGAGGTGACCAGTGCCGACGGCTGGGCCTGGGCCACCGCCGAGGGCGCGGTGACGCTGACCGGCCCGGGCACCGATCCGGACGGACCGGAGGTGGCCGCGCTGGTCGACTACTACCGTGCCGCGGCCGGGGAACACCCGGACTGGGACGAGTACCGGTCGGTGATGGTGTCCGACCGGCGCGTGCTGATGGCGCTGCGGGTGCAGCGCGTGTACGGCGAGAAGCTGCGCTGACCGGCCGCCCGGGGCGATAGCCTGGGCCCATGCATGTGACATCGCAGGCGACCGTGGCCGCACCGATCGACACGGTGTGGGCCACCCTCACCGATCACGTCGGGATGGCGTCCTGGGTGCCGGGCCTCAGCGTCAGTTTGGGCCGGCCCGGCTCGCCCGAACCCAACGGGGTCGGCGCCGTCCGGCGGATCAAGACGCCGGGGCCGGGGCCCGATATCGTCGAGGAGGTCGTCACCTTCGAGGCGCCGCACGTGTTCGGTTACAAGGCGCTGTCCGGGACGCCGTTTCCCGGCTACACCGGTAAGGTGCGGTTGACGCCGGTGGGCACCGGCACCCGCATCGACTACACCGTCGCGTCCACGGCCTCGTTCCCGTTGGTCAAGGCGCCCCTCGCGGTGATCGCGCAGGTGTTGCTGCGGTTGCTGGTGCGGGCAGCGTCGCGCGCCTGATCTCAGCCGCTCCACCCGTCCTGCGGGTCGATCCGGCCGGCGCGCCAGGTGCGTTCCCGAGCCTGTGTTCCGACCGACATGGCGGTCAGCACAAGAGTGTTCGGCAGGACATTGTCGCGTGGGCTGTATCACGGTCATCGTGTACTCGTGATCGCCATCACAGGAACTCGACTTGTCAGGATCGCCGTTGCGTTCGCATCGGTCATCACCGTCGCCGTGTCCACGGCGTGCTCGGCCGGACTCGGTGGGCCGGCCTCGTCGCGAGCGGCGCAGGACGGCGTCATCCGGTTCACCTTCGCGCCGGACCCGATCTGGGACTACATGCACGACACCGGCGTGATCGAGCAATGGGAACGCGATACCGGCTATTCCATCGAAACCAGCGCCACCTGGGACGAATTCGGGCTGTTCGCCGGCGGGCACGCCGACATCATCTCGTCGGCCTCCTTCGAGGTGCCCGCGCTGGAGGAACAGACCCGGCGCGAGACCGTCATCATCGGTCGCTACAACGCCGAACGCAGCCGCATCCTGGTTCGTGCCGACGACCCCGCCCGCTCACTGGAGGATCTACGGGGCCGCCGGCTCGGTGTGTTCACCACGGTCTCGGGCACGTTGGTGTGGAGCGCGCTGGTCCAGCAGATGCACGGTATGAACCTCGTCGACGCCGGCGAGCGGCCCAGCGATTTCGACGTGGTGGTCGCCGACATCCAGAACCTGTCGAACCTGGTGGCGCGCGGCGAGATCGACGCCTGTATCTGCTATCCCGACCTGTCCGCGCGCGAGCTGCGCAACGGCTCGGTGCGCCCGCTGTACGAGGGCAAGTCGTCAGCCGACCTGTTCGCCGAACTCAAGGCGCCCGGGCACGACGGCCCGATGGGCAACGTCTTCGTCGCGCGCAAGGACTGGGTGGACGGGCATCCCGGCGAGGTGTCGGCATTCCTGGACCTGTGGGACCGCGGGCTGGCCGAATGGCAGGCGCACCGCGACGACATGATCGAGCGGTATCCGCAGCACTTCGCCGTCGCCTCCGAAGAGGACATCGCGTTCATGAAGGACTATGTGGCCCAACATGACTGGGTGGTCGACGAAGTCCGCTTCGGTCAGAAGTGGGCCGACGACGAGAGCTCGATCTTCGACCTGATGCGCAGCACCGGCGTCATCGCTGGCGATACCGCCGATCCGCAGTTCCTGCCCACCGAAGGAGTCCGCCAGTGACCCAGACCTTCCCGGACGCACAGGTCCGGCCGGCAGCGCCCGCCGCCCGGCGTCCCGTCCGCGTGCCGCTGCAACACCGGCGCTGGCTGGTCTCCGGCCTGGCGCTGCTGTCCGCGCTCGCGCTGTGGGAGCTGGCCGCGGTGATCGTCGACGACCCGATCCTGCCCGACCCCGCCGATGTGGCCGACCGGGTGATCGGCATCGTCGTCTCGGGCGAGGCGTTCACCAATTTCGCCGCCAGCATCGGCAAGATCGCGGCCGGCTTCGCCATCGCGATGGTGACCGGTCTGATCATCGGATTCGCCATGGGGCGTTCACCATTCATGACGGCCTACTTTTCACTGCCGCTGTTCGTCCTGGGCAACATGCCCGGCCTGACCTACGCGGTGTTCGGCCTGCTCATCTTCGGTGTCGGTGCCGGCGGACCGATCGTGGTGTCGGCTTTGGTGGCCACTCCCTTCATCGCGATCAACGTGGCCGAGGGAGTGCGGTCGGTGGACGGCAAGCTGCTCGCCATGTGCGCTGCCTTCCAGCGCAACCGCACCGACATCCTGCGCCACCTCTACCTGCCGGCGCTGACCACCTTCGTATTCGCCGGTGTCCGTTACGGATTCGCCATGGCCTGGAAGGTCGAGGCCCTCACCGAGGTGTTCGGTGCCAGCAATGGCGTCGGATTCATGATCCGCAAGGCCTACCAGGAATTCCAGGTGGCCGACATGCTGGCCTGGACCGCGCTGTTCATCGTCACGATGGTGCTGATCGAACGCGGCCTGGCCCACCTGGAAACCCGGTTCTTCGCATGGCGCAAGGAGATCGCATGACCACCGTGACCCTTCGACAGCTGCGGGGCCAGAGCACCACGGCCGCAGCGGTTCTGGCAGCCGTCGCCACCATCGTCGGAGCCTGGCAACTGGCCGTGCTGGTCGGTAACCGGGTGCCCTCACTGTCTGAGAGCATCGGCCGGTTGGGGTCCGAAGCCGCCATCGGCGAACTGTGGACCAACCTGGCCATCAGCATGAACCGGTTCCTGCTCGGGTTGGTCGCCGCGCTGGTCGTGGGCGCCGCGATCGGCGTCCTGATGGGGCTGTCCCGGGTCGCCGATCTCGCGTTCTCCGATCTGAATGCCGCCGCCCTGGCGATCCCCGCCGTGATCTGGGCGCTGCTGACCACGATGTGGTTCGGATTCGGCTGGCTGACCCCGGTGGTGACGGTGTTCCTGTCCGGATTGCCGTTCGTCATCGTCAACATCGCCAAGGCGACCAGGGCGGTGCCCGCCGAACTGGTACTGATGGCGCGGGCATTCGGGGTCCCCCGGACCCGCGTGCTGCGTGAGATCGTCGCCCCCGCCGTCGCCGGATCCACCGTGGCGGCAGTGCGTTTCGCGATCATGAGCGCCTGGAACGGCCTGCTGCTCGCCGAATGGTTCGGCTCCACCTCCGGGGTCGGCTGGCGGTCCCGCTACTGGTATGACGCCAACCAGCTCGACGGCTTTCTGGCCTGGGTGCTGGTGTTCATTCTGCTGCTCGTGATCGCCGACCTGCTGATCCTCGGACCCATCGAGCGGTACGCCACCCGCTGGCGCACCGCCTGAACGTAAAGGAAACACCATGGCCACCATCGAAATCCGGGACCTCGTCAAGGAATACACCGACCGGGGCGGGAACGTCACGCGCGTCATCGACAAGGTCGACCTGACCATCTCCGGCGAGACCTTCGTCTCAGTCGTCGGACCTTCCGGCAGCGGTAAGACCACATTGCTCAACATCGTCTCCGGCATCGAGACGCTGACCTCGGGCAGCGTGGGGTTGCGCTCCGGGGCCGATGAGGCCCGGGTCGGCTACGTGTTCCAGGATCCGCGGCTCCTGCCGTGGCGCACCGTGATGGCCAACCTCGGCTTCGTCCAGCACGAACGCGACGGCTGGCAGCAGCGTGCCGAGCACTACCTGAACCTGGTCGGATTGGGCCACTGCGCCAACCGGTTTCCCGGCCAGCTCTCGGGCGGCCAGCAGCAGCGCATCGGCATCGCCCGGGCCTTCGCCGTCGAACCCGACGTCCTGCTGATGGACGAACCGTTCAGCCACCTCGACGCCATGACCTCGCGCACGTTGCGGGAGCACCTGGAGCGGATCTGGCTGGAATCGCGGCGCACCGTCATGTTCGTCACCCATGACGTCACCGAGGCGGTGCAGCTATCGGACCGGATCGTGGTGCTGGCCCCCGGCGGACGGATCCACGAGATCATCGACGTCGACCTGCCCCGGCCGCGTAAGGCATCCGACCCCGCGGTGGCGGTGCTGCAGGCGGAGGTGCTGGCCCGATTCGAGACACTCGAGGCGATGGCCTCCGCCCACTACGTCTAGACCCGCGGGATCTCGGCGTTGATGGTGTCCAGCAGCGCGGGGTAACGCTTGGCCTCGGGGTGACCACTGGGCTTTCCGCTGCTGACCACGGCCACCGACAGGGCCCGCTCGGGATCGGCCCACACGGCGATATCGGTCAGCCCGGTGTGCCCGAACGCGCTCGCCGCGTCCCGCCCGAAGGGCCCGAACCGCTTGGACCCGAGCATGTACCCGGTGCCCCACCGCATCGGCGCCAGGCCGGTCGCCAGGTCGGGTCGCAGGCGGCGCGCCTGCCGGGTCGCGGCGCGCAGGGTTTCCGGCCGCATGATCCGTACGCCGTCGAGTTCGCCGCCGCGGCAGAGCATCTCGGCGAACCGGGACAACTCGTCGGCGGTGGAGACGGTGTTCGACGACGGGACGACACCGGTCAGGAACTCGGGTGTGTTCGACAGCGGGATGATCTGCTGCGGTGTCCCGCCGACGGCGAGCTTGAATGCCCTGGCGATCGGCGGGGGCAGCGGCTTGCCGGTCACGTGGCTGGGTGCCACCAGCGGAACGTCCTCGGGCGCAACGCCATAGTTGGTCCACCGGAATTGCAGCGGGGCGAGGATCTCGTCGCGCAGGATGTCGCGGACGCTGCGACCGGTGGCCGCCGAGATGATCTCGCGCATCAGCGGGCCCCAGGTCAGCCCGTGGTAGATGTGCACCAAACCCGGCCGGTAGACCGGTTTCATCCTGCCCAGCATCTCGCGGGCGTACTCGCTGTCGTCCATGCGCCGCAGGTCGGGCTTCGGGCCGGTGGCGAACGGGATACCCGCGCTGTGGGTGAGCACATGCCGGATGGTGGTGCGGTCCTTGCCGTGGCTGGTGTAACTGGGCAGGTACTCGCAGACGCGGTCGTCCAGCGCGAACGTGCCACGCTCCACCAGCATGTGGGCCACGGTGGTGGTGATCGCCTTGGCGGCCGAGTACACGCAGAACGGGGTGTCGGTGCGGACCGGGATCTTCTCGGCGTCAACGGGATCGGCGGGACCGTTGCCCCAGCCGTGCCCGATGGCGCGGTTGAGCACCACCTTGCCGCGATGACGCAGGCAGACCTGGATCGCGGGCTGCATCCCGGCCTGATACCAGTGCCGGGCCTTGTCCCAGATCCGTTCCACCGCACGGGGATCGATATCGGAGTGGTCTTCGGGCGCGCGGTCGGTCACCTCGTCGAGATCGGCGGGTACCCGGATCCGGCCGTCGAGTGGGGTGGTGGTCGTCATGACTGCCTCCGCAGGGTCGCCGACAGGTGGTGCTGCAGCGGTTGCCCCACGGCACCCATCTGCACGGTGTAGCTCAGCTCGTCATCGGTCAGTGCGAACGAACGGGCCAGTGCCGTCACCTCTTTGGCGGAGGCCGACCGGCCGATGGTGGTGGCGGTGACGTCGATCCGCAGTGGCTCGGCGTCGAGGGAACCCTCCAGCACCTCCACGATGCCGGTCGGATGCGCGAGCAGGAACTCCACCCGGCCCGGTGCCGGCACCCGGACGTACCCGGTCTCGGCGTGCAGCGGCCGGCCGTCGTCGGCGGCCTTGGTGCGCTGGGAGTACGTCAGGAAGGGCTTGCCGACGTGGCCGAACGTGACGGTCTCCAGATAGCCGAACGGCTCGATGGTCGGGTATTCACCCGCGCCGGGTCCGGCCCAGGTGCCGAGCAGGGGAGCCAGGACGGCGACTGCGGGATGAAGATCGGGCACGCCCGCCAGCCTACGGCGTGGCGACTCACAGGTTGACTTGGCGCTGAGGGCGGGGTCTTCTCGAACTTCTGCGCCATGGGTTCCATGTCAACGGGTAGCCGGCGCCCAACACGCTCGCCGAACACTGTCGCCGAACACCGGAGGCCCGCCCCGACGGGTCGGAGCGGGCCTCAGGCGGAATGCGAACTACAGCGCGGCGTCCGCCACGTCCAGCGCGGAATCCAGGATCGCCAGACCCTCGCGCACCTCGTCCGCGGACACGTTGCACGGCGGCACGACGTGGATGCGGTTGAAGTTCGCGAACGGCAGCAGGCCGCCGGCCTTGCAGGCGGCGATGACGGAGTTCATCGCCGGGCTGGACCCGCCGTACGGTGCCAGCGGCTCGCGGGTCTGCTGGTCCTTGACCAACTCCACGGCCCAGAACACCCCGGCGCCGCGGACCTCGCCGACGCTGCGGTGCTTGGCCGCCAGTTCGGCCAGGCCGGGACCGATGACCTCGGTGCCGATCCGGGCGGCGTTGTCCACCATGCCCTCGTCGGCCATCGCGTTGATGGTGGCGACGGCGGCCGCGGTGGCCAGCGGATGCCCGGAGTAGGTCAACCCGCCCGGGTAGGCCCGGTGCGCGAACGTCTCGTAGATGGCGGGGCTGATCGCCACGCCACCGAGCGGCACGTAGCCGGAGTTGACGCCCTTGGCGAACGTCATCAGGTCGGGGACCACGTCGAAGTGGTTGATGGAGAACCACTTTCCGCTACGTCCGAAGCCCGCCATCACCTCGTCGGCGATGAACACGATGCCGTAGCGGTCGCAGATCTCCCGCACCCCGGCGATGTAGCCGGGCGGCGGCACCATGATGCCCGCGGTGCCCGGGATGGACTCC
The DNA here is from genome assembly GCF_000613185.1 of Mycolicibacterium cosmeticum. NCBI lineage: Bacteria > Bacillati > Actinomycetota > Actinomycetes > Mycobacteriales > Mycobacteriaceae > Mycobacterium > Mycolicibacterium cosmeticum. The sequence continues at coordinate 47,606 of NZ_CCBB010000002.1, forward strand.
AGGATGATCGCGGCGATGGTGGACGGACCCTCCAGCTGGATCAGCTGGTCCAGATACTCCAGCGCGCGCTGCGACTCCTCGGCCTCGGTGGTGGCGTGGAACTGCGAGCGGTATAGGAACGGCCCGAAGAAGTGCACCACCCCGGCGTTGCCGTGGTCGTTGGGCCAGCGCCGCGGGTCACCGGTCAGGTTGATCGCCGTCTCGGTGCCGCCGTGGTAGGCCCGGTACCGGGACAGCACCTTGTATCGGCCGGTGTGCAGCCGGGCCATCCGCACCGCGTGCTCGACGGCGTCGGCGCCACCGTTGGTGAAGAAGATCTTGTCCAGTTCACCGGGGGTGCGCTCGGCGATCAGCCGAGCGGCCTCCGAGCGCGCCGCGTTGGCGTGCTGCGGCGCGACGGTACAGAGCTTGGCGGCCTGTTCGGCAATGGCGGCAACCACTTTGGGGTGCTGATGCCCGATGTTGGTGTTCACCAGCTGTGAGGAGAAGTCGAGCAGGCGGTTGCCGTCGCCGTCCCACACGTAGGACCCCTGTGACGCGGTGATCGTCATCGGAGCGATCTCGGCCTGGGCGGACCAGGAGTGGAACACATGCTTGCGATCCAGTTCGAAGGCGCGGGCGGCCTCGGCGCGCGCGGCCTCGACGGTCAGACCGTTGGGCAGCAGGGTCGACTCTTCGGTGACAGTCATATCGTGCAGTCTCTCACTTGTTCTCGGGGAAGCCGAGGTTGATGCCGCCGTGGGAGGGGTCGAGCCAGCGGCTGGTGATGGCTTTGGCGCGGGTGAAGAAGTTGACGCCTTCGGTGCCGTGGGCGTGGCTGTCGCCGAACAGGGAGGCTTTCCAGCCGCCGAAGCTGTAGTAGGCCATGGGGACGGGGATGGGGACGTTGATGCCGACCATGCCGACCTCGACCTCGTTTTGGAAGCGTCGGGCCGCGCCGCCGTCGTTGGTGAAGATGGCGGTGCCGTTGCCGTAGGGGTTGGTGTTGATCAGCTCCAGGGCTTGGTCGTAGGTGTCCACCCGCAGCACCGAGAGGACGGGGCCGAAGATCTCGTCGGTGTAGACGCTCATGTCGGGGGTGACGTTGTCCAGCAGGGTGGGGCCCAGCCAGAAGCCTTCAGCACCACCGTCGGGGTGGACGGTGCGGCCGTCGACGACGACCTTGGCGCCGTCGTTTTCGCCGGCGTCGATGTAGGAGGCGACCTTGTCGCGGTGGGCTTTGGTGACCAGGGGGCCCATGTCGGAGTCTTTGGTGCCGTCCCCGATCTTCAATCCGGTGGTGCGCTCGGCGATCTTGGCGACCAGGTCGTCGGCGATGGGGCCGACGGCCACGGCGGCCGAGATGGCCATGCAGCGTTCCCCGGCGGAGCCGAAACCGGCGTTGACCATGGCGTCGGCGGCCAGGTCCAGGTCGGCGTCGGGCAGGATGACGGCGTGGTTTTTGGCCCCGCCCAGGGCCTGGACGCGTTTGCCGGCGGCGGTACCGGTGGCGTAGACGTACTGGGCGATCGGGGTGGACCCGACGAAGGACACGGATTTGATCTTGGGGTTGGTGAGCAGTTCGTCGACGGCGGTCTTGTCGCCTTGGAGGACGTTGAACACGCCGTCGGGCAGTCCGGCTTCGGCCCATAGTTGGGCCAGCCACAGGGAGGCCGAGGGGTCTTTTTCCGAGGGCTTGAGTACGACGGTGTTGCCGGTGGCGATCGCGATGGGGAAGAACCACATCGGGACCATGGCGGGGAAGTTGAACGGGGAGATGATGGCGACCGGGCCCAGGGGCTGACGGATGGAGTAGACGTCGACCTTGGTGGAGGCGTTTTCGGTGAACCCGCCTTTAAGTAGGTGGGGGATGCCGCAGGCGAATTCGACGACCTCCAGGCCGCGGGACACTTCGCCGAGGGCGTCGGAGACGACTTTGCCGTGTTCGCTGGTGATGATCTCGGCGAGTTCGCCCTTGCGGGCGTTGAGCAGTTCGCGGAAGTTGAAGAGCACCTGGGTGCGTTTGGCCAGGGAGGTGTCGCGCCAGGCGGGGAAGGCGGTGGCGGCGGCGTCGATGACGGCGCGGGCGTCTTCGACGCTGGCCAGGGCCACCTGCCCGGTGACCTGACCGGTCGCCGGATTCGTCACCGGCGCCGTCGCACCCGAGGTGCCTTCGAAGAACTTGCCGTCACGCCAGTGCTGAACGGTGGCTTGCATCGCGATCTGCTCTCTTTCTGTCGGAGTGCTCTCAGTGTGTGGCCACCGACACCCGACCGACCGTTACAAATCGTCTCCGAAATGCGCGTGCTCGTTACGATGTGTAAATGATCATCACGGTGGCCGATATCGTCCGGCTGCCGGTGCTGCAGGCAGGCGAGCCCGAGATCCTCAGCTCGCGGCGATTCGACGAGCCGATCCGCTGGGTGCACGTCAGCGATATGGCCGACCTGTCCACCCTGGTCCAGGGCGGGGAACTGGTGCTCACCACCGGAGCGGCTCTGCGCGCCGACCCGGCCCGGTACTTGCGCGGCATGGCCCAGGCGGGGGTGCTGGGCGTGGTCGTCGAACTCGGCGGGCATCAGCTACCGGCCGGCACCGGCGCGATCGCCGAGCAATTCGACCTGGCCCTGGTGGCGCTGCACCGGCAGGTCCGCTTCGTCGAGGTGACCGAGGCGGTGCACCGGATGATCGTCACCGATCAGTTCGACCGGGTGGACTTCGACCGCCGCGTGCACGAGACGTTCACCGATCTCAGCATGAAGCGCGCCTCGGTGGGCGGCATCGTCGACGCCGCCGCGGCCATGCTGGACGAGCCCGTGGTGCTGGAGGACCTGGCGCACCGGGTGTTGGCGGTGTCGGCGCGTGGGCACACCGCCGACCTGCTGCACGACTGGGAGCGCCGATCCCGGCGCAGCGCGGACACCGAGCACTGGGCCGTGACCGCGGTGGGGCCGCGCACCGAGGAATGGGGCCGGCTCATCGTGCCGCGGCCGCCCGCCGACGCGGCCCGCACGCAGATGGTGCTGGAACGGGCCGGGGTGGCGCTGGCCCTGCACCGGATGATCGAGCGAGACCGCTCCGGGCTGGCGCACCAGGCCCAGACCGGGTTGTTCGACGATGTGCTGCGCAGCCGGATCACCGACGAACGCGAGGCTGCCGCCCGCGCGCACGCGCTGGGGCTGCGCTCGTCGGCGCGGTACGTGCCGGCCACCGTCCGGGTGGAGCGGCCGGCCGCCACCGATCCCGTTGCGGGGCAACGTCGCAACGTGTCGTTGCTGGACACCGTCACCCACACCGTCAACGCGTCCGGGCATACCGGACTGTTCTCGGTGCGGCGCGACGGTGAGATCGGTCTGGTGTTGTCGCTGGGCGTCGCCCGCTCGGCGGACACCGCGCTGGCGGCGCTCGGCACCGATCTGCGCCGCGAAATCCGGCGCGTGGAGGGCATTTCCGACGCGGCGCTGGCGGTCGCCGAGCCCGTCGAGCGGGTGATCGACGCCATCCACGGCCTGGCCGAGGCATCGCACATCGCCGAGGTGGCGCTCTCGATGGCCGAGCCGGCGCGCCCGTACTACCGCGCGGCCGATGTGCGGTTGCGCGGACTGATCTCCTTGCTGCGCAGCGATCACCGCGTGCAGGCCTTCGCCGAGACCGAACTCGGGGCACTGTTGTCCGGTGACCCCGCGAATATGGAGGTGCTGCGGGAGTATCTGCGCTCGGCCGGCAACAAAGCGGCGGTGGCCCACCGGCTGCACATGAGCCGGCCGGCGCTCTACAAGCGGCTGGCCACGATCGGAGGCGCCCTGGGGGTGGAACTCGACGACGGTGAATCGCGGACGTCGCTGCACGTGGCGCTGATGGTGCTGGACGCGCAGAAGCTCAGGCGCCCGGCCGGTTCCGCCGTCGAACCGATGCGGGCCGAGATCATCGATCCGTACACATGAGCCGCGACGCCCGATGCGTCGAGACGACGGTATGGTGACCGCTATTGCCGGTGTCTGGTACGGGAGAGGACCACTGCGGTGCCCAATGACGATCTCGCCGATTTCGAGCACACCGAGTTCACCCACGAGGGCACCACGCGGTCGATCTTCCGGAAGGGCAGTGGGCCCGCGGTCATCGTGATCGCCGAGATCCCCGGGATCACCCCGAAGGTGCTGGACTTCGCCAGGAAGGTCGCCGACATGGGATGCACGGCGGTGCTTCCGCATCTGTTCGGTGAACCCGGCTTCGACCCGAATCGCAGCACGCTGGCAGCACTCGGCAGTTTCGCCAGGACCATGGTGCCGGCATGTGTCAGTAAGGAATTCGTCACGCTCGCCACCGGGCGGACGTCCCCCGTCATCAGCTGGTTGCGGGCGCTGGCCCGGGCCGAGCACGCACGGTGCGGCGGCCCGGGCGTGGGTGCGGTCGGGATGTGCTTCACCGGGGGATACGCCCTGGCGATGGCCGCCGACGACGTGTTGCTGGCGCCTGTGCTGTCGCAACCGTCGATGCCGATGGCGCTCACCGCGCGGCAGAAGCGCTCGATCGACATCTCGCCGGCAGACCTGGCGGTGGTGAAACAGCGTTGCGCCGCGGGGCTCACCGTGCTGGGTCTGCGGTTCAAATCCGACCGCATGGTCCCCGCCGAACGGTTCGACTTCCTGCGCGAGCAGCTCGGTGACGCGTTCATCGCCGTCGAGCTCGAGGATGCCGACGCCAATCCCGATGCGCTGCTGACCCCGCACTCGGTGTTGACCGAACACCTCATCGACGAGCCCGGCCAGGCCACCAGGGCCGCGCTCGATCAGGTTCTCGACCTGTTCCGCAGCCGGCTGCTGACCGCCTGAGCGCGCCGTCCCCCTCGAGGGCGGGCCGGCAGGAATGACCGGCCCGGCGCCTGGCGTTGGCAGGTGTATGAATCACCGCGCCGGTGTGACAAGGACCCGGAGATCGGGCGACGGAGTGTCCTCACTCACAAACGCCTTGTCAGGCGCGTTGCTTAGGAGGACTATCTAGTCATGCTAACCATAAAGCGCTACGTGGAAGCGGCGTTGCTGTCCGTGGTCGCGCTGGTGGCGATCGCCACTCCGACCGTGATGTTGCTGCAGGACGGGCCACACGTTCCCGTGCAGATCGTCGTCAACGAACCGCTGCCCGGTTCCACTCGCTGAGTCGAGAGAGGGTGCGATATGTTGCGCTCACCTAGATGGCTGACGGTATCCCTTTGCGCCGCAGCGGCATTCGCCATGCCGGCGGCGGCCGTGAGTGCCGCCGCGATCGCGCCGGCGCCGGTCACCTCGGTGGTGGCCCAGCCCACCGGTAGCGGTGGCCCGGACGGTCACGGCGGTGGCGGCGGCTGCGGCAGCGGTCCCGGCTGGCACGGCTGCGGTGGCTGGAATCCACAGCAGGGTGGATTCGGCAGTGGGTGCTTCAACGGCATCTGCGGCGGCTGGGACGGCGCCCGCGGCTGGGGCAGCTGATCCCGGCTTACGCCGTGCGGCCGATATCGGGGTGATCTTCCGGATCGTCGTGCACGGTGGCCAATTTCGGCGACTCCAGCAGACAGGACTGATTGCCACCGGCCTTACGCGCTTCGTACATGGCGTTGGTCGCGATGGTCACCAACTCGTCGAGCACGTCGTGCGACGTATGCCGGGCCAGCGGTTGCAACGGTGTGCTGACCACGCCCAGGCTCGCCGTCAACTGGAACGGCGCCGATTTGATGGTGCTCAGGATGCGGTCGGCCAGTGGCGACGGATCGGCATGGGTGAACACATCGGCGATCAGGTACTCACAGTCGCCGAGGTGACCGATCACCGCGTCGCCGCGCACGGTCTCGCGCAGGCGCTGCCCGATGGCCACGCGGGCACGGTTGCCACCGGTCTTTCCCGTCATGGCCGTCAGGAGCGAGAAGCTGTCCAGATTCGCGACGATGAGGACGAAATACCGGTCGTCCCGCCGGCTCCGCGAACCGATCAGGGTGGCGACCTCGTCGTAGAACGTCTGCCGGTTCAGCAATCCGGTGAGCGGTTCGATGCCGCCGTGGCTCATCTCCGACCCGGCGATCTTGAGCGCGAGCTCGCAGGCGAAGGCCACCGTCGCGTTGATGGTCAGCACCAGCGCGACCGACGACAATGCCATCACGGGGTCGGCGACGAACAGCCGCCACGCCAGGCTGGCCAGCGTCGCCGCTTGGATGCCGCCGATGATCAGCAGCAGTTGGCGGGAATGAAAGAAGACCGTGTACGCGGTCGTGACGACGAACGCCGTCGAACCCACCAGCGCCAGGATCGGATTGGGCAGCAGCACGCATGACGCCGCAATCAGCAGGGTGCCGAGCACGACGCAGAACACCGACTGCCGCCACGTCGGCCACTCCGAGCGAAGCCAGACACCGGCCATCGCGCCGGTGCACAGGATGACGATCGCGATGCCGACCGGTGCGGACATCGCCGTGTACTGGGACGTGGACACCGCGACGGGCAAGGCGATGACGCCCAGCCCGATGATGCTCCACGCCACCACGCGGCAGGTCAGGGTCTGCAGATCGCGCGCCGCCAGGAATGACGTCAGCCACTGGTAGTGATCGCCGCGGTGCCGCCAGCGTCCCGGGGTAAGCATCAGATGCCCGATCGCGCCGGGCCGCAACACTGGGGCATACCGAACGGTACCAGTTACAGCCGCCTCGGCGAGGGGCGAAATGGCCGGTTAGCCTCGGCCTATGACATCGCAGTGGACGCCCGGACGGCTGGGCGACCTGACCGGAAAACGGGTCGTTGTGACGGGTGCGACGAATGGGGTGGGATTGGCCACGGCGACGGCACTCGCCGGTGCCGGCGCCCGGGTGATCCTGGCGGTCCGCAACACCGAGTTGGGTGCGCAGCGGGCGACCGAGATGGGGGGTGACACCGCTGTCGCCCGGCTCGATCTCGCCGACCTGTCCTCGGTCCGGGCCTTCCCCGGCCGACTCGACGACCTCGGCGTCGCGGAGATCGACATCCTGATCAACAACGCCGGCGCCCTGACCCGGCAGCGGACCGAGACCGTCGACGGTTTCGAGACCACCATCGCGACCAACCTGCTCGGGCCGTTCGCCCTGACCAACCTGCTGCTCGATCGGGTGCGGGAACGGATCATCACCGTGGGGTCCGAAGCGCACAAGTCGGCCACCCTGTACCTGGACGACCTGCATCTGCGCCACCACAGGTGGACCGTGATGGGTTCGTACGCGGCGTCGAAACTCGCGGTGATGCTGTGGGGGCTGGAATTGGACCGCCGGCTGCGGGCCGCGGGCTCGCCCGTCGTCTCCCAGTTGACCCACCCGGGATGGGTCGATTCGAACCTGCCGCAGGTCAGCGGTGGCCCGCTGCTGGGGGTCGTGCAGCGCGGGGTGAAGCTGGTTGCCGGAGTGCTGGCCAACGACGCCGACGCCGGTGCCGCCACCACGTTGTACTGCATCACCGAGCCGATCCCGCCGGGCAGTTATGTCGGCGTGCAGGGCCGTTTCGGTCTGCGGGGCGGACCGGTGCTGATCGGCCGCTCGGCGCAGGCCTGCGATTACGCGACCGCGGCGCGTATCGTCCAATTCGCCGAACACGAAACGGGCACAGAACTTTCGGTGACCGAGCCCGCGCGCTGATTGTTTGCCGACACATAACGGGACGGACATCTGACGATGTCATGGTGGCGCGGTGACCGTCGAATCGGCGCCAGCAACGGTCCCGGGCCGACTCGCCGACCGGTTTCACCGCTGCTGTGAACGCATCGCCGCGCGCCTGCCGCTGCGCCTCGACCGCGTCGTGGCGCCCACCCTTCTGGGTTTCGCGCTGATCAACAGCTTCACCTTCGGGGTGGACCTGGCGATACTGACCTTGCTGCACAGCGGGTTTGGTGCACCCCTGCCGGTCGCCCTGACGGTGGGCTACGTGTGCGCGTTCGCGCTGAGCTATGTGCTGAACCGGACGCTGAACTTCCGCTCGCACGCGGTGGTCGGACCGCAACTAACGATCTATGTCGTGGTCGTGGCCGCCAACTACCTGGCCTTCATCGTTGCCCTGCCCACCGCGCTGGCCTCGTTCGGGCTGGAGTACCACCTGGCGCGCCTCATCGCCGGCGGCGGTGAGGCCGTCTTCATGTACAGCGCCATGCGCTGGGTGGTGTTCCGGCGCTGAGCGCGGCCGCCGTGAATCTCCTGCCGATCTCCACCTGATCTCCACGCAACCGGGCCGGCCGATCGCCATGCTCGAATGCATGAAAAGCAAAGGCCCATTGGTGACATTGGCCGCGGTGGTGGCCCTCGGCGGGGGGTTGTGGGCGGTGAACGTGCAGCACACACCCCCGGAACCTGCATCAGCAGCAGCAGCAGCCCGGCCGGCGGCCACGGCCGCGGTGAGCCCAACGCCGAAGCCGGCACCACCGCCACCCGCGGCGCCGGACCCGTTCGCCGCCAAGGCCAACTTCGCCGGCAAGATCCCCACGGCGACCGGCACGATCACCTTGGAGATCACCGTGCGCGGTACCGAGGCCGTGGCCTACGCCTGCGACGGCCGGGCGATCGAGGCGTGGCTGCGGGGCAGCGCCCGGGGCGGTGCGCTGGCCCTGAGCAGCAAGGGCGCCACCAGCAGCCTCACCGGCGAACATCATGGGAACACGGTCACCGGCACCTTGAAGATCGGCGAAAAGAGCTGGAAATTCACCACTTCCGAAGTGGACCGGGTGCAGGGAACGTCCAATGCCCCGTGACTACGCCGAGGCGGATACCCGCCTGCTGGCCGCACCGCAGAAGGCCGATGCGGCGCTGCTCGGCGCGGTCGGGATCGGCGCCGCGGTGGCCGTCGCGCTCGGTGCGTACGGGCGCCTGCACACCCCACAGTTCTTCGCCGTCAACATCGCCGGTTTCTCCGGGCCCGGCTCGGTGAAGTCGTGGTTGGCGACCCTGGCGATCGCGCTGGCCGTCTTCCAGTTCGTCTCCGCCCTGGTGATGTACCGGGTGCTGCCGGGCGGCCGGGCCCCGGCCTGGATCGGTGTCGCACACGTCTGGTCCGGCCGGTTGGCGGTACTGGCCAGCGTGCCCGTCGCGGTGCACTGCCTGTACGCGCTCGGGTTCCAGGCCACCGACAGCCGGGTGCTGTGGCATTCGTTGTTCGGCTGCTTCTTCTACGGCGCCTTCGTCGCCAAGATGATCCTGCTGACCCGGAAAAACCTGCGAGCGTGGGTGATTCCGGTGCTCGGCGGGCTGGTGTTCTTTACTCTCGTCAACATCTGGCTGACCTCAGCCCTGTGGTTCTTCCAGATCAACGGACTTACCAACTGAAGCCGAGGAGATCAGCCATGACCACCCACGAGAACACCGTCGGACGCCGTCAGGTGCTGGCCGGCGCCGGAATCGGACTGGGAGCCACCGCAATTGCGGCCTGCTCCGGCTACGGGGGCGGCCGCGGGGACGCGGAATCGACAGGCAAGACGGACGCCGCGACCGCGACGTCGGCGCCGGGGGAAACCCCGGCTTCAGCGGGCGTGCTGGCCACCACGTCGCAGGTGCCCGTCGGCTCGGGTGTCATCGTCGACGACGTGGTGCTCACCCAACCCACCGCCGGCGTCTTCAAGGGGCTCTCGACGGTGTGCACGCACGCCGGATGCGCGGTGTCCTCCGTTGCCGACGGGAAGATCATCTGCCCCTGCCATGGCAGCACCTTCGGCCTGGACGGGGCCGTCCTCAAGGGCCCGGCCACCAAACCATTGGCCGCCGTTCCGGTGAGCGTGCACGGCCAGGACATCGTGAAGGGCTAGACACCGGGAGGGACGGCGCCGGCCGGTGGCTACGATCACCGCCTGTGGGAGACGACGAGGCTGACAACCCGCCACCGTGGTACGAGGAGACCTGGGCGGTCTACGCGGCCGGCGCCGGCGTGATCGTCGTGCTCGTCGTCCTGGTGTTCGCCGTGGTGCAAACCTCCCGCAGCTCGATGGAGCCCGGCCGCCAGCCCGTCCCGGAGACCGTCGACGCATCGACCACGTCGCCGAGCACCACTACCACCACGACGACGACCACCCGCACCACCACGACCACACCGTCCACCGCCGATATCGACCCGTCGGGGTCTGGCACCACGACCACGACCACCGACGACTGGGTGCCCGGCTTCCCGGAACTGACCGGCGGCACCACCACCACGACGACCACCACCGACCCGTACGCGACGAGCACGTCGGCCCCCAGGGCCGGAGCGATCTGAGGCCCCCGAGGGCCGGTGCGGCCTAAGCGGCCAGCGCGCTGCCCTTGCGCCACTGGTTCCACGGCACGCTCCAGTCGCCGTTCTGCGACAGCAGTTCCTGCGGCGGGCCACCGGTGTGGCGGACTTCGACGACGTCGCCGGGCACCGAGAAATTGAAGAACCACTCGGCGTTCTCGGAGTTCAGGTTCAGGCACCCGTGCGAGGTGTTGGTGTTGCCCTGCGCCCACACCGTCGCGTTGAGCTGATGAAGGTAGATGCCGTCACCGCTGATCCGGGTGGCCCACGGGATGGTCTCGCGGTAGCCGAGCCGGGAGTTGACCGGCAACCCGTAGGACGACGAGTCCATGATCACCGGGTTCGCCTTGTCCAGCACGGTGTACACCCCCGGCGGGGTCCAGAAGCTCAGCGTGGTGCCCCCGATGGTCTCGGTGCCGCCGCGGCCCATCGAGGTGGGCATGGTGCGCACCAGCTTCCCGTTCTCGAACACGCTGACCTGTTTGGTGTTGTCGTCGGCGATCGACACGTGCGCATCGCCGATCTTGAACGAGACCTTCTCGTCGTCCTCGCCGTACACGCCGTTGCCGAGCGGCACCCCGTAGATGTTCGCCGCCACCGTCACCGTGGTACCGGGCGCGTAGTAGCGCTCGGGGCGCCAGTGCGCGGTTTGATCGTCGACCCAATACCAGGAGCCCTGCACCGGCGGCGAGGTGGTCACCACCAGCTGCCGCTCGGCACGCGCCCGGTCGGCGATCGGTTCGTCGAACCGGGCCACGACGACGGTGCCGACACCGTAGGTGCCGCCGTCTTTCAGCAGCGCGTAGCCGGTGGTGGTCAGGGACACCGAGGCCTGATAGGTGGGGGACACCGTGGTGAAACTCGACGTCTCGGCGGCCGGCATGCCGCCCGGGCCCTGCGACCGCACGGTGAGCGTGTATTCGCGGCCGTACCCGAGCGGGACGGCGGGCTTCCACACCGTGCGGTCCGGCGTCAGCACGCCGGGCACCACCGTGCCGTTCTCGTTGACCATCGTCACGTCGGTGATGGTCCCGGTGAACGCGGTCACCCGGACCGGCCCGCGAGGCAGCACCCCCTGGGCGCCGGGCTGCGGCAGCACCCGGATGGTCGCGGGCGTCGGCGCCGGCGGGTCGACCTCGGCCGCGGCCAGGTCGGCGCTCGCGGCCAGCGTGCGGCAGCCGTCCTGGCACTGGGCGATACGCGAACTCTGGGTCACCCCGAAGCCGGTGGTGACGAGGAGCAACGCTGCCAGGCACGCGACGCGCACGCGGTAACGATCAGGACGCACGGGCACTCCGGGGCAGAAGGTGGGGTCGACCGGAGTGCGTCACTGCACTGGCCGGACAGAAGCTCTCATAGTAGAGGGCCCCGGGCCCGGTTCACACGCGACCGCTGATCTCCATGCTGTCCGTGTCGCGGGCCGCGAAGTTGACGCTCGTGTAGCCGTTCGCCGGATCGCGTACGTAGTCCAGATATGGCTTGGTATCGGACATTTCGGTGTTGTCGGCGATCACCAGCGCGCCGGATGACAGCTTCGGTTCCAGCACCCGCAGCACCGGGAGATACAGCTCTTTCCAGCCGTCGAGCAGGACGAGGTCGACCGGAGCCGGTACCTCCGCCAGGGTGGTGACCGCATCGCCTTCCACGACGGTGATGAGATCGGCCAGGCCGGTCTCGGCGAAGGTCTGCGACGCGGCGGCGATCTTGGCCTTGCTGAGCTCGGTGGTGATCACGCGGCCGGTCCCGTTGTCCCGCACCCCGGCGGCCAGGTGCACCGCCGACAGGCCGAACGACATCCCGAACTCGACGATCGTGGCGGGCCGGGTGGCCCGCACCAACATGTAGAGCAGTCGGCCCGCGGCCGGGGTGACCGGCATGTAGATGTCGCTGAGCGCGTCCGCACGTTCCTGCGCCGTCGCCTGCTGCAGGCGGGCACGGTCGGCGGGCCCACGCTCGCGCAGTTGGGCCATCTGTCGGTCGGATTCGGCGTACATGCGTGTCAGCGCCGCCGCGACGCGGGCATCGTTGAGTGTCGTCATGCCCGCGAAGCTACGCCGCCGGGCTGTGCGCCCGATTAGACCGATTCCGGCATCTTCTGCCACAATTGCCGGTGAGGGGAGTACTCCTACCGCTGCGGTGTCGTCATCACGTGGTCCAACGTCGGACTACCGGTGCCGCGGGCCGCGCTCGTCATCGGCGCGGCGGAAGAGACCTCGGCCGTTGAACGACGACCGGAGGCTCCTGATTTCATGAACGTGTCTGCACTCGAGTGGGGGATCACCCTCAGCGTCACGATCGCAATTCTGCTGTTCGACGTGATCGTGATCGGGCGGCGCCCGCACGAACCGTCCCGGCGCGAGACCGCGACCTACCTGACGATCTACGTCAGCCTGGCCGTCGCGTTCGGGCTGTGGACCTGGTTCTTCCACGGCAGCCAGTACGGCGTGGAGTTCTTCGCCGGCTGGCTCACCGAATACAGCCTGTCGGTGGACAACCTGTTCATCTTCTTGATCATCATGGCCAGCTTCAAGGTGCCGAGGATCTACCAGCAGCAGGCGTTGCTGGTCGGCATCATCCTGGCGCTGATCTTCCGCGGCATCTTCATCGCGCTGGGCGCGGTGGCCATCGAGCAGTTCTCCTGGGTGTTCTACCTGTTCGGCGCGTTCCTGGTGTACACCGCGATCAAGCTGGTCCGTGACACCGAGCATGACGACGACGCCGACAACGGCGTGGTGCGCTTCGCGCAGAAGCACCTGAAGTTCACCGACAAGTGGGACGGCCTGCGGCTGTGGGTGAAAGACCACGCCTCCGGTGGCAAGCGGCTGATGACGCCGATGTTCTTGGTGATCGTCGCGCTGGGCACCACCGACCTGTTGTTCGCGCTGGACTCCATCCCGGCCATCTACGGCCTCACCCGCGAGCCCTACCTGGTGTTCACCGCGAACGTGTTCGCGCTGATGGGTCTGCGGCAGCTGTACTTCCTGCTGGGTGACCTGCTCAAGCGGCTGGTGTACCTGTCCCAGGGGCTGGCGTTCATCCTCGGTTTCATCGGCGTGAAACTGCTGCTGCATGCGCTGCACGAGAACGAGGTGCCGTTCATCAACGGCGGGGAGTCGGTGCACGTGCCCGAGATCCCGACCCTGGCCAGCCTCGGCGTCATCGTGGTGACCCTGGTGATCACCACGGCGGCCAGCCTGTACAAGACCCGGTCGGACGCGAAGAAGGCGGTGCCGGCGGCCGCCGACGCCGTCGAGTAGTCCGGGCGCCGTCTGCCCGATCGGCCTCGCCAGCAAACTCGATGAGTTAACATCTCGCCGGGGGTCTGGTGGTCGGGCCGGGACGGGGTTGGTGGTGGCGAACTCACGGGGGCGACATCGCGTTCGATCGGCGCAACAGCTCACCGGGGTGGTCGGGACCACGGGCATTGCCCTGGCCACCGTCGGGCTGATGGGTGCGACCCCGGTGACGACGACCGGCGTGACCCTGTTGGCAAACTCGGCCGTGTACTACCTCCAGGGCACCAAGATCGGCGACACCACCAGCCACCCGGCGCCGTTCGCGTTCACCACCGCCATGATGACGGGCGCCGGCCGGCCGGCACCGGAGGCCGACGACTTCACCTTCGTCGACTACCCCGCCACGATCGGGCCGTTCTCCAACGGCGGATTCGGTGACCCGTCCTGGGGCGCGTCGGTGGCACGCGGCATCGCCGCCCTCGGCGAGCAACCGCAACCCGGCGACACCGTGTTCGGGTTCTCCCAGGGCGCGGTGGTGGCCACCGCGTACAAGCGGGACCATCCGGGTAACGGCGTCAACTACGTGCTGGTGGAGAATCCGGGCCGGCCCAACGGCGGCGTCTTCGAGCGGTTCCGCGGGCTCTACATCCCGCTGCTGAACGTGAAGTTCGACGGCGCCACCCCGGTGGTGCGTGACCCGCAGGCCGGTGGCGGCAGCACGGTGGACATCGCACGCCAGTACGACGGGTGGGCCGACTTCCCGAAGTACCCGCTGAACCTGCTGGCCACCGCCAACGCGGTGCTGGGGATCGTCTACCTGCACGGCGACACCCAGGACCTCGACGAGAACGCCCTGGCGGACATCGACAAGACCGACCCGCGCTACTACCAGCAGCACGGCGACACCACCTACTACCTGATCCCGACCACACGGCTGCCGCTGTTGATGCCGCTGGGCGGCCTGGTGCCGAAGACGGTGCTCGACAAGCTGGATGCACCACTGCGGGCACTGATCGAAACGGGTTACGACCGAAGCGATTACAGCAAGAACACGCCGGCCCAACTGGTGCCGCCGATCGGTGCGCCGGCGGCAGCCGCGGCGCCCGCCGAGAACCCGGACTCACCCGCGATGCCGACGGCCGCGCCCGCGGTCACCGCGAAGACCGCGCCTGCGGACACGCTCGCTGCGAAGGACTCCGGCACCACACAGCCCGGTGCCGCCGCGACGGCGAAGGCGCCCAAGCCGGCGCGCACGTCGCTCACGTCGCAGCTGCGGCGGTCGGCCGCGGCGATCTCGTCGGCACTGCGCACGCCCGCGACCGACAAGACCGCGTCGACGGCGCCGGACTCCGAGCCCACGCCGTCCCGGCCGAAGACCCCGGATGTGGGGAAGTCGGCGGCCAGCGCCGCCGACGCGGGTGCGCATGAGGCGGATGCCGCCTGAACTGTGCAGTGCCGCAGCAGGATTGATGATCGCGGTTAAGCGGATCGCCTAATCGGTAAACGCCGCGCGGGTACCTCTGGCCTGGTTACCCTGTGTCGCCATGTCCACCGCTGTACGCAAGGCCGTCATCGGCGCGTCGATCGGCAATGCGGTCGAATGGTTCGACTTCGCCATCTACGGATTCCTGGCCACCTTCATCGCCGCGCAGTTCTTCCCGGCGGGTGACGAGACGGCGGCATTGCTCAACACGTTCGCGATCTTCGCGGCCGCGTTCTTCATGCGCCCGCTGGGTGGGCTGGTGTTCGGTCCGCTGGGAGATCGCATCGGCAGGCAGCGGGTCCTCGCCCTGGTCATCCTGCTGATGTCGGCCGCGACGCTGCTGATCGGCCTGCTGCCGACGTACCGCGTGATCGGGGTGGCGGCCCCGTTGCTGCTGCTTGCACTGCGCTGTCTGCAGGGATTCTCGGCCGGTGGCGAATATGGCGGCGGCGCCGTCTATCTCGCCGAGTACGCCGAACCCGCGCGGCGTGGATTCACCGTGACGTTCATGGCGTGGTCCGGGGTGCTGGGATTCCTGCTCGGGTCCGTCACCGTCACCGTGCTGCAGGTCGCCCTGCCCGCCGGCGCCATGGACAGCTACGGCTGGCGGATCCCGTTCCTGTTGGCGGCGCCGCTGGGGTTGGTCGGCCTGTACATCCGGCTGCGCCTGGACGACACCCCCGAATTCACCGAGCTGAGCACCCGCGACGAAATCGCCGGCCGCCCACTGCGGGAGGCGCTCACCACGTCATGGCGGCCCATCCTGCAAGTCATCGGTCTGTTCCTGATTTTCAATGTCGGCTACTACGTCGTCTTCACGTTCCTGCCCAGTTATCTGATCAAGACGCTGCACCACAGCAAGACCGCGTCGTTCGTGTCGATCACCCTGGCCGGCCTGGTGGCGCTGGTGCTGATCCTGCCGCTGGCCGCGCTGTCGGACCGGGTGGGCCGGCGCCCGCTGCTGATCGCGGGGTCGACGGCGTTCCTCGTACTCGCGTATCCGCTTTTCCTGCTGCTGAACTCGGGGTCGTTGGCGGCCGCGATCGGGGCACACTGCGCGTTGGCGGCGATCGAGTCGGTGTACGTGTCGACGGCGGTCACCGCCGGCGTGGAACTGTTCGCCACCCGAGTGCGCTACAGCGGGTTCTCGGTCGGCTACAACGTGTGCGTCGCGGCCTTCGGAGGCACCACGCCCTACGCCGTGACATGGCTGACCGCCAATGCCGGGAGCGTCATCGCCCCGGCCGCCTACCTGATGGTCGCCGCCGCGCTCTCACTGGGCACGGTGCTGACGCTGCGCCAGGAGCCGGATCGAGCGCGGCGCGGCCTGCCATGATGGGCGGATGACAGCGCAGCCGAAGTCGGCTCGGCCGGCTGAAGCCAACAAGTCGGCTCGGCCGACGGAAGCCAGCAAGTCGGCTCGGCCGACGAAAGCCGACGTCGCGCGCCTCGCCAACGTCTCACCCGCCACCGTCAGCTACGTCCTCAACGACGTCAAGGGCCAGACCATCTCGGCGCAGACCCGCGCCGCCGTCCACGCCGCCGCCCGCGAACTCGGATATCGGCCGAACCTGGCGGCGCGCAATCTGGCCCGCGGTGGCAGTGGCGTGGTGCTCTACGTGGTGCCGCCGTATTCCCTGGGCGAATTGCTGCTGGAGGTGGGCAGCAGGCTGACCACCGAGCTCGGCAGGCACGGCATCGTGCTGTCACTGCAGTTCGAGACCGAGGACGGCCGCAACGTGGTGAACGCGGTGGCCGACCTGAACCCGATCGCGGTCACCAGCGTGTTCCCCCTGACCGGGGCAGCGCTGGAAGCCGTTGCGGGGGCGGGCATTCCGCAGATCCATCTGGGCAGCGCGCAACTGCACGCGATGGGCGCCCTGCACCTGAGCATCGGTGAGATGCGGGTGGCGCACCTGGTGTCGAAAGGGCATCGCCGGCTGGCGTTCGCGTACGCCGAGAGCGCCGCACTGCGCCCACTGGGTGACTACTGGCTGTCCGGGCTGCGGCTGGCCGCGCGGGATCTGCCCGAGATCATCACCGGCTCCGTCGCCGCCGACGGCAGCAACGCGGCCGACGTGGTGCGCGAATGGGTGCGGGCCGGGGTGACGGCGGTCTGCGCGCAGAGCGACGAGGTGGCGCTGGTGGTGCTGCACGGTATCCGGGAGGCGGGCCTGCGCTGCCCGCAGGACCTCGCGGTGATGGGTGTCGACGCGATCCCCCTCGGTGCCGTGAGCGCGCCGCCGTTGACGTCGGTGGGGCTGGACGCCAAGACGATCGTGGAGGTCTCGGTCGCGGCGATGATGTCCGAACTCGGTTACCCCAGCGGTCGGGAACCCAGCAGTGCGAACGTCGCGCATCTGATCCAGCGCGCGTCGACCTGACCGCACGGAAACGGTTTGCCCACTCTTGCCTTGGTGGTGGTGATCCGCGTAACTTACGCGAGTAAGTAATCGGGTGATGCCGGAGAAGGTGAGTGATCAGTGACGACTGTCGACGCGGCCAGTGACATCTACTTCGACCCCTACGACGTGGAGATCAACGCCAACCCGTACCCGGCCTTCGCCCGGCTGCGCGACGAGGCGCCGCTCTACTACAACGAGGCGTTCGACTTCTACGCGCTGAGCCGGTTCGCGGACGTCAACAAGGCGCTGATCGACCACGAGACGTTCAGCTCCGCCCGTGGCGCCATCATCGAACTCATCAAGGCGAATATCGACATACCGTCGGGCGCCCTCATCTTCGAAGATCCACCGATCCACACCACCCACCGCAAGCTGTTGGCCCGGATGTTCACACCGCGCAAGATCGCCGCCCTGGAACCCAAGATCCGCGAATTCTGCGCGCAGAGCCTCGACCCGCTGGTCGGCGCCGGCAAGCTCGACTTCATCACCGACTTCGGCGCCGTCATGCCGATGCGGGTGATCAGCGCGCTGCTCGGCATCCCCGAAGACGACCAGGAGATGATCCGCGATCACGGCAACGACCAGCTGCGCACCGAGGCCGGCCAGCCGATGAAGGCGGCCAAAGAGGGACTGGTGGACGGTTCGATCTTCGAGGCCTACATCGACTGGCGCAAGGACAACCCGTCCGACGACATCATGACCGAACTGCTCAACGTCGAATTCACCGACGAGCACGGCGTGACCCGCAAGCTGACCCGTGAAGAGCTGCTCATCTACATCAACGTGGTGGCCGGCGCAGGCAACGAGACCACCACCCGGCTGATCGGCTGGGCGGCCAAGGTCCTTGCCGAGCATCCCGACCAACGCCGCCAGCTGGCGGCGCAGCCCGAGCTCATCCCGCAGGCCATCGAGGAACTGCTGCGGTTCGAGCCACCCGCACCACACGTCGCCCGCTACGTCACCCGCGATGTCGAGTACTACGGCCGGAACGTGCCCGAAGGCAGCGTGATGATGTTGCTCATCGGCGCCGCGGTGCGGGACAGCCGCCAGTACCCGCCCGACGCGGAAGTGTTCGACATCCACCGCGAAGCACGCCAACATCTGGCCTTCAGCGTCGGCACGCACTACTGCCTGGGCTCCGCGCTGGCTCGCTTGGAAGGCCGCATCGCGCTGGAGGAGATCCTCAAGCGCTTCCCGGAATGGGAGGTCGACCTGCCCAACGCCGCGCTGTCGCCGACGTCGACGGTGCGTGGTTGGGACTCGATGCCGGCCTTCATTCCGTGAGCTGACCCGGCTCGGAGCCGTCTGACCAGCCTCCTGACCGCACCCTTAGGCGCGCGGCCCGCGGAACCCCTAGGGTTGTGGCGTGCTAGGCCCCGCCCTGGTGGTGCTGTTCGCCCTGTGCGCCGCGATCTTCGCCGCTGTCGGCATCGTGGTGCGCCAGCGCGCCACCCTCGACGTTCCCCCGGAGCACGGGGTGAGCACCGTCATGGTCGCCACCCTGTTGCGCCGGCCGCTGTGGTGGGCCGGAACCGCCGCCGCCGTCGCCGGGTTCGTCTTCCAGGCGCTGGCACTGGCCCACGGCTCGCTGCTGGTGGTCCAGCCGCTGCTGGTGTCGGCGCTGCTGTTCGCACTGCCGCTGAGTGCCCGCATGGCGCATCGCAAGGTCACCCGCGGTGAATGGCTGTGGGCCATCCTGCTCACCGTCGCGCTCGCGGTGTTCATCCTGCTGGCTCATCCGCGGGCCAACGAACACATCGCGTCGGCCCGGCAGATCACCGTCGTCGTGGTGATCAGCTTCCTGCTCGTGATCGCATGTGTGGTGATCGCGGTGCGCAGGCCGGGCGCGCAACGCGCCGTGCTGCTGGCAGTCGGGGTCGGGGTGCTGTTCGGCATGGTGGCGGTCATGACGAAGGTGCTGACGCACCTGCTCGCGCGCAACAGTGTGGCGCAGGTGCTGGCCACCCCGGTGCCGTATGTGTTGGTGGCGCTCGGTGTGGTGGCCACCCTGCTGCAGCAGTCGGCCTTTCACGCCGGGTCGTTGCAGACCTCGGTGCCGACCATGATCGTGATCGAACCGCTGGCCGCGGTGCTCCTGGGTGCCTTCGTCCTCGGCGAGCAACTGGACGCCAACGGCTGGGAGGCCATCGTGCTGACGCTGGCGGTGGTCGCGATGACGGCCGCCACCATCGCGCTGGGGCGCGACGAGGGGGCCTATGAGGCCCAGTTGGAAGCTCGTAAGGAACCCGCACCGCGTTAGCTGGCATTCCGCGCCGCGGTCCCTGTGAGTTCGCTGAATGGCAGGCCGGCGCACCGATCATCGGTGTTCTTGCTCACAGCACCCTGGTAGCCGTGCGTCGCGGGGCATATCTTTAGTTTTGCTAACGTTGTTTCGGGTACCGGCCACTGAGACCGGCAGATAGCACCAAAAGATTCCGCACTGATCGCAAGAGTTATTCGGGGGTTTCACATGACCAACGACGTAAGCGTCGAGCGTTTCCAACGCCGCCTCACCCACCTGTACGACACCGACCCGCAGTTCGCCGCGGCCGCCCCGAGCGACGAGGTCATCGCCGCCGTCGACGACCCCGGGCTGCGCCTGCCCGCCGTCGTCAAGACCGTGCTGCAGGGCTACGGCGACCGGCCCGCCCTCGGTCAGCGGGCCGTCGAATTCGTCACCGACCCGGCAACCGGTCGGACCACGGCCGCGCTGCTGCCCCGCTTCGAGACCATCAGCCACAAGCAGCTGTGGGACCGCGTCCAAGCCATCGCCAACGCCTGGCACGACCACCCGGTGCGCATCGGCGATCGGGTCGCCATCCTCGGCTTCACCAGCGTCGACTACACCACCGTCGACACCGCCCTGACCCAACTCGGCGCCGTCTCCGTGCCGCTGCAGACCAGCGCGACCGTCGCCGCGCTGCAGCCGATCGTCGCCGAGACCGAACCCGTGCTGATCGCCACCAGCATCGACTACCTCGACGACGCCGTCGCCCTCGCCGAGAGCGCGCAGACCGCACATCTCGTCGTCTTCGACTATCACCCCGAGGTCGACGACCAGCGTGAGGCCGTCGCGGCCGCGCAGGCCCGGCTCGGCTCCGGCGTCAGCGTCGAACCGCTCGCCGACGTCCTCGAACGCGGCGCCGCACTTCCCGACATCGAAGGGGTCGTCGGCCCCGACGACGACCCGCTGGCCCTGCTCATCTACACCTCCGGCAGCACCGGCGCACCCAAGGGCGCGATGTACCTGGAGAGCAAGGTCACCAACATCTGGCGCCCGGCCGCCAACGCGCACTGGGACGACAGCCAAGGCAAGGTGCCCTCGATCGTGCTGAGCTTCATGCCGATGAGCCACGTGATGGGGCGCGGCATCCTGTACGGCGCGCTCGCGTCCGGTGGCACCGTCAACTTCGCCGCCCGTGCCGACCTGTCCACCTTCCTGGACGATCTGGCACTGACCCGGCCGACGCAGCTCAACTTCGTCCCCCGCATCTGGGACATGCTCTTTCAGGAATTCCAGAGCCGCACCAGTCATGGCGCCGACGAGGACACGGTGCTCGCCGACATGCGGGAGAACCTGCTCGGTGGGCGCTACGTCAGCGCACTCACCGGGTCCGCGCCCATCTCGCCCGAGCTGAAGGCCTGGGTCGAGCGGCTGCTGGAGCAGCACCTGCTGGAGGGCTACGGATCCACCGAGGCCGGCTCGGTCTTCGTCGACGGCCGGATCACCCGGCCGCCGGTGCTGGAGTACAAGCTGGTCGACGTGCCCGAGCTCGGCTACCGGCTGACCGACGTCCCGCACCCGCGCGGCGAGCTGCTGGTGAAGTCCACCCAGCTGTTCCCCGGCTACTACAAGCGCCCCGAGATCACCGCGCAGATGTTCGACGAGGATGGCTTCTACCGCACCGGTGACATTGTCGCCGAGCTCGGGCCCGACGAGGTGCGCTATGTGGACCGGCGCAACAACGTGCTCAAGCTGGCCCAGGGCGAGTTCGTGACCGTCTCCAAACTGGAGGCCGCCTTCACCAACAGCCCGCTGATCCGGCAGATCTACATCTACGGCAACAGCGCCCGGCCCTACCTGCTGGCCGTCGTGGTACCCACCGACCCGACGGTGAGCAAGGCCGACATCGCCCAGTCGCTCAAGGACACCGCCCGCGCCGCCGACCTGCAGTCCTACGAGATCCCCCGTGATTTTCTCATCGAGACAACGCCTTTCACCGTGGAGAACGGCCTGCTGACCGGTATCCGCAAGCTGGCCTGGCCCAAGCTCAAGGAACGCTACGGAGCCGAGCTGGAGGGGCTGTACGCCGAACTCGCCGACGGGCAGGCCAACGAGTTGCAGGCCCTGCGTCAGCACGGTGCCGACGCGCCGGTGTTGCAGACCGTCAGCCGTGCGGCCGTCGCACTGCTGGGCGCGGCGAGCAGTGACGTGGCACCCGATGCGCACTTCACCGATCTGGGTGGGGATTCGTTGTCCGCGTTGACCTTCGGGAATCTGCTGCAGGAGATCTTCGGCGTCGAGGTGCCGGTGTCGGTGATCGTCAGCCCCACCTCCGACCTGGCGACCATCGCAGCGCACATCGAGACGCAGCGCGCCGGCGGTGACAAGCGCCCGACCTTCAGTTCGGTCCACGGCGCCGGCGCCACCGAGGTCCACGCCGCCGATCTGACGCTGGACAAGTTCATCGACGCCGCCACACTGGCTGCGGCACCGGCACTTCCGGGTCCGGATGCCGAGATTCGTACGGTTCTGCTGACCGGTGCCACCGGGTTCCTGGGTCGCTACCTGGCGCTGGAGTGGCTGGAGCGGATGGACCTGGTGGACGGCAAGCTGATCTGCCTGGTCCGGGCGCGCAGCAACGAAGAGGCCCGGGCGCGTCTCGACAAGACCTTCGACTCGGGAGACCCGAAACTCCTTGCGCATTACCGGGAACTGGCCGCCGATCACCTGGAGGTCATCGCCGGGGACAAGGGCGAAGCCGACCTCGGGCTGGACAAGGCCACCTGGCAGCGGCTCGCCGATACCGTCGACTTCATCGTCGACCCGGCGGCGCTGGTGAATCACGTGCTGCCCTACAGCGAGCTGTTCGGGCCCAACGCCCTCGGCACCGCCGAACTGATCCGGATTGCCTTGACCACCAAGATCAAGCGATTCGCCTACGTGTCCACCATCGGCGTCGGTTGGGGCATCGAGCCCGGCAAGTTCGTCGAGGACGCCGACATCCGCACCATCAGCGCCACCCGGGTGGTCGACGAGAGCTACGCCAACGGTTACGGCACCAGCAAGTGGGCCGGTGAGGTGCTGTTGCGGGAAGCCCACGACCTGGCCGGGCTGCCGGTGTCGGTGTTCCGTTGCGACATGATCCTGGCCGACACCAGCTACGCCGGCCAGCTCAACCTGCCGGACATGTTCACCCGGATGATGTTCAGCCTGGTGGCCACCGGTGTGGCGCCGAAGTCGTTCAATCAGCTTGACGCCCAAGGCAACCGGCAGCGGGCCCACTACGACGGGTTGCCGGTGGAGTTCATCGCCGAGGCGATCGCGACCCTCGGTGCGCATGTCGACGACGGATTCGAGACCTACCACGTGATGAACCCGTACGACGACGGCATCGGCATGGACACCTTCGTCGACTGGCTCGTCGAGGCCGGCTACAAGATCGAACGCGTCGACGACTATGCCGAGTGGCTGGATCGCTTCGAGACGACACTGCGCGCGTTGCCGGACAAGCAGCGGCAGGCGTCGCTGTTGCCGCTGCTGCACAACTACCAGCAGCCGGGTGTCCCGGTGAACGGGGCGATGGCGCCGACCGACGTGTTCCGCGCGGCGGTGCAAGAGGCGAAAATCGGTCCCGACAAGGACATTCCGCATGTCAGCGCACCGGTGATCGTGAAGTACATCACCGATCTGCAACTGCTCGGCCTGCTCTGAGATCGGAAAGCCTGGTCACCGCCCCGCGATGACGGTGGCCGGGCTTTTCTCAGCGCATTGACAGCTCAAACGGGAATTCGCCCGTCCGCCCACTCGTCGTTCATATAGAGCCCAATGGTGCGCTCACCCCAGATTTGCCTTGAAATACCAACGTTTTAGAGGTTCCGTGATGCCGACCGATATCCAAGACGAACGGCTCGAACGCCGCATCGCCGACTTGACCGCCAATGATCCCGAGTTCGCCGCGGCGCGGCCCGATCCGGCCGTAGCGAAGGCCGCCGAGGCCCCGGGTATCAGATTGCCGCAGATCGTCAAGACCGTGCTGCAGGGCTATGCGCAGCGCCCCGCGCTGGGACAGCGCGCCGTCGAATTCGTCACCGATCCGGCGACCGGCCGAACCACCGCCGCGCTGCTGCCTCGATTCGAGACCATCACCTACGCGCAGCTGTGGGACCGGGTCCGGGCGGCCGCCGCGGCCCTGCACTCCACCGGCCTGCAAACCGGCGATCGGGTCGCCATTCTCGGCTTCACCAGCGCCGACTACACCGTCATCGACACCGCGCTCGGTCAGGTGGGTGCGGTGTCGGTTCCGCTGCAGTCCAGTTCGACGGCGTCGGCGCTGGCCCCGATCCTCACCGAGACCGAGCCGCGGGTCATCGCCGCCAGCGTCGACTACGTCGACGAGGCCGTCGAGCTCGCGCGCACCGGTCACGCCCCCGAGCGCATCGTCGTCTTCGACTACCACCCGCAGGTCGACGACCACCGCGAAGCCCTGGCCGCCGCCGCGGCGGCGCTGCCGGCCGGCGTCACCGTGGAAACCCTGGCCGAGGTGCTGGCTCGCGGAGCCGACCTGCCGCAGGCCCCGGCCCCGAGCACCGACGACCCGAACCCGCTGTCGTTGCTCATCTACACCTCGGGCAGCACCGGAGCGCCCAAGGGTGCGATGTACCTGGAAAGCCAGGTCACCTCGTTCTGGCAGCGTTCCAGCGAGTCGTGGTTCGGCCCGAGCGTCGCGTCGATCAACCTCAACTTCATGCCGATGAGCCACGTGATGGGGCGCGGCATCCTGTACCTCACGCTGGCCGCCGGCGGCACCTGCTACTTCGCCGCCCGTGCCGATCTGTCCACGCTGCTCGAAGACCTGGCGCTGTCCCGTCCCACCGAGCTGAACTTCGTGCCGCGCGTCTGGGAGATGCTCTACCAGGAATTCCAGAGCCGCACCGCACACGGCGCGGACGAGGACGATGTGCTCGCCGACATGCGGGAGAACCTCCTCGGCGGTCGCTACGTGGATGCGATGACGGGTTCGGCCCCCATCACCGATGCCCTGAAGGCGTGGGTCGAGCACTTCCTCGGCATCCACCTGCGCGAGGGCTACGGCTCGACCGAGGCCGGCATGGTGTTCTTCGACGGCCGGGTGCAGCGCCCGCCCACCATCGACTACAAGTTGGTGGACGTGCCCGAGCTCGGCTACTACGGGACCGATCAACCGCATCCACGCGGCGAGCTGCTGGTGAAGACCGTCAACCTGTTCCCCGGCTATTACAAGCGGCCGGAGGTCACCGCCGGGGTGTTCGACGAGGACGGGTTCTACCGGACCGGCGATATCGTCGCCGAGCTCGGGCCCGACGAGATCCGCTACGTGGACCGGCGCAACAACGTGCTCAAGCTCGCCCAGGGCGAATTCGTCACGCTGGCCAAGCTGGAAGCCGCCTTCAGCAACAACAGCCCGCTGATCCGGCAGATCTACGTCTACGGCAACAGCGCCCAGCCCTACCTGCTGGCGGTGGTGGTGCCGACCGAGGATGCCCTGGTGAAGTTCACCGACGAGGCCGCCCTCAAGCGCGCCATCGTCGAGTCACTGCAGGATGTCGCAAGGGCGCAGGACCTGCAGTCCTACGAGGTGCCACGTGATTTCCTCATCGAGACAACGCCTTTCACCGTGGAGAACGGTCTGCTGACTGGTATCCGCAAGCTGGCCTGGCCCAAGCTCAAGGCGCACTACGGTCCCGCGCTGGAGGAGCTGTACGCGGAGCTGGCCGACGGGCAGGCCCGCGAACTACGGGCGCTGCGGGCCGAAGGCGCGGACGCGCCCGTCCTCGAGACGGTGTCACGCGCCGCCGCGGCGCTGCTGGGCGCCGCGACCGCCGACGTGGCACCCGATGCGCACTTCACCGATCTGGGTGGGGACTCGTTGTCGGCGTTGACCTTCGGGAATCTTCTGCAGGAGATCTTCGGTGTCGAGGTGCCGGTGTCGGTGATCGTCAGTCCCACCTCCGACCTGGCGACCATCGCCGCGCACATCGAGACGCGGCGCGCCGGCGGTGACAAGCGCCCGACCTTCAGTTCGGTCCACGGCGCCGGTGTCACCGAGGTCCACGCCGCCGACCTGACGCTCGACAAGTTCATCGACGCCGCGACATTGGCTGCGGCACCGTCACTTCCGAAGGTGAACGGCGAGGTGCGCACGGTTCTGCTGACCGGTGCCACCGGCTTCCTGGGCCGCTACCTGGCCTTGGAGTGGCTGGAGCGAATGGACCTGGTGGACGGCAAGCTGATCTGCCTGGTCCGGGCGCGCAGCAACGAAGAGGCCCGGGCCCGTCTCGACAAGACCTTCGATACCGGTGACCCGAAACTCCTTGCGCACTATCGGGACTTGGCCGCCGATCATTTGGAGGTCATCGCCGGGGACAAGGGCGAAGCCGACCTGGGGCTGGATAAGGCCACCTGGCAGCGCCTCGCCGACACGGTGGACCTGATCGTCGACCCGGCGGCGCTGGTGAATCACGTGCTGCCCTACAGCGAGCTGTTCGGCCCCAACGCCCTGGGCACCGCCGAACTGATCCGGATCGCGTTGACCACCACGATCAAGCCGTTCGTCTACGTGTCGACGATCGGCGTCGGTGACCAGATCGAGCCGGGCAAGTTCGTCGAGGATGCCGACGTCCGGGTGATGAGCGCGGTGCGCGCGATCAACGACAACTACGCCAACGGTTACGGCACCAGCAAGTGGGCCGGTGAGGTATTACTGCGGGAAGCCCACGATCTGGCCGGGCTGCCGGTCTCGGTGTTCCGCTGCGACATGATCCTGGCTGACACCAGCTACGCCGGCCAGCTCAACCTGCCGGACATGTTCACCCGGATGATGTTCAGCCTCGTGGCGACCGGCATTGCGCCCGAGTCGTTCTACGAGCTGGGCCCCGACGGTCAGCGGCAGCGCGCGCATTACGACGGGCTGCCGGTGGAGTTCATCGCGGAGGCTATCTCGACGCTCGGTGAGCACGTGGCACTCGAATCGGGGGGAGCCTTCGAGACCTACCACGTGATGAACCCGTACGACGACGGCATCGGCATGGACACCTTCGTCGACTGGCTGATCGACGCCGGTTACAAGATCGAACGCGTCGGTGAGTACGGAAAGTGGCTGGCGCGGTTCGAGACCGCGCTGCGGTCGTTGCCGGACAAGCAGCGGCAGGCGTCGTTGCTACCGCTGCTGCACAACTACCAGCGTCCGGAGACACCGGTGCAGGGTTCGATCGCGCCGACCGATGTCTTCCGGGCTGCCGTGCAAGAAGCGAAAATCGGCCCGGACAAAGACATTCCGCATGTCAACGCCCCGGTGATCGTCAAGTACATCACCGATCTGCAACTGCTCGGCCTGCTGTAGGCCGAGCAGGTCATGCCGAGACGAAAGTGGGGCACCCGCACCGGGGGCCCCACTTTCGTTTCGGCTCACGCGTGCCAGGACGACCAGCGCTGTACGGCGATCGCCACCACCGGACCGTCGAGCGCGGTCCGCTCGTATTGCCGGTACTTGGCGCGCAGCAACGCGTAACCGATCGCCATCTGTTCACCGTGCGGGTGGATTTCGGCGGTTCCGTCGGCGCGCACCCACCACAACTGCGTCCAATCGTCGGTGTAGTGGTCGACCAGCAGGCTCACCCGCGGGTTGGCCTCGATATTGGCCAGTCGCCGTAACCGCTTGGTCGACTTCCGCTTCGCGTCCACCGCGGTGTAGATCGTGTCGCCGCTGACGGCGAACACCACCGGCACCAGATGCGGGACACCGTCGGCCGCGGTGGCGAGGGCGGCCACGGGCGCCGCGGCGAAGGACTGCGCCCACTGCGCGCCCGGCGCGGTCATCGTGCTGTCCTGGGTTGCGGCGCAACGCTGATCGGCGGCCGGGTCACGTTGATCCTGGGTTTGGGTGGCGGCTCACTGCGCTGCCGCGGCGCCGGCCAGGACTGTTCGGGCGCCGGCTCCTCCGGCGGGGGCGGCGGCGGTGGTGGCGGGGGAGGAGGCGGTGCCGGCGGCTCGGTCGACAGCGGGGTGGTGGTGGGCGTCGAACTCGGTGTGGTGCTCACCGGGTCCACCGGTTCGTCGTCGCTCGAGCCGGAGAAGGCCAGTAGCACGACCGACACCACCAGCGCGACGGCCGCGGCGCCGAGCGCCAGCAGGGCCAGGGTCGCCTGCCGGGTGCGATACCAGGGCGTCGGCGGAGGTTTGAACGTCCACGTCCCGGTGTTGAACGCATCGAAGGGCCCGGTCTGCGGTTCCGGTGGCGCGGCCACCGGCTCGTAGAGCCGCGGGTCATCCCACACGCTGGCGTTGTGCCCCGTCCAGCCCGGATGGCCGGCACCGTTCGCGCCGCCGGCATCGGCCGGATCGGCGGTCCCGTGCGCCCCCGGATCTGGGGCCTCGCGTTCACCCACCCCCCGATGGTATGTGCCGACCTGCGCAAATGCCGATTCCGGCCGCGGCGGCACGCCGGATCACCTGTCGCGCCCACCGCCGCCCGGCATTTCGTGAAGACCCGTCACAGACCCGAACGCGCCGGTAGGGTCGGTCTGCGTTCATTGCAGGTTCATCGCCACAGGCGGTTCGCGACACCGGCGCGTCACCGGCCGGCCGTCTGCTCAACGGAGGGTTTGCGCATGAAGAAATCTGGGCTGAACACGTCGGGTCTGCTGGCGATGACCGCCGCCGCGCTGCTTGCCGCGGGGTTGGTCACCTCCTGCGCGCCGCCCGAGAAGAAGGACGGGCAGGGCGGCGCCGCGGCGAGCACCGCGACCTCGTCCGCAGATTTCGGCGGGATGGACGGCCTGGTCGAGGCGGCCAAGAAGGAAGGCGAACTCAACGTCATCGCCCTGCCGCCGGATTGGGCGAACTACGGCGCCATCATCGAGGCCTTCACCGCCAAGTACGGCATCAAGGTCAACTCGGCCCAGCCCGGAGCCAGCAGCCAGGAAGAGATCAGCGCCGCCCAGCAGCAGAAGGGCCGCAGCACCGCACCCGACGTGTTCGACCTGGGCCAGTCGGTGGCGTTGGCCAACACCGGCATGTTCGCGCCGTACAAGGTGGAGCATTTCGCCGAGATCTCCGACTCCTTCAAGGACCCGGACGGCCGGTGGGTCAACGACTACGGCGGCTACATGTCGATCGGGTACGACTCCGCCAAGGTCGGTGTCATCGCCGGCGTGGACGACCTGCTCAAGCCCGAGCTGAAGGGCAAGGTGGCGCTCAACGGCGACCCGACGCAGGCCGGCGCCGCGTTCTCCGGGGTGATGATGGTCGCGGTGGCCCAGGGCGGTTCGCCGGACGATATCGCCCCCGGCGTCGAGTTCTTCCACAAACTCAACCAGGCGGGCAACTTCCTTCCGGTGGATCCGACGCCGGCCACCATCGCCTCCGGGCAGACGCCGGTGGTGATCGACTGGGATTACCTCAACGTCGCGCAGGCCAAGAAGGTACCCACCTGGAAGGTGGTCATTCCGCACAACGCCGCGGTGGCCGGGTACTACTTCCAGGCCATCAACGCCGAGGCTCCGCACCCGGCGGCGGCCCGGCTGTGGCAGGAATTCTTGTACAGCGACGAAGGACAGAACCTGTACCTGGCCGGCGGGGCCCGGCCGGTGCGGGCCGACTCGATGGTGACCAAGGGCAGCATCGACCGGGCGACGTACGGCACCCTGCCGCCGGTGGACGGTGCGGCGGCCTTCGTCTCCGTGGAGCAGAACAAGAAGGCCACCGACTATCTGAAAGCCAACTGGGCCAAGGCGATCGGTTGACACCGGTGCGTCGCGTACGCGAGGTGCTGCCCCTACTGCCGTTCCTGGTGGTGGTGACCGTGTTCCTGATCATCCCGACGGCGACGGTGCTGGTGAACGCATTCGTCGTGGACGGCCGCTTCTCACCGGAGCGGCTCACCGCGCTGTTCAGCGAAGCACCGCTGGCGGCGCTGGGCCGCAGCCTGCTGCTGTCCGGCAGCACCGCACTGATCGGCGCGGTGTTCGGGGCCCTGTTGTGCTGGCTGATCGCCGGTAGTTCGCCGGGTTCGCTGGTGCGCCGGGTGGTGCTGTCGTTGTGCAGTGTGCTGGCCCAGTTCGGTGGTGTCGCACTGGCGTTCGCGTTCCTGGCCACCATCGGACTGAACGGTGTGCTGACAGTGTGGGCGCAGCAGGCCTTCGGCTGGGATCTCGCCGGCTCGGGCTGGCTTTACGGGTTGCCCGGACTGATCCTGGTGTACAGCTACTTCCAGATCCCGTTGATGGTGATCGTGTTCCTGCCTGCGCTGGAGGGCCTGCGCGTGCAATGGCGTGAGGCCGCCGTCAGCCTGGGCGCCGGGCCATGGCGCTACTGGCGCGAGGTGGGTGTCCCGCTGTTGACCCCCGCCTTTCTCGGGTCACTGCTGTTGTTGTTCGCCAACGCTTTTGCCGCGTACGCGACCGCCGCGGCACTGGTCAGCCAGGGCAGCCCGATCGTGCCGTTGCTCATCAGGGCCGCACTGACCAGTGAGGTGGTGCTCGGGCAATCCGGTTTCGCCTATGCGCTGGCGCTGGAGATGATCGTCGTCGTCGCCGTCGTGATGGTGGCCTACAACGCCCTGGTGCGGCGGACCGCGCGGTGGCTGACATGACGAAGGCGGTGCGCGGCGCGCTGTGGGTGTTGTTCGGCCTGTTCTTCCTGCTGCCGCTCTATGCGATGGCCGATTTCTCCACCAGGGATCCTCTCGGCGGCGGCGGCCGCACGCCGGCGGCCTGGCACAGCCTGGTCACCGACGACGAACTGGTCACCTCCATCGTCACCTCGGTGCTGCTGGCGGTGCTGACGGTCGCGGCGATGCTCGCGGTGCTGGTGCCGACGATGATCTGGGTTCGGTTGCGTACCCCGTGGGCGCGCAGGCTCGTCGAGTTCCTGTGCCTGCTGCCGTTGACCATTCCGGCGCTGGTGATCGTGGTCGGTCTGCGCAACGTCTATCTGTGGGTCACCTATCTGCTCGGCGAATCGGCACTCACCCTGACCTTCGTCTACATCGTGCTGGTGCTGCCGTTCGCCTACCGCGCCTTGGACGCGGCGCTGTCGTCGATCGCCCTGACCACCCTCGCGGAGGCGGCGCGCTCACTGGGAGCCGGGTGGTTCACGACCATCGTGCGGGTGATCGTGCCCAACATCTGGTCGGGCATCCTGGCGGCGGCGTTCATCTCGATCGCCGTGGTGCTCGGCGAGTACACCGTGGCCTCGCTGTCGGGATTCATGACGTTGCCCGTGCAGATCGTGACGATCGGCAAGGCCGACGGCCCCACCTCGGTGGCCGCCTCGCTGGCCACCCTCATCTTCGGTTTCGTTCTGTTGTTGGTGCTTTCATTGGTGACGAGAAGGGGGCGCCGCGGATGACGGCCGGTGTCGCGGTGGAGTTGAGGGACCTGAGCCGCCACTACGGGCCGGTGCGGGCACTCGACGGGCTCACCTTGCGGATGGAGCCGGGCCAGCTGGTCGCGCTGCTCGGCCCGTCGGGCTGCGGTAAGACCACCGCGCTGCGGATCCTGACCGGGCTCGACGAGGCGACTGCGGGCAGTGTCTGGGTCGACGGCCGGGATATCAGCCGGGTACCGGCGAACAAACGCGACATCGGGATGGTGTTCCAGGCGTACAGCCTGTTCCCGCACCTGACGGTGCGGGACAATGTCGCGTTCGGCCTGAAGATGCGCGGGATGTCCAAGCGGGACAGGCAGGTTCGCGCACTGGAGATGCTGGAGCTGGTGGGTCTGGCGGCTCAGTCGGACCGTTACGCCGGTGAGCTCTCCGGTGGCCAGCAGCAGCGGGTCGCGCTGGCCCGTGCGTTGGCGATCCGGCCCAGGGTGCTGCTGCTCGACGAGCCGCTCTCGGCCCTGGATGCCAAGGTGCGCACCCAGTTGCGGGACGAGATCCGAAGGGTCCAGCAGGAAGTCGGCATCACGACGCTGTTCGTCACACACGACCAGGAGGAGGCGCTGGCCGTCGCCGACCGGGTCGGGGTGATGAACGCCGGCCGGTTGGAGCAGCTGGCCGCCCCCGCCGACCTGTACACGGCACCGGCCACGCCGTTCGTGGCCGAGTTCGTCGGGCTGAGCAACCGCGTTCCGGCTGAGGTCATCGACGGCCAGGTGCTGTTGTGGGGCAAGGCTGTTCCGGCGCTGCCCGGATCGGTGACCGGTGCGGGGACGGCACTGGTTCGACCGGAGTCCGTGCGGCTTGCGGCGGGGGCGAGCGAAGCGACGGGATCGGGTGTCGTGCAGTCTGTCTCGTTCCTCGGGGCGGTGTCTCGGGTCCGGGTGGCCCTTGCGGGGAGTGAGGCCGGGGCGACGGTGCTGGCCCAGGTCAGCGGTGGTGAGTCGTTCACCGTGGGGCAGCGGGTCCGGGTCGGCGTCGAATCCGATGGCGTGCTGGTGGTCTAATCGCCGTCGGTGATCTCGGCGATCGCCTCGTTGAGCCGATCCTGGTCGGCGGCAATGGAATCACTGGCCACCTCGGTGGCATTGTGCAGCGCCTCGTTGAGCCGGTGGGACACCGTGTCGGACCCCAGCCGCAGCACACCGTCGGACAAGTAGACGTCGACCAGATGGTGGTGACCGTTGAGGGTTACCTCCACGGTCTCGGATTCGTCTGCCGCCGTGAAGGATTCGCTGGCCATCTTGTGCAGTTGACTGTCCATCAGATCCTGCAGGCGGCTGGCCTGGCGCAGCACGGCGGCCACCTGGGGATGCATGTCGTCGGTCGGTTCGAGGCTCACTTCTGGTCCTTGTCCGGGGTGTCACGGCGCTTGCGTGCCCCGATGACGCCCTCGGTCCAAGGGCGGTCCTCGGTATAGAGGTCCTCGTCGGGGGCGAGGTTGGGATCGCGCCGTTTCTCCTTGCCGGGCTGGGCGCCGCCGTGGCCCATGCCACCCATCCCGCCGCCCATGGCCGAGGCCGGGATGGCACCCGAGCCACCGCCGCGGGCGCCACCGGGTGCTGGGCCGACCGTCTCGGCGCCGACGCTGGGCTGCAGCGGCATGCCGGGTGCGCCGCCACCACCGCCGGCGCCGCCACCCGAGCCGCCACCGGCACCGGCGGGACTGACGCCCGGGTCGTCCAGCGCCGGGTCGGGCAACCCACCATCGGGCAGTCCACCTCCTGGCAGCCCGCCCCCGGACGGCAACCCGCCGCCGGCGGGGGAGCCGCCACCGCCCTTTCCGGCCGGGCTGCCGCCGGAACCCGATGGGCTGCCGCCTGATCCGGCGGAGCTCGACGGTGACTGCCCGGTCGACAGCGGATCGGCGCCCTGCGGGCTCACCGGCGCCGACGGCGGCTGCGGTGACCCGAGAGGCTGGCCGGCACCGCCGCCCGGGTTACCGCCACCGCCACCGCCGCCGCTGCCGGAGCCCGATGTGGTGCCCCCACCGGTCCCGCCGGATGAGGCGAACCCGGGCTTTTCCACCTTCACCTGGTCGAAGGTGGCCTGCCCGGCGTAGTTCTGCCGCACCTCGTCGGAGGCCTGCTGCAGCTTCGCCATCTCGGCCTGCACATGCTGGGCCTGGACTTGGGACCTGGCGTCGCCCTCGGCCAGCAACCGGGCCAGGGCCTGCTTGGCGGCGAGGTACTGGAGATAGAGCGGCGTGTGCTCGGTCACCGCGGTGACGTGCGCGTCGGCGATCTTGTTGGCGGCGTCGGCCAATCGCCGCCACGCCGCGCCCAGTTCGGTGCACCAGTCGCCGTACTCGTCGAGCCGCCGGTGGGCGGCGTCGGCGGCCTCACCCTCCCAGTCTGAGGTGTTCTTCGGTGGTCGGGCGCCCTCGGCGCTGTCGGCGGCCAGGTCCCACTGCACGGCGGCGGCCCGCAACGAGGCGTCGCTACCGCTGAGCAGTTGCATGTGGGTCTGCTCGATATTGCTGTAGCCGCCGGCATCCAGGGCCTTCGGCGCCGGCGATGCCTGGGGTACCGGGGGCAGCGGTGTGGACGGCGGGGACAAGGTGATGCCCTCGACCGCCGCGTGCCGCTGCGGATCGTCGAGCGTGGTCTTGTACTTCTCGTCGACCTCGTCGTAGGCCTTCGCGGCCGAGTCGAGCATCTCGGCGAGCCGATGGCCCTGGGCCTCCGCGAGTTTCTGATACTGCGCCAGCTCAGCGGCGTTGTCGTTCAAATTCGCGGTCGCCGTGATGGCCAACGGCAACTGGTCCGGCGGCATGGCCTGCGCGTCCGGCTGGTACCAGAACACCGCACGCATCGCCCCCGCCAGGCCTCTCAGGTCGGCGGTGACGACCTTCACCTCGTTGGCGGTCATACCCCCTCCAGCGCCATCTGGTAGCGGCTCTCCTCACGCGGGTTGATCAACCGAATCGGCAACTGAGAGTGCCGCGGTGTGCCGATGAAGTTGCTACGCAACACGACTCGTCCGACCCCGGGATGCGGTCCGAGGTAGGTGGTGGCGTTCGGCCACGTCACCTTGGCCTCGGTGCCGATCCGGCCGTTGACGAAGCCGGCGAACTCGCGGAACTGCGGGCCCAGCGTCACCACGCCCCCGGCTGCGGCCGACCGGATGACGAACTGGGTGAACAGCCGCGCGTCACCCAGGTTGATGCTGACATCCACGTCGTCGAACGGCATGTACACCGGGTAGCGGTCGGCCGTCTCGCCCACCAGCACCCCCGCCGAGCCGATCGGCAGTTCGTAATGCCGGTCGGTGACCGGGCTCTGTCCGAGCAGCGCGGCCCGCTGCCCACCGAACAGGCACGAAAACCCGCGCGGGGTGGCCGGATTGGCCAGCGTGGTCAGCAGCACCGTGGTGGTGGGTGCGGCACCGGGGCGGATGCGCACCCGGGTGATGGTGTGGTCGGCGCGGGCCGACCACCAGACGTTCGGCCCACCCGGCGCCACATACGCCGCGGTGAACGTGCTGCGGCCCTTGATCGACGACCACGACTCGCGTTCGAAACTGATCTCGGTGGCCCGGTCGAAATCGTCGAAGCTGCGCCCGCACCGCGCATCGATACCGTTGCTGGCCAACTGATCCGCGATGCGGGTGGTGGAGGCCACCAGGTAGCGGGCCAGCCCGGCGACACCGGACTCGCGGCGCTGGGCCGGCCGCCGGGTGCGTTCGGGGTCGGCGCGCAGCACGATCCAGGTGCGCCGGTTCGCCGGTGCCGGGTACGGCCCGACCACCTGTTCGTAGAGCGCGACGAGGCTGGCCGGTGCGGTCTTGCCCACCCGGTACCCGGCGGAGACGACGTCGGCCTCCAGTTCGGGGCAGTGCGCGGCGAGCAGTTGTTCGACCAGCCGGGTGTCCACCACGTCGTCGGTGAACGCCTCACCGGACACCAGCACCGTCGGGGTGAACGGGCGGGGGATCAGTTCGATGGTGGCGATCAACTGGTCGCCCTCCCAGCGCACCGCGACGTGATCGCCGGGCAGCACCGTGGCGCCGACGGCGGGCACCGACGGCGCGGGTGGCGCGACGGTGTGCCGGCGTCGCCAGGAGAACAGTGCGGCGATCCAGCCGGTGAAGCGGCGGCCGCGGACGGTCAGGGTGGTCGCGACGGCGATCAGCACGGCCAGCGTGATGCCCAGCCACAGCAGGTTCAGCGGGATGGACACCAGCACCACGGCCGGGATCAGCACCGCCGCCCACAGCAGGTGACCGGTGGTGAAGCGAAAACCGAACTGGCCGAAGAACTCTCTCATCGGCGCCTCAGGGCGCGGCGGGCCAGCGCGCCGATCCCGAGGATCAGCGCGACCGCGGTCCCCGTCACCACCACGATGGTGATGGGGCGCCGGTCCGGCGGCGGGACATAGACCGGCGGCGGAAGCTGTTTGACCCGGTACGGCACTGCCTTCGGGCCGGCGGGCACGTCCCAGGTCAGCGCGGCCACGGGGTCGATCACCCCGGCGCCGACGTAGTTGTCCACCCCGCCGCCGGGATGCCGGGCGGTGGCGGTGATCCGGTTCATGATCTGCGCCGGGGTGAGGTCGGGGAAGCGCTGCCGCAGCAGCGCGGCCAGGCCGGACACATAGGCGGCCGCGAAGGAGGTGCCCGCGATGGGGATGGGCCCGTCGGTGCCGGCCAGCGCGTTGACCGGATTGCCGTCATACCCCAGCGCGGTGATGTTCTCCGCGGGCGCCGCCGCGTCGAGCCACGGACCCGACACCGAGAAGCTGCTCGGCTGTCCCGTCTGGCCGATACCGCCGACCGTCAGCACCATCGGCGAATACCAGGCCGGTGACACGATGGTCTGCACCTGCTTCCAGCCGCGCGGGTCGTTGGGCTGGTCGGCTTCCGGTGGCGGATTCTGTGCGCAGTCCTGGCCGGTGTTGCCCGCGGCGACCACCACCACCGCGCCCTTGATGTTGACGGCGTAGTTGATCGCGGCACCCAGACCGGACTCGTTGATCGGGCGGGTCACCTTGTAGCAGGCCGCCTCGCTGATGTTGATCACCTGCGCGCCGAGGTTGGCGGCATGCACGATCGCGCGGGCCAGGCTGCGCAGTGAGCCCGCGGTCTGGGTGCTGTTCGGATCGTTCGGGTCGCTGCGGGACCCGACGGGCTGGAAATTGTCCGAGGTCTGGCGCAGGGACAGCAGGCGCGCATCGGGTGCGACGCCGACGAACCCGTCGGTGGGTGCGGGCCGCCCGGCGATGATCGAGGCCGTCAGCGTGCCGTGCGAGTCGCAGTCCGACATCCCGTTGCCGGCCTTGTCGACGAAATCACCGCCCGGTTCGGCGGGCACCCGGGGCGAGCCGTTGACGCCCGTGTCGATGACGGCGACGGTGATCCCGGCGCCGGTCGCGAACTTCTGCGCGTCGGCCAGCCGCAGATAGTCGTTGGCCCACGGCTTGTCGGTGAAGTTCGAGTTCGGGAACGTGATCGGCGCCGAACACACCCGTCGCTGTTCGGTGGGCTGATCCGGCCCGGTCTCGTCCGGGGGAACGGCCCCGGGGTCGATCGTCGGCGGCTCGACGGCACCGGCCGGCGGGGCCAGGCCCACCAACAGCGTCAACGCGGCCAGCAGCGCAGCGATGCGTCGCACGGTCGTCACTCCCCCTTGCAATCCCCGGTTGCGGCTGTGTGACACAACCGCAGCAAAGCGAAGGCCGCATCGGTGCGGCGTGTTCGCGCAACGTCAGCCTATGAGACGAATCCCGCGGGCGGCGTCAGAGCAATATTACGGGGGCGAAGAAGCAGACCGTATCGCTTTCTGGCGGGGCTCAGGCGTCCAGATCCTGGGTCACCAGGTCGGCGACGGTGGCCAGCACCGCCGCGTCGTCGGAGGCCACCGTCACCTGCGCGCCGTTGCCGGCACCGAGGGTCATGATCATCAGCGCCGAACCGGCGTCCACCGGCTCGCCGCCGTCGACGGCCAGGGTCACCGGCACGCCGGCGTTGACGACGGCCTCGGCGATGATGGCGGCCGGCCGGGCGTGCAGGCCGATGGCGGATCCGACGGTGACGGTCTTGCTGGGCATGGTTGTTCTCCTCGGTTGTAGGGGTGGATCAGGCGTTGACGGGGGTCTTGGTGAACTGCTTGGCGAGCACGACGGCCAGCGCGGCGACCGCGGTTCCGGCCGCCAGCGCCACCAGGAACCAGACCAGGTGGCCGATCGCGAAGAAGACGAAGATGCCGCCGTGCGGGGCCTTGAGCGTGACGTTGAAGGCCATGATCATCGCGCCGGTGACGGCACCGCCGGCCATCATCGAGGGGATCACCCGCAGCGGATCGGCCGCGGCGAACGGGATGGCGCCCTCGGAGATGAACGAGGCACCCAGCAGCCACGCCGCCCGGCCGTTCTCCCGCTCCGGCTCGCTGAACATCCCGGGCCGCACCGTGGTGGCCAGGGCCATGGCCAGCGGCGGCACCATGCCGGCGGCCATCACCGCGGCCATGATCCGCAGCGATGCCGGGTCGGCGACATTGAGTCCCGCGGTGGCGAACGCATAGGCTGCCTTGTTGACGGGGCCACCCAGGTCGAAGCACATCATCAGGCCGAGGATGACGCCGAGCAGGATCACCGACGCGCCGGTCAGCCCGTTGAGCCAGTTGGTCAGGCCCGAGGTGATCGCGGCGAGCGGCCGGCCGAGCAGCAGGAACATCAGCAGCCCGACGACCAGCGAGGCGAACAGCGGGATGACGACCACCGGCATCAGGCCCCGCAACCATTGCGGCACACTGACTTTGGAAATCCACAGGGCGGTGAACCCGGCGATCAGGCCCCCGACGATGCCGCCGATGAACCCGCCGCCGACGAAGACCGCGACCGCACCCGCGGTGAAACCGGGTGCGATGCCGGGCCGGTCGGCGATCGCGAAGCTGATGTACCCGGCCAGCGCGGGCACCAGGAACATGAACGCCAAGCCGCCGACCGTGAAGAGCACCGCCCCCAGGTATTGCGCGAAGCCGCCCGCGGGCAGGTCGGTCAGCGAGTTTCCGGTGGCGATGTGGGCGCCCAGCGAGTTCATGCCGAAGCCGACGGGTTTCGCGCCGTCGGGACTGTTCGCGATGTCGTAACCGGCGAACAGGAAGCCCAGCGCGATCAGCAGACCGCCGGCCGCCACGAACGGGATCATGTAACTCACGCCGGTGAGCAGGATCTGGCGCAGCCGGGTGCCCCAGCCCAGGCTGCCCGCGGCGGAGGAGGCGGCGGCGGCCTCACCCGCGGTCCCGGAGACCCGGGGGGCGTCGGGGTCGGCCGCGGCCGAGACGGCTTCGGCGATCATCTTGTCCGGCTCGTTGATGGCGCGCTTGACCCCGGAGGCGATGACGGGTTTCCCGGCGAAGCGCTGTTTGTCCTTGACACCGACATCGGTGGCGAAGATGACGGCACCGGCATTGGCGATGGTGTCGGCCGACAGCGCGGTGCCGCCCGAGGAACCCTGGGTCTCGACGGTGAGGGCGACATCGGCCCGCTCCGCGGCCAGCTTGAGTGCGTCGGCGGCCATGTAGGTGTGGGCGATTCCGGTGGGGCACGCGGTGACCGCCACGATCGATGCCTTCTTGGCCGCGGCGGCGGTTTCGGCGGGTGCGGCCGGGGCCGGGTTGATCACGCCGTCGACGAGGGCCACGAGTTCACCAGCGGTCTTGGCCGCGCGCAGCGATGCCACGAATTCCTTGCGCACCAGCGCGCGGGCCAGGCTGGAGAGCAGCTTGAGGTGTTCGGCGCCACCGGATTCCGGCGCCGCGATGAGGAACACCAGGTCGGCCGGACCGTCCGGGGCGCCGAAGTCGACCGCCGGCGCCAGCCGGGCGAACCCGATGGTCGGCGTGTCGACGAACGCCGACCGGCAGTGCGGGATGGCGATGCCGCCGGGTAAACCGGTGGCCGACTGTGCTTCCCGGGCCATGGCCGCGGCGATCAGCCCGTCGGCGTCACTGGTGCGGCCGGCGCCGGCGAGCAGCGCGGCGATGCGGCCGATCACGGACTGGTTGCTGGTGCCGGCGTCGGCGTCGAGCAGCACCAGATCGGTGGTGATCACCGGCTGAGCGGTATCGGTGGTGGACATGGTGTGACCTTCTCGTGGTGGGGGTTCAGGATCCGGTGGTGGACGGTGCGATCGACTTCACGACGACGGCATCGAGGTTGATCTGGGCGGGGGCGGGCAGTGCGGAGCCGGGCAGACCGGCCGCGGCGCTGCCGTAGGCCACGGCCATCTGCAGGCGCTCGGCGGGCGCCGCGCCGGCCATCGCGGCGCGGACGTAACCGGCCAGCGACGCGTCCCCGGCACCGACCGTGCTGCGCGGCACGGTCGGCGGTGGCGTGGCCAGCCAGCTGCCGTCGGTGTCCACCAGCACGGCGCCGGCGGCGCCGAGGGTGACCAGGATGGTGGCCGCACCGCGGTCCACCAGCTGGCGGGCGGCGGCGACCACCGGCCCGGTATCACCGTGGGCCACCGCATCTTCCAGTTCCTCGCCGGAGCAATCGGTGAGACCGGCCAGCTCGTCGGCATTCGGTTTGATGACATCCGGTGCGGCGGTGCCGAATTCGGCGGCCAGTGCCGACAGCGGCGCGTCGGAGGTGTCCACCGCGACGCGGCAGCCGTATCCGGCGAGCTCGGCCACCACGTCGGCGTACCAGCGGTCGGGGATGCCCGGCGGCAGTGAACCGGACAGCACCACCCAGCTGGCGGTCTGGGCGGCGTGCAGCACGGTGTGGGTGAGTTCCTGCAGAGCGGCGGCCTCGACGGGAGCACCGGGCTCGTTGAGTTTGGTTGTGGTGCCGTCGTCTTCGGTGATCGTCAGGTTGGTGCGCACCTGACCGGGGATCGGCACGTTGCGGTACGGCACGCCGATGGCGCGCAGCGCGACGAGGATGGGATCGGTGTCGGCGGCGGGTAGCACAGCGATGGTGTCCAGCCCGGCCAGTCCGAGGGCGCGGGCCACGTTGACGCCCTTGCCGCCGGGTTCGCTGGTGACCGACCGGACCCGGTGCACCGCACCCCGCACGAGCGGTGTGCCGAGGGTGACGGTGCGGTCGATGCCCGGATTCGGTGTGACGGTGACGATCATGCCTGCTCTCCCGCGAGGACGATTTCGATGCCGAGCCCGGTCAGCTCGGCACGGTCGGCATCGGTGATCTCGGTATCGGTGATCAGCGCGTCGACGCTGGAGATCGGTGCGAAGCTGATGAGCTCCTCGCGGCCGATCTTCGATGAATCCGAGGCGACGACAACGTAATTGGCGCATTTGACCATGGCTCGCTTGACCGCCGCCTCGTCCGGGTCGGGGGTGGACAGGCCATGGCGGGGGGTGATGCCGTTGGTGCCGATGAACGCGATGTCGACCCGCAGGCTGTCGAGCACCGCCAGCGTGGCCTCGCCCACGGCGGCCTGGGTGACGCCGCGGACGCGGCCGCCGAGCAGGTGCAGCGCGACCGACGGGACCGCGGACAGCCGGGCGGCGATCGGTACCGAGTTCGTCACCACCACCAGCTCGCGGTCGGTGGGGATGGCGGCGGCGATCCGGCTGGTGGTGGTGCCGGCGTCCAGCAGCACGGTCGATCCGGACAGCGGGAAGAAGTCGGTGGCCGCCGCGGCGATGGCGTCCTTGCGGTCGGCGCGGGTGGTGTCGCGTTCGCTGACATCCTGTTCGACCAGGTGCAGTGCGCGGGCCGGGACGGCGCCGCCGTGCACCCGGCGCACCACCCCGGCCTTGTCCAGCGCCGCCAGGTCCCGCCGCACGGTCTCGGTGGTGACCTCGTAGGCTTGCGCCAGTTCGGCGACGGACGCGCGGCCCTGCCGGATCACCAGCGAGGCGATCGCTTGCTGACGTTCTTCGGCGTACATGGCTCCGGTCTCGGGGTCTGGGATCGAGTGGGTTCTCCGGCGTCGGACCGGGCTGTGAATGTTGGTATGTGTTGTTTTACGCTTGTTTGTGTTGACTTGTCAACGATTTCTTGTAACGTGGCTCACATGAGTGCTTCATCTGTGACGGATGCCGGTACGCGGGTGCTGACCGGGGTCCCAGTAGTGCCCGGGGTCGCCTACGCCCCGGTGATCCGCCCCGGGCTCAAACCCGAGATCGATCTGGGCGCCGCCGCGCTCGGCGACGAGGAGCGTCCGGCCGAGGCCGCGAGGTTCACCGCCGCGGCCGCCGCGGTGGCCGGTCGGCTGCGGGAACGGGCCGGCCGGGCCACCGGTGCCGCCGCCGAGGTGCTGGCCACCACCGCAGGCCTCGCCCAGGACCGGGCCTGGCTGAGCGCGGCCGAGAAACGCATCGCCGAGGGCACCCCCGCGGTGCGGGCCGTCGCCGCGGCCGTCGACCAGTTCGTGGCGATGTTCACCCAGATCGGCGGCATGATGGCCGAACGCGTCACCGATCTGCGCGATATCGGGGACCGGGTGATCGCCGAACTCGTCGGCCTGCCCGAACCCGGAGTGCCCCAACCCGAGGTGCCGTCGATCCTGTGCGCGGAGGACCTCGCCCCGGCCGACACCGCGGGGCTGGATCCGGCGCTCGTGGTGGCGCTAGCCACCACCCTCGGCGGGCCGACCAGCCACACGGCGATCATCGCCCGCCAACTCGGCATCCCGTGCGTCGTGGCGATCGCCGGGCTCGACGACATCCCCGCGGGCACCATGGTGCTCGTCGACGGCACCCGTGGCACGGTCACCGTCGCCCCGGAGGAGTCCGCCGCACAGGACGAGGTGGCGTCGGCCCGACGCGCCGCCGCGGCCGCCGCCGGCTGGGCCGGTCCCGGGGCCACCTCCGACGGCCATGCCGTCGCCGTGCTCGCCAACGTGCAGGACGGTGCCGCCGCCCGGGCCGCCCGGCAGACGCCCGCCGAAGGGGTCGGCCTGTTCCGGACCGAGCTGTGCTTCCTCAACACCGACACCGAGCCGACCGTCGACCAGCAGGCCGCCATCTACGCCGAGGTGCTTGAGGCGTTCGCCGGCCGCAAGGTCGTCGTCCGCACCCTCGACGCCGGATCGGACAAGCCGCTCAAGTTCGCCGGCCACCCGGACGAGGCCAATCCCGCACTCGGGGTCCGCGGGATCCGCATCGCGACCGGCAACCCCGCGCTACTGGACCACCAGCTCGCGGCGATCGCCGCCGCGGCGCAGCGCACCGGCAACCCACCCTGGGTGATGGCGCCGATGATCGCCACCGCCGACGAGGCGAAGGACTTCGCCGACAAGGCGCGGTCGCACGGCCTGACACCGGGCGTGATGATCGAGGTGCCCGCCGCGGCGCTGCTCGCCGACCGGATCCTGGAGCACGTGGACTTTTTGTCCATCGGCACCAACGACCTGGCGCAGTACACCATGGCCGCCGACCGGATGTCGGCCGACCTGGCGGCGCTCACCGACCCCTGGCAGCCGGCCGTGCTGTCCCTCGTCGCGATGACGGCGAAAGCCGGTGCCGCCGTGGGTAAACCGGTCGGCGTGTGTGGTGAGGCGGCCGCGGATCCGCTCCTGGCCTGTGTGCTGACCGGTTTCGGGGTGACCTCGCTGTCGGCGGCCGCCGCCGCCGTGCAGGGTGTCGGTGCCAAACTGGCGCAGGTCACCTTGGCGCAGTGCCGTGCCGCCGCGGATGCGGTGCTGGGCACCGCCAGCGCCACACAGGCGCGCACCGCGGCACGCGCGGTACTCGGCTAGACGGTCCACCCGGTTTCCTCGGGCCACCACTCGACGTCCCGGTCCACGCTGCGCAGCGTCACGGCGTCATAGCCGAGTTCGTTCGCCTGGGCCTTGGTGTCGGCGAAGACGCGGCGGGCTTCCTCTTCGGAGCCCTGTGCGACGACGGTTTCCTGCGCGCCGTTGGTGGCGTCGCCGCGGTCGTGCAGGGTGGCCGCCACGACCGTCCACAGCTCGGCTGGGTTGATGTCACTCATGGAGCCCGGAGTACCCGCTCGGGGCCGCCGGAATTAATCGGACTGTGGTCCGGTTTAATGGGGCATGCCTGCCATCACAGCCGATACCCTCACCCTGCCCCGCATCGCCGGGCCGGGCTCCACCGACACCGAGCGCCCGGTGCGCTCCATCACCACCGGTCCGCGCGGGTACGAAGGCGAGGGCTTCCCCGTCGTGCGCGCGTTCGCCGGGGTCAGTGCCGCCGATCTCGACCCGTTCATCCACATGGACCAGATGGGCGAGATCGAATACCAGCCCGGCGAGCCGCGCGGCACCGACTGGCACCCGCACCGCGGTTTCGAGACGGTGACCTACATGATCGACGGCCGCTTCGCGCATCAGGACTCGCACGGCGGCGGTGGGTTGATCACCGACGGCGCCACCCAGTGGATGACCGCCGGCTCGGGCATCCTGCACATCGAGACACCGCCGGCCGAGCTGGTGGACAGCGGTGGCGTCTTCCACGGCATCCAGTTGTGGGTCAACCTGCCGCGTGCGGACAAGTTCGCCAGCCCCAAATACCAGGCGATCGAGGGCAACCAGGTCAAGCTGCTGTCCTCGGCCGACGGTGGTGCATTGGTGCGCGTCATCGCCGGCGAGATCGGCGGCGAGGCCGGCCCGGGCGGCACCCACACGCCGATCACCTTGGCGCACAGCACTATTGCGCCCGGTGCCCGACTCGACCTGCCATGGGACCGCCGGTTCAACGCCTTGGTGTACGTGCTGTCCGGACGTGGTTCGGTGGGCCCGGTGGGCCACCCGATCCAGCAGGGCCAGCTCGCCGTGCTGGGGCCGGGTGACCGCATCACGGTGGCCGCCGACGGATCCCAGGATTCCAACCGGCCCGCCATGGAGGTGCTGCTCTTGGGCGGCAAGCCGATTCGTGAACCGGTCTTCCACTACGGCCCGTTCGTGATGAACTCCAAGTCCGAGGTGATCGAGGCGCTGGAGGACTTCAACGCCGGCCGGTTCGGGACGGTGCCGCCGAACGCGCTCATGCCGTACCGGGGCGCGGGAGCGTAGCGACCCGGGGAACGGTGCCGGCGGGCGGGAGCGAGGCGCCCCGGGACGGATGACCGGCCTGCAGTGCGGGCGCCGGCTCCGGGTAGAGCAGCTCCAGCTCGCCGAGGTTGGCGGCGACGGCGACCAGCGGCAGCGCCGCCGCGACGGCCAGCTCACCGCCGGTGCCGGCCCCCGCGCGCAGCGCCCGCACAAAATCGTCGCTGATCGGTGCGCCGAACGTCACCGATTCCACGCCGCGGAACCGCTCGCATACGGCGTCGCAATGGGATTCGAGCACAGCGCGCACCTGCGGATAGGTATCCAGCGGCGGTGGCACCATATCGGCGATCAGCTCGGCGGCGCCGCGCAGCCGGGTGGCCCGGTTGGCCGACCTGACCACCGGCGCACGCAGGTCGGTCAGGCCGCCGCTCTCCGAGAGATAGTGGCGCACCGTGTCATCCAGCGTGCGACCGGCCGTCATGGCGTCGTGTCCGAGCGCGCTGATCCGGTTGTCGGCGTCTTCGGAGGCGCCGCGCGTCACCCGCAACACCGCCGCCTTCATGTACGCCGTGCCGGCCACCCGGGCCGCATCCAGGGAACGGTTCACCGCCGCGGCAGCACCCCGCGGCCACAACAGCACCGACACCACCACACCGACCAGGGCGCCGATCACCACGTCCTCGACCCGGATCAGTCCCACCCGCCAGCCGATCGGATGGATCA
Organism: Mycolicibacterium cosmeticum; assembly: GCF_000613185.1. Classification (NCBI taxonomy): domain Bacteria; kingdom Bacillati; phylum Actinomycetota; class Actinomycetes; order Mycobacteriales; family Mycobacteriaceae; genus Mycobacterium; species Mycolicibacterium cosmeticum. Next base: position 92,236 of record NZ_CCBB010000002.1, read on the forward strand.
GGTTGAAGATGATCACCACCATCATGGTGAACGCGGCCTGCCCCGCGATGAACGACGCCACCTCGGGGACGAACGCCGACCCGAAGGCCACCACCGGCAGCGTCAGCCACATGACGATCGGGTCCACACCCATCAACGCGATGAACACCGCGCCCAGGCCGAAGCCGATCACCGTTCCGGTGATCGCCCGCACCACCCGGGCGCCGGTGGTCAGTGCGCTGCTGCGCAGCACCGACATCGCACCCAGCACCACCCACAACCCGTTCTGCACCGGGAACAGGTAGGTCACGCCGACGGCCAGCGCCAGGCCCAGGCCGGTACGAAGGCTGTTGCGCACCACCACGGCCCGCGTCGCGACGAACCCGGACGGGATGCTGGCGACGGCCTCCGATTCCGAGAGCACCCGCGCCGCCGCGCCGGAAGGCGGCAGGCGCCGGCCCAGCACCCGGGCCCACACCGGTCGCGCGTCCGCGTCGGCGGCCAACCCGATCACCCGGCCGGTCGCCGCGACGCACGCGGATATCGTCCTGCGGGTCAACAACTTCCGGCCGATCTCCAGGGCGGCCTCGTCATCGGGCTCGCCCAGGATCTCCAGGATGTCCTCGCGGTAGCGGCTCTGCGCGATCAGCCGTTGCACCGCCAGTGCGTGGGCGAGTGCACCGCGGTGCGCCGCGCGTTGCGGCTCGGCGGTGCTCAGCACCGCGGCGGATTCCCGCAACACCGCGACGATCGGATCACGCATCTCGGCGAGCAGGACACCGAAGGACCCCTTGACGCGGTCGGACAGCCACTGCAGATCGTCGATCACCCGCACCAGGGCGCGGCTGCCCGCGGTCAGGCCGACGGGCCGGAAGTCGGCGCCCAGGAACGTCGTACGCAGGGCGTCCATCGCCGCGGTGACATCATCGGCCGAGGCGTCGCGCTGCAGCCGGTCGGCCAGGGTCGCGCACACCTGCGCCGCGTGCAGACGCAATTCGTTGTGATGGCGTGGCGGCAGCAGGAACAACGCGGCCGGCACACACAATGCCAGCGCGATCGCCCAGCCGAGCAGCCGGTCCGGGATCGGCCCCGGCGGGGTGCACAGCGCGGGGACGAAGGTGAGCAGGGTGGCGCGCTGGCCGGCTGCCACGATCTCGCTGAGCACCCCGGTGAACATCACCGCCGCGGCGACCACCAACATCACGGTCACCGCGAGCCACGGCACCGGCGCCACCAGGGTGCCGAGCGTGATCAACACGGCACCGTTGAATCCGAGGCCCGCATAGGCCAGGGCGCGGGCCGGCCGGTTGCCGGGGAAGTCGGCCAGGATCAGCAACGCGACCGCCCCGAGGATGGCGAACATCGGGGTCTGCACCCCGCCGACGGCGAACGCCGCCGCGGCGACCAGCGGGAGCACCAGGCCGGCGCGGGTGGCCCGCCGCATCGCGTCGTACTCGGGGTCGCGCGCGTGCACCCTTCTTGCCAGCCCGAGCCACGGACCGACGGGGGTGGTCATGCCCGAGGATGTTAGACGGTCAGGGACGCTCGGGGACGCTGCCGAACATGCCGGAGTCCAGGCCGTCGAGCAGCTGGTCGGCCAACCAGCGCAGGTCGCCGAAATCCCGCGGCAGCGACGCCTGTTCGTAACCGGTCAGCAGATACACCGCGGCGATGGCGAACACATGCGCCTGCCGCTCGTGCTGCAGGATCTCGAACGCCGATTCCTTCATGATGTCGAACCGCTGCTGGTCGACCGTCTTCTGCACCGCGCCGACGGTCGGGTCGATGGAACTCCACACCCGGATCGCCGCCTCGGCACCGTGCGGCAGGGCCAGCGCCACCTCGACCAGGTTGCCGATCCGGCGGCGGGGATCGCGCTCCCCGCGGGCCGCCTCGATGATCTGGGTGGTCTTGACCCGCATCCAGTGCTCGACGAGCGCTTGGGTGTAGGCCGACCAGCTGGTGAAGTAGTGGTAGAACGACCCGGTGGTGACGCCGAGGCGCTGACATACCTCGGCCAGCTTCAGACCGCCGTAGCCTAGATCGGACAGGATCTCGATACCCGTCTCGAAATAGGAATCCCTCGACACGACGCCTGCCATGGTTGGACACCTTAGTTCGATCGATCGACCCCGTTGGCCCGGTCGAGCCGGCCCGGCGCCCGGAGCTACGCGTCTGGACGTTTGCTGAATCTGGGGTCTGGATAACTTCCACGCCATGATAGTCGTAGTGGGACGGGTAATCTGTGGCACAATTTGACTGTGCCGCATATAGCCAGCAGAGGACCGGGTCGCCCGCCCGCAGCCAAGGCTGCGGATACTCGTGAGCGCATCCTGCAGGCTGCGCGCGAGGTCTTCAGCGAACTCGGTTACGACGCGGCGACTTTCCAGGCCATCGCCATCCGATCGGATCTGACCAGGCCCGCGATCAATCACTACTTCGAGAGTAAGCGGGTGCTCTACCGCGAAGTCATCGAGCAGACCAACGCGATGGTGGTGGGCGCCGGATTCGAGAAAGCCAAGGCGCAGCGCACACTTCTGGCCAGGTTGTCGACATTTTTCTCGGTCGTCATGCAGACCGACAACAGGGACCGGTCGGTGGCGGCGTTCCTGGTGACCTCGGTTCTGGAATCGCAGCGCCACCCCGAGCTCATCCAGGAGCCGCACGACTCCCTGACCAGCTCCCGAGCCTTCGTCTCGTGGGCGGTGCAGGAGGCCGTCGACAGTGGCGAGCTAATCACCGATACCGACGTGGAGACGCTGGTCGAGTTGCTGGTCGCGGTGATGTGGGGGATGGGCTTCTATGCCGGATACGTCGGCTCGTACGAAGATCTGGAACGCGTCATCGAAAAGTTCGAGCTGCTGTTGGCTAACAAGTTGTGGACGCTGAACCGATAGCTGTCAGCATCGCCAGCGCATAGCTAACCTAACTTGTTCGGTAGCATGGCGGACGACTGCCGTCAGCCGCTCGACCGAACGGATCGCCACATGAGCTCACTGCGCACGCACGACGACACCTGGGATATCGCGACCAGTGTGGGAACCACCGCCGTCATGGTCGCGGCGGCGCGCGCTGCCGAAACCGAAGCCGAGAACCCGCTCATCAGCGATCCGTACGCCAGGATGCTGGTCGACGGCACCGGCGCCGGTGTCTGGAACTTCATGCTGGACCGGGACTTCGTCGGCAAAGCCGCCGAAATCGATGCCGAAGCGGCCGCCATCTTCACCCACATGGGCAGCTACCAGGCCGTGCGCACCAAGTTCTTCGACGAGTTCTTCCGAGCTGCCGCCGACGCCGGGGTGCGCCAGATCGTCATCCTGGCCTCCGGACTGGATTCGCGCGCGTACCGACTCGACTGGCCGGCCGGCACCACGGTGTTCGAGATCGACCAGCCGAAGGTTCTCGAATACAAGGCGACGGTGCTGGCCGAACACGGTGTCGCCCCGTCGGCGCAGCGCCGCGAGGTGCCCGTCGATCTTCGGCACGACTGGCCGAAAGCCTTGGTACAAGCCGGCTTCCAGGTGAACGAACCGACGGCCTGGCTCGCGGAGGGCCTGCTGATGTACCTGCCGGCCGATGCCCAGGACCGACTGTTCGCCCAGGTCACCGAGCTCAGTGCGGCGGGCAGTCGGATCGCCGTGGAGACCGCGCCCATCCAGGCGCAGGAACGCCGCGCCGAGATGAAGGCCCGCTTCGACGCCATCCGGGAGAAGTTCGGGATGGATGACGGTCTCGACGTGGCGGAGCTGATGTACAACGACCCGGACCGGGCCGATGTCGCGGTGTGGCTGGCCGACCACGGCTGGGGCAGCGCCGCCGTGAAGTCGGCAGACGAGATGCGCAGGCTGGGGCGGTGGGCGCTGCCGAGCGGACCCGATACGCCCGGCGACGACGCGTTCTCGTACTTCGTCACCGCGGTGCGGCAATAGTCGATTTGGGCCTTCTGGACGCCCAACCAAATGGTTAGTATGCGGGCAACCCTCATGTGGAAGGACGCCCGCCGTGACCACAACCGATGCGACGCCGGAGGCCGGCCCGGTCGCTTCCCCCGATATCCCGGCGATCGTCGCCGATGTCCGTGCGGCGTTTGCCACCGGCCGCACCCGCGACGTGCAATGGCGGCGGCAGCAGCTGCTCGGGCTGGAACGGCTGGTGGTGGACAACGAGGCGGCGATCGCCGCGGCGCTGCACCAGGACCTGGGCCGCAAGCCGTTCGAGGCTTGGCTCGCCGATGTCGCCAGCGTGGCCGCCGAGGCCGCCGACGCGGCCAAGAACATCGGCAAGTGGACCCGGCGCAAATACCGCAGGCTGGAGTTCTCCCAGCTGCCCGGGCGCGGCTGGATCGAATACGAGCCGTTCGGCACGGTCCTGATCATCGGCGCGTGGAACTTCCCGTTCGCCCTGACGCTGGGACCGGCGGTCGGTGCGCTGGCCGCCGGCAACGCCGTCGTCGTCAAACCCTCGGAGCTGGCCCCGGCGTCGTCGGCGTTGATGGCGCAGCTGGTACCGCGGTATCTGGATCCGCGCGCCGTGGTGGTCGTCGAGGGCGACGCGGCGGTCAGTAAGAAACTCATCGAGCAGGGCTTCGACAAGTTGTGCTTCACCGGGGGTACCGAGATCGGGCGCAAGGTGTACCAGCTGGCGGCCGCGCATCTCACCCCGGTGACCCTGGAATTGGGTGGCAAGAGCCCGGTGATCGTCGCCGCCGACGCCGATATCGAGGTGGCCGCAAAGCGTATCGCGTGGACCAAACTGATCAACTCTGGCCAGATCTGCATCGCCCCCGACTATGTGCTGGCCGACGCCAGCATCCGTGACCAACTGGTCGAGCGGATCACGCAGGCGGTGACGGCGTTCGAGGCCGATGCCACCGGCGGCAAGCGGATCGTCAACGGCCGCCACTTCGACCGGCTCACCACGGCGGTCGCCGCCACCACCGGTGAGGTGGTGCTCGGCGGCGGGTCGGATGCGGCGGCGCTGGAGATCGACCCGACCGTCGTCGTCGACCCGGCGCTGGACGAGCCGCTGATGACCGACGAGATCTTCGGCCCGATCCTGCCCATCGTGACGGTCCAAAACCTGGACGAGGCAATCGCATTCGTCAACGCGCGGGCCAAGCCGCTGGCCGCCTACCTGTTCACCAAATCCAAGGACACCCGCGAACGGGTGGTCCGGGAGGTGTCGGCCGGTGGCATGGTGGTCAACCACCTGATCTTCCATTTCGCCACCACCCGGCTGCCGTTCGGTGGTGTCGGGCCGTCCGGCATCGGGGCTTATCACGGGCGCTTCGGATTCGAGGAGTTCAGCCACCGCAAGTCGGTGCTGACCAAGCCCACCAGACCCGATCTGGGCAAGCTGATCTACCCGCCTTACACCGAGAAAGCCTGGAAACTGGCGCGAAAGATCTTCTGATGCACGAAAAGGGGGCTTCCCTTGGGAAGCCCCCGATTTCGCCGGTTCAGTGGCTCTGATGAACCGTGTTGTCGACCTGCGGGGCCGTCGCGTGCGGCTGGATGTCGTAGATCCAGTCGTGGTGGCTGATATCGGCCGACGCCGGGGCCGCCAGACCCAGGACCGCTGCCGTCAAGCCGCCGGCGATGATTCCTGCGATGGAAAACTGCTTCATGATGCTGCCTCTTCCTTGATCCGTATCGGGGCGTCTCGCTCCGGTCTGATAGGTAAAACGCACAGGTCAGCGAGGTAATCCCGATGGCAGCGATTGATCGACGGTTGGCAGGAACCACCCGTCGGCGGACCCGGTTCACCGGCGCCGAACCGACCGCCGTATACAGAAGAATGAAGCTCGGCTGAAACGAAACTCGTTGGAGAGGAATCCCATGCCCGGAGTGCAGGATCGCGTTGTCGTCGTCACCGGAGCCGGTGGCGGGTTGGGCCGTGAGTACGCGTTGACGCTGGCCCGTGAGGGCGCCAGTGTCGTGGTCAACGATCTCGGTGGTTCCCGGGACGGCACCGGCGCCGGACACAACATGGCCGACCAGGTGGTCGCCGAGATCAAGGAGGCCGGCGGCCGCGCCGTCGCCAACTACGACAGCGTTGCCGAACCCGAGGGTGCGGCGAACATCATCAAGACCGCGATCGACGAGTTCGGCAAGGTCGACGGCGTGGTGAGCAACGCGGGCATCCTGCGCGACGGCACCTTCCACAAGATGACGTACGAGAACTGGGATGCGGTGCTCAAGGTGCACCTGTACGGCGGCTACAACGTCATCCGCGCGGCCTGGCCGCACTTCCGTGAGCAGAGCTTCGGCCGCGTGGTGGTTGCCACCTCCACCAGCGGGCTGTTCGGCAATTTCGGTCAGGCCAACTACGGTGCCGCCAAGCTCGGCCTGGTCGGCCTGATCAACACGCTGGCCCAGGAAGGCGCCAAGTACAACATCAAGACCAACGCGGTCGCGCCGATCGCGGCCACCCGGATGACCCAGGACATCCTGCCCCCGGAGGTGTTCGAGAAGCTCACCCCGGAGTACGTCGCACCGGTGGTGGCCTATCTGATGACCGAGGAACTGCCCGACACCGACTCGGTGTTCATCGTCGGCGGCGGCAAGGTGCAACGCACCGCGCTGTTCCAGAACGACGGCGTCACCTTCACCGAGGTGCCCTCGGTGGACGATATCGCCGCCAAGTGGGGCGAGATCACCGACCTGTCCGCGGCGCAGGCGGCGAGCTTCAAGCTCGGATGAAAGCCCTTGTCGCACAGGCCCTGACCGGCACCGACGGCCTGGCCTACACCGACGTCGACGATCCGGTGTCCGGCGACGCCGTGATCGTCGACGTCGGCGCGGCCGGGGTGTGCTTCCCGGATCTGCTGCTGTTGCGCGGCGAATACCAACTGCGCCTGGAGCCGCCGTTCATCCCGGGGATGGAGGTGGCCGGCACCGTGCGGTCGGCGCCGCAGGGCTCGAATCTTGCCGTCGGGCAGCGAGTCTCGGCGATGACGATGCTGGGCGGCTACGCCAAGCGGGTCGCGGTGGCGGCCTCGAGCGTGGTGCCCACGCCCGATGCCATCGACGATGCGTCGGCCACCGCCCTGCTCGGCAACTATTACACGATGTACTTCGCGTTGCAGCGCCGCGCGGCCCTGCGCGCCGGCGAGACGGTGCTGGTGCTCGGCTCGGCGGGCGGCATCGGGGTGGCGAGCATCCAGATCGCGAAGGCGCTGGGCGCCCGGGTGGTGGCGTTGGTGCACCGTGCCGAGGCCCTCGATTTCGTTGCCAGTGTGGGCGCCGACGTGGTGCTGCCGCTGACCGAGGGCTGGAAGCAAGCGGTGCTGGACGCCACCGGTTGGCGCGGCGTGGACGTGGTGGTGGACCCGGTCGGCGGCGACGCCTTCGACGACGCGATCCGGGTACTGGCCCCCGAAGGCCGCCTGCTGGTCATCGGTTTCGCTGCCGGACAAGGCATTCCGACGGTCAAGGTGAACCGGTTGCTGCTGCGCAATGTCAGCGTGGTGGGCGTCGGCTGGGGTGAGTTCCTCCGGCACGAGCCGGCGGCCCAGGCCGAGGTCGGCGCCGGGCTGGCCGCCCTGGTGGCCGCCGGGCTGCGTCCGCCCGCTCCGGTCACCTACCCGCTGGCCGACGGCGCCGCCGGGCTGCAGGCACTGGCCGACGGCAAGATCAAGGGCAAGCTCGTCCTGCTGCCGTGAGCACCCTCGGGCTCGTCCTCGTCGCACTGGTCATCGCCGTCGGTCTGGCCGGCATCGTGATTCCGGTGCTGCCCGGCGGATTACTGGTGTTCGCCGCGATCACGGTGTGGGCGCTGGTCGAACGGACGACCGTCGGATGGGTGACCCTCGGTATCGCCGCGGCATTGTTCGTCACCGCCGAGGTGGTCAAGTACGCGTGGCCGGTGCGGCGGATGCGCCAGGCCCAGGTGAGTACCTGGAGCCTGGTGGCCGGTGCGGTGCTCGGTGTGATCGGCTTCTTCGTGATTCCCGTGCTCGGCCTGGTGCTCGGCTTCGTCGTCGGGGTGTATCTGGCCGAACTGGCCAAGCGACGCGATCAACGCCGGGCGTGGGCGTCGACGGTGCACGCCCTCAAGGGCGTCGCGCTGTCGGTCGGGGTCGAGTTCACCGGGGCACTGCTGGCGACGATCACCTGGGTGTGCGCCGTTCTGATCTGGTGATTTCGGCGCGGTTATCCGCGGTGGGCGCGGAGAAGCGCGCCGAAATCACGCCCGCAGGGCCGCGCGCAACCGGTCGATCTGCTCCGGCGTCACCTCGGAGACGTCCAGGAAACCCCCGAGCGACCCGTATTTCTCGTCGCGGACCCGCCACGCCGCCTCCAGGTACTCCTGCCGGACGCCGAGCACCTCGTCGGTCAGCCGGGCCTCGGCGAAGGTGATCACCTCGGGGGTCTCACCGGCGCGGGCCCGCACCTGCTCCAGGATCCGCTCCCGCAGCGCGGGAATGGCGTCATTGCTGCGCAGGAAATCACCCAGGATGGTGTCGCGGTCGACACCTACCGCCTCCAGCACGGTCGCCACGGTGAACCCGGTGCGATCCTTACCGGCGAAGCAGTGCGCGAGCACGGGCCTTTCGTCGGCCAGCAGCGAGATGACCTGGCGCACCGCGGTCTGGGCACCGGGCAGCGCCGGAAACTCCTCGTACACCTCGGCCATGTAGCGCTTGGCCGATTCGGTGACGTCCTCATCGGCGGGCGACTCGGACATCACCCGCTGGAACGTGGATTCGTGCGGGGCGTCCTGCTCGCTGTCGTCGTCGAAGTGGAACGGCAGCAGGTGGATCTGCACGCCGTCGGGCACGTTGCCTGGCCCGCGCCGCTGGACCTCCCGGTGCGACCGCAGATCGGCGACGTCCGCGATGCCCAGTTCGGCGAGCCGCCGGCCGCCGTCGTCGGTGAGCTTGCTCAGCTCGCTCGCACGGTAGAGCAGGCCGGGACGGATCCCGGTCTGCTCGGCGACGTCGCGAAAGTTCCAGGCGCCCGGCAGTTCCACGGTTACTACTGTGTCACAGCTGGCCCGATGGGCGGCTCGCCGCCGTACCCGATGGGCGGCTCGCCGCCGTCGCCAGCGCCGATTTCTCCCGGCCCAGCTCGGCCCGCGCGATGGTCCGCATGTGCACCTCGTCGGGTCCGTCGAACAGCCGCATGGCGCGGTGCCAGGCGTACAGCCGGGCCAGCGGGAAGTCATCGGAGACCCCCGCACCGCCGTGCACCTGGATGGCCCGGTCCAGCACATCGCAGGCCACCTGCGGGGCCACCGACTTGATCTGGGAGACCAGCACGTGGGCGGCCTTGTTGCCCTGCTGGTCGATGGTCCAGGCCGCCTTCTCGCACAGCAGCCGGGCCTGGTCGATCTCGTTGCGGGACTTGGCGATCGCCTCGCGCACCACGCCCTGCTCGGCCAACGGCTTACCGAACGCGATGCGTGTCTGCACCCGGTCGACCATCAGCGCCAGCGCCCGCTCGGCCGCGCCGAGGGCCCGCATGCAGTGGTGGATGCGGCCCGGCCCCAACCGGGCCTGGGCGATCGCGAACCCGCTGCCCTCCTCGTGCAGCAGGTTCTCCACCGGCACCCGGACGTTGTCGAAGACGATTTCGCAGTGCCCGTGCTGGTCCTGCCAGCCGAACACGGGCAGCGAGCGCCGGATGTCCACGCCGGGTGTGTCGGCGGGAACCAGGATCATCGACTGCTGGGCGTGGCTGGCCGCCTCCGGGTTGGTCCGGCCCATCACGATCAGGATCTTGCAGCGCGGGTCGGCGGCGCCGGTGATCCACCACTTGCGCCCGTTGATGACGTAATCGGACCCGTCGCGCAGCATGGTGGTCTCGATATTGCGGGCATCGCTGGAGGCCACGGCCGGTTCGGTCATGGCGAAGGCCGACCGGATCTCACCGTCGAGCAGCGGCTGCAGCCACTGCTTACGCTGGGTCTCGTTGCCGAACAGGTGCAGGGTTTCCATGTTGCCGGTGTCCGGCGCGGCGCAGTTGAGCACCTCGGGGGCGATCTCCATGCTCCAGCCCGACAGCTCGGCCAGCGGTGCGTACTCCAGGTTGGTCAGCCCGGACTCGGACGGCAGGAACAGGTTCCACAGCCCCGCCGAGCGGGCCTTGACCTTGAGTTCTTCCACCACCGGCGGGACCGTGTGGTCCTTCGGGCCTTTTTCCTCGCGATACGCGTGATAGGAGGCCTCGGCCGGGAACACGTGCTCGACCATGAAATCGGAGAGCCGCTGGTGGTAATCGGCCGCCTTGGCAGACATCGCGAAGTCCATGACCGTCACGATATGCCACCTGGTTAGACAAGTGGAAAGGTGTCGGGGGTTAGCGCGGCTGGGGTACCGAACTGGTCCGCAGCGTCATCGCGAGGGCGCCCGACACGACGGCCAGTCCGATGACGGTCCCGGCCACGGCGGGCCAGCCGGCCGCGTCGAAGGCCACGCCGCCGAACCAGCCGACGACGCTGGAACCCGCGTAGTAACAGAGGTTGTAGAGCGACGATGCCTGCGCCTTGCCGTCGGCCGCGGCGGCGCCCACCCAGCCCGAGGCGATCGAATGCGCCCCGAAGAATCCGGCAGTGGCCAGCACCAGACCGGCCAGCACGGCGAAGACGTTGTCGCTGAGGGTGATTGCCGTGCCGACGATCATCGTCGCGGTCGAGGCCAGCAGCACGCGGCGGCGGCCGAACCGTCCGGCTTCGGCGCCGGCGCGCGCCGAAGCCCAGGTGCCGGCGAGGTAGGCCAGGAACACCAGGCTGACCACGGTCTGCGGGAGGTGAAACGGCGCCGCCATCAGCCGGAAGCCGAGAAAGTTGTACATCGCGACGAAGCCGCCCATCAGCAGGAAGCCCTGGGCGAACAACACCAGCTGCCGCGGCGAGCGCAGGTTCGTCAACAGCTTGCGGCCCAGATCGGTGCTGCGGGAGGGGGTGAAGCCGCGGGCACGCGGGGCCAGTTTGACGAACGCCGTTGCCGCCACGGCGCACAGCACCGCGACCGTGAGGACACCGGCGCGCCACCCGGCATACTGTGCGATCGGTCCGGTGACCAGTCGTCCGCTCAGCCCGCCGATCGTGGTGCCGGCCACATAGGTACCCGCGGCGCGGGCGGCATGGCCCGTCGCGATTTCTTCGGTCAGGTACGCGATGGCGACGGCCGGCACACCACCGAGCATCAGCCCCTCGATCAGCCGGCCGCCCAGCAACAGCGCGGCGGTCGGGGCGAACGGCACCAGTAGCCCGAGAACCGTTGCCGCCGTGACCGATATGGTCATCGCCTGCACCCGACCGATCCGGTCGGCGAGCACCGACCACGGGATCACGCCGAGGGCGAGGCCCACCGTGGCGGCCGAGACGGTCAGTGCTGCGTGCGCGGCGCCGGTGCCGAGGTCGGCGGCGATCAGCGGCAGCACCGCCTGTGGCGAATACAGCTGGGCGAAGGTCGCGACACCAGCGCAGAACAGGGCGGCGAGCAAGCGGCGGTAGTCGGCCGAGCCACGCGAATGTCCCTGCCAGCCGGTCGAGGTCAGGGAGGCGGTCACTCAGTCGACGGTAGGACGCACCAATCGATGTGTCCAATGCATGAATTTAAGGGAGTTCATGACGATTCTGAATGATGAACTCGACCAACCTGGCCGCCGCGGGCGGTATCTCGCGGGCGCCGCTCCAGGTCAACCCGATCTGCCGCTTGGCGGCGGCCTCGGTGAGCGGAAGGTAGGCAGCACCGGGTTCGGCGCGCCGCGGTCGAGGCACGGGCACGACGGCCACCCCGAACCCGGCCGCGACCAGTCCTTCCATCGTCGGGATCTCCATGGCTTCGAAGACGATCGGCGGATCGATCCCGGCTTCGGCACACAGTTCGTCGGTGAGCTGGCGTAACCCGAATCCCGGCGCCAGTCCCACGAACGGCTCGGCACCGGCATCGGCCAGCCGGATCCGGGTCCGTCGCGCGAACGGATGCGCGCGCGGCACCGCCAGGCACAACCGCTCCACGTACAGTCCCCGCCACGGGAAGCCCGGCGGGCGGGGCGAGGTGATCGCGAGGTCGGCCGCGCCGCTGGCCAGCCGATCGGCGATATCGTGCGCGGCCCCCTGGAACAGCTCGAAGCGCACCCGCGGCGCATCCTCACGGAACCGGCGCAACAGCTCCGGGACGAAACCGCCGGCCTGCGAATGTAGGAACGCCAGCCGCACCAGCCCGGTGTCCGGATCCCGCAGCGCAGCGATATGCTCAGTGGCCGAGCGCATTTCGGCAATGGCGCGGCGAGCATGCTCCAACAGGATCCGGCCATAGGCGTTGAGCTGCAGCCGGCGGTTGACCCGGTCGAACAGCGGCGCGCCGACCCGGGCCTCCAGCCGGGCCAGCGCGCGGGACAACGTCGGCTGGCTGATACCGAGCTCGGCCGCCGCGTCGGTGACGTGTTCGGTCTCGGCCAGCACGACGAACCAGTGCAGGTCATCAACGTCCATACCGGTGACTCTTCCGGCCGGGGCGTCGCAGACAGGCCTTTTGGTTCGGCGTGTCGGGACCGGCCCACTGTGACAAGCTGACCCGCATGCAGGACTCGGCGCAGAAGGTGCGGGTGGTGGTCGGCGACGACCACCCGATGTTTCGCGACGGGGTGGTGCGCGCGCTGGTTGCCAGCGGGTCGATCGACGTGGTCGCCGAGGCCGAGGACGGCGCGGCCGCACTGGAGGCGATCCGCACCCACCAGCCTGCGGTGGCGCTGCTGGACTACCGGATGCCGAACATGGACGGTTCGGAGGTGGCCGCCGCGGTGACCCGCGACGGGCTGCCCACCCGGGTGCTGCTGATCTCGGCGCACGACGAATCGGCCATCGTCTACAAGGCCCTGCAGGACGGTGCGGCCGGGTTCCTGTCCAAGGAGTCCACCCGCGGCGAGCTGGTCAGCGCGGTGCTCGACTGTGCCAGGGGCCGCGATGTCATCGCGCCCGCGCTGGCCGCTTCGTTGGCCGGCGAGATCCGCCGCCGCAACGAGCCCGATGTGCCGGCCCTGTCCGCCCGCGAGCGAGAGGTGCTGGCCATGATCGCGCGCGGGCTGAGCATCCCGGCGATGGCCAAGGAGCTGTACCTGGCGCCGTCGACGGTCAAGACACACGTGCAGCGGCTCTACGAGAAACTGGGCGTGGGTGACCGGGCTGCCGCGGTGGCCGAGGCGATGCGCCGCAAGCTGCTGGACTGACATGGCGGGCGTCGTCGCCTTCTTCTCGGCCGAACCGGTGCGGGTCTCGGCCGTGCTGCGGCTGCCGCTGATCGCGCTGATCGCGGTGCTGGTGTGGATCTGTGAGGTCGACCACTGGCTGCCGGGCCTCTACGCGGCGGTGCTGGGTGCCTACGCCGTCGCGGCCGTGGTGTGGCTGGTGGTGGCACTGCGCGGACCGCTGCCGCGCTGGGCGGACTGGGCGTCCACCGGTGTCGACGTGCTCGTCATCGTGGTGCTGTGCCTGGTGTCCGGTGGTGCGACGGCGGCGCTGCTGCCGGTGTTCTTCCTGCTGCCGATCTCGGTGGCCTTCCAGGACCGGCCGTGGATGACCGGGATCATCGGAACCCTCACTGCCGCTGCGTATCTGTCGGTGTGGATCGTCTACTCCAAACGCGACGACCGCATCGGGTTGCCGAACATGGTGTATACCCACTTCGGGTTCCTGCTGTGGCTGGCGGTGGCCACCACCGCGTTATGCCTTGTGCTGTCCCGGCGTTCGGCTCGGGTCAAGGCGCTGCTGGAGGTCCGTCGTCAACTGGTGTCGGAGGCGATGCAAGCCGATGAACGGCACAATCGCGAGGTGGCGGAGAACCTGCACGACGGCCCACTGCAGACCCTGCTGGCCGCCCGGATGGAACTCGACGAGGTGCGGGAGCGGCTGCCCGATCCCGCGCTGGACGCGGTGCACGCCGCCCTGCAGGACACCGCCAAGCAGTTGCGCTCCACCGTCACCGAACTGCACCCGCAGGTGCTGGCTCAGCTGGGATTGACGGCCGGTGTGCGGGAGTTGGTGCGCCAGTTCGAATCTCGTAACCAGTGCGAGGTCCGCGCCGCTCTGCACGAGGTGGGCAAACCGGAGTCCGAGGCGCTGATGTACCGGGCCGCGCGTGAGCTGCTGGTCAACGTCGGCAAGCATGCACGCGCGACGACGGTGTCGGTCGGGCTGGCGCGGATGGGGCAGCGGGTGGTGCTCACGGTGTCCGACGACGGTGTCGGCTTCGAACCGTCCCTGGTGGCCGACCGGTTGGCCGCCGGCCATATCGGCCTGGGATCGCTGCTGGCCCGGGTGGATGCGATGGGCGGGGTCATGGATGTCGACTCGGCGCCCGGGCGCGGGACCACGGTGACGGTGTCCTCACCGCCCGAACCCGCCGAGCAGACATGAACTCCCGCATTTTGGACCCGAAACTCGGGATTCTGTGTCTGCTCGGCGGATAAAAGTTGTACACAGTCTCGGCTCTATGCACAGATCGGTGACCCGTACTGGCCGAGCGGCGCGCCACCCGGCACGCTGCAAGGGTGTCCGATCCGGTGCCGACGCGGATTGCGCAGCTGCTGGCCGACCGCGGTGGCGTGGTCACGACGGCGGAATTGCTGGCGGTCGTGAGTCGTCAACAGCTCGACCGCCAGGTGCGCAAGGGTGCCCTGGTAAAGGCGTGGCACGGCGTATACGCCTGCCCACCAATGGATCTGGAGACGCGGCTGGCGGCCCTTGACAGGTTTGTCGGACGTGAAGCGGTGGTGTGTCTGGGCACCGCGGCCCGACTGTACGGGTTCGATGTCGAGAACACCTCGGCGATACACGTCCTCGATCCCGGTGTGCGGTTGCGGTCGAAGATCGGGTTGACGGTGCACCAGCGGGTAGGCGCTCCGTTGAAGCGCGTCAACGGCCGACTCGCCACCGCGCCGGCCTGGACGGCGGTCGAGGTGGCTCGGGCGTTGCCCCGACCCCGTGCGCTGGCGACCCTCGATGCGGCGATGCGCCTGACCGGTTGCCGGCATGCCGATCTCCGTCGAGTTGTTCGGGAACAGGGTGGTCGGCGGGGCATCGTGGCGGTGCGCGAACTGGTGCCACTGGCCGATCCGCGTGCCGAGTCGGCGATGGAGAGCGAAGCCCGCCTCGTGATGATCGATCATGGTGTCGCGCCGACGCACCTGCAATACGAGATCCGTGATCGGCGAGGCGAATTGTGGCGACTGGACTTCGCGTGGCCGCATTCCGGCCTCGTTGCCGAGTACGACAGTGACAGCTGGCATTCGCGTCCCAGCGAAATACGTAAGGACAAGCGGAAACTCGCCGCGATACAGGAGATGGGCTGGACGGTGATCCCGATCATCAGCGACGACGTGCGGCGCCACCCGCAGCTGCTGGCTGACCGCATCGCCACACATCTGGAGATGGTACGGTTGACCGGGTGAGACTGCGCGGCAGGGTCAGAGCCCGCGGGCGATCACCAACCGCTGAATCTGGTTGGTGCCCTCGAAGATCTGGGTTATCTTGGCTTCGCGCATATAGCGCTCCACCCGGAAGTCGCGGGTGTACCCGACGCCGCCGAACACCTGCACGGCGTCGGTGGTCACCTTCATCGCGGCGTCGGTGCCGATCAGCTTGGCCACACTGGCCTGGGTCGAATACGGCAGACCGAGATCGCGGCGCCGCGCCGCATCGAGGTAGGTGGCCCGGGCGCTGGTCACCGCGGCGGCCATGTCCGCGAGCAGAAAACCCAGTCCCTGGTGATCGATGATCTTGCGGCCGAAGGTGGTTCGCTCGTTGGCGTAGCGGACGGCCTCATCGAGCGCGGCCTGCGCGATACCGACGGCCACCGCGGCGATGCCGAGCCGACCCGAGTCGAGCGCGGAGAACGCGATCGACAGGCCCTGACCCTCCGTGCCGATCAGCCGGTCGGTGTCGATGCGGACATTGTCGTAGAACGCCGAGGTGGTGGGTACGGCGTGCAGTCCCATCTTCTCCTCGGGCTTGCCGAACGACAGACCTTCGGCATCACCCGGAATCAAGAAGCAGGAGACGCCTTTGGAGCCCTCACCGGTGCGCGTGAACAAAGTGTAGAAGTCGGCCTTGCCGCCGTGGGTGATCCACGCCTTGGAGCCGTTGATGACGTACCCGTCACCGTCGCGCACCGCCGCACAGCGCAGCGCGGCCGCATCGGAGCCGGCCTGCGGTTCGGACAGGCTGTATGCGCCGATCTGCTCGCCGGAGAGCATCCCGGGCAGCCAGCGCCGCTTCTGCTCGTCGGTGCCGAAGGTCAGCAGTGCGTGCGAAGACAGGCTGTGCACGCTGACCGCGACGCCGATGGCCGCCCATCGCGCGGCGATCTCCTCGAGCACCTGCAGATAGACCTCGTATGGTTGGCCGCCGCCACCCCATTCCTCGGGTTGGGGCAGGCTCAGCAGGCCGGCCGCACCCAACTGGCCGAACACGCCCTCGGGGTAGGTCTCGGCCTTCTCGTGCGCGTCGACGATCGGGTCGAGCACCTTGTCGGCGATATCGCGGGTCAGCGCGAGGAGTTCCTGCGCTTCGGGGGAGGGCAAAAGGCGGTCAACCGGCATAGTTGCATATCCTAGTTTTGCCGCGAGCAGACACAAACTCCGCACTTTTCACGGTGAAAGGCGCGAGTCTGTGTCTGCTCGGCGGGGAACTACAGCGCCGCGAGAATATCGTTGACCCGGTCGCGGGCGTCGCCGAACAGCATCTGGGTGTTCTCCCGGAAGAACAGCGGGTTCTGCACGCCGGCGTAGCCCGATGCCATGGACCGTTTGAACACGATGACGTTCTCGGCGTTCCACACGGTGAGCACCGGCATGCCGGCGATGGGTGAGCCGGGGTCCTCCGACGCCGCCGGGTTGACGGTGTCGTTGGCGCCGATGACGAGCACCACCGACGTCTCGGGGAAGTCGTCGTTGATCTCGTCCATCTCCAGCACGATGTCGTAGGGCACTTTGGCCTCGGCCAGCAGCACGTTCATGTGCCCGGGCAGGCGGCCCGCGACGGGGTGGATGCCGAACCGCACGTTGACGCCGCGCTCGCGCAGCTTGCGGGTCAGGTCGGCCACACCGTACTGCGCCTGGGCCACGGCCATGCCGTACCCGGGGGTGATGATCACCGAGTCCGCCGAGCCCAGCAGTTCGGCCGCGCCCTCGGCGGTGATCTCCCGGTGCTCGCCGTAGTCCTTATCCTCGGCCGGGCCTGCCTCGATCCCGAAACCGCCGGCGATCACGGAGATGAACGAGCGGTTCATCGCCTTACACATGATGTAGGACAGGTAGGCACCCGAGGAGCCGACGAGTGCGCCGGTGATGATCAGCAGGTCGTTGCTCAGCAGGAAGCCCGACGCGGCGGCGGCCCAACCGGAGTAGCTGTTGAGCATCGACACCACCACGGGCATGTCGCCGCCGCCGATGGAGGCCACCAGGTGCCAGCCCAGCAGCAGCGCCAGCACGGTGACCACGATGAGCAACCACAGTGCCGGGGAGATGACGAACCACACCGTCAGGGCGAAGAACAGCACCAGCGCCCCGACGTTGAGGAAATTCTTGCCGGGCAGCATCAACGGGTTGGATTTGATCCGCGCCGACAGCTTGAGGTTGGCCACGATCGAGCCGGTGAAGGTGACCGCACCGATGAACACCCCGACGAACACCTCGGCCGAGTGGATGCCGAGCATGCCCTCACCGGCCAGGTGCGCGGCTTCGGCACCGGCGGCGTCGGCTTCCACGTGCAGGTAGCCGTTCCAGCCCACCAGCACCGCGGCCAGACCGACGAAGCTGTGCAGCAACGCGATCAGTTCGGGCATCCCGGTCATCTCGACCACGCGGGCGCGCCACAGGCCGATCGCCGCGCCGATGGCCATCGCACCCACCAGCAGCCCCAGCCCGAGTGGCTCGATACGTCGGTCCAGCGCCAGGGCGATCGTCGCGATCAGCGCGACGGCCATCCCGGCCATGCCGAAAGTGTTTCCGGCCTTTGATGTTTCGTGCTTGGACAGTCCGGCCAGCGCCAGGATGAACAGCAGGGCCGCGACGACATAGGCCGACGTGGCAGCAGTCTCTACCGTGAACATGAATCCATTCCCGTTTCGTGGAGGGCGCAGGACCTAGCTGCGGGAGAACATTGCGAGCATGCGACGCGTCACCGCGAAGCCACCGAACACGTTGATGCTGGCCAGCAGGATCGCCACCCCGGCCAGCACGGTGATGGGCAGGTTGCCGTGCCCGATCTGCAGCAGCGCGCCGACGATGATGATGCCCGAGATGGCGTTGGTCACCGACATCAATGGCGTGTGCAGCGCGTGGTGCACGTGGCCGATCACGTAATAGCCGATCACGATCGCCAGCGCGAAGACCGTCAGGTGCACCTGCAGCGCGGCCGGCGAGATCGCGATCAACACGAACAGCACCGCCGCGGCGACAGCGGTGATCCCCAGCCGGCGGCCCGTCGACATCGGTTCCTTGGCCTTGGACACCTCGACCGGGGCGGCGGTCGCGGCGGCCGCGGGGGCGGCCGACACCTGCACCGCCGGCGGCGGCCAGGTGGTTTCCCCGTCACGCACCACGGTCACCGAACGCTGCACGACGTCGTCGAAGTCCAGGACCAGCCGGCCGTCCTTCTCCGGGGTCAGCAGCTTGAGCAGGTTGACCAGGTTGGTCCCGTACAGCTGGGAGGCCTGGGCGGGCAGCCGGCCGGCCAGGTCGGTGTAGCCGATGATCGTCACGCCGTTGTCGGTGATGACGGCCTGGTCCTTCACCGTGCCCTCGACATTGCCGCCGTTGGCCGCCGCCATGTCCACGATCACGCTGCCGGGTTTCATCGAGGCCACCATCTCGGCGGTGATGATCCGCGGCGCGGGACGGCCCGGGATCAGCGCGGTGGTGATGATGATATCGACGTCGGTGCACTGCTCGGCGTACAGCGCCGCCTCGCGGGCCTTGTAGTCGTCGTCCATCTCCTTGGCGTAGCCGGTGGCCGACACCTCGGCCTTCTCGTTCGCCACGGACAGGTACTCCCCGCCCAGGGAGGCGACCTGATCGGCGACCTCCGGCCGCGGATCGGTGGCCCGCACGATGGCACCCAGGCTGCCCGCGGCGCCGATCGCGGCCAGACCCGCGACACCGGCACCGACGACCAGCACCTTGGCCGGCGGCACCTTGCCCGCGGCGGTCACCTGGCCGGTGAAGAACCGGCCGAAGGCGTGCGCGGCCTCGACCACGGCGCGGTACCCGGCGATATTGGCCATCGAGGACAGCACGTCCAGCGACTGGGCCCGCGAGATGCGCGGCACCGCGTCCATCGCCAGCACCGTGATGGGCCGGGCGGACAGCTTCTCGACCAATTCCGGATTCAGCGCCGGCGAGATGAGGCTGACCAGCGTCGCACCGTCGCGCAGCGCCGCGATCTCGGCGTCGTTCGGTGCGTTCACCTTCAACACCACATCGGCCTGCCAGGGATCCCCGATTTGCGCCCCGGCCTCGACATATGCCGCATCGGAGAAGCTGGAGGCGGCGCCGGCGCCGGGCTCTACGACTACCGAATAGCCCAGCTTGATGATCTGCCCGACGGTTTGCGGTGTGGCGGCGACGCGCGTCTCACCCGGTAGAGACTCGCGCGGTATCGCGATGATCATCGGAAGAGTCTCGCATCCGTGGGCCGGGTCGGCGTTGCCCACCCCTAGGACGGTGAACGATTGTTCACAGCCAGTCCCGGCGTTTGAACATGACGTAGAGCAAGACGACCAGCACCACGATCAACGTCGAGCTGGCGATGAAGCCGACGACGGTGTTGATCCCTGGATAGCTGACGTTCTGACCGTAGAAGCCGGTGATGGCGGTTGGTACCGCGATGATGGCCGCCCAGCCGGTCAGTTTCTTCATCACCGTGTTCAGCCGGGCGTCCTGCAGGGACAGGTTGGTCTCGAAGACGGTGGTGACCATGTCGCGCAGGGATTCGGTCCATTCCGAGGCGCGCAGTACGTGGTCGTACAGGTCGGCATACAGCGGATCCAGTTCCGGTGCCGTCTTGGAGTCCAGTCGCCGGTGCTGAATGGTGCTGACCACTTCACGCATCGGCAGCACCACACGCCGCAGCTGGACGAGGTCCTTGCGCATGCGGAAGGTTCGCCGCTGCAGCCCGTGCCGCGGGCCGCGTTCGTCGAACAGTTCGTCCTCCAGCGATTCGATCGCGTCGTCGAGGGCCTGCACCGCCTCGAAATGACCGTCCACCACCACATCCAGCAGGCCGTGCACCAGGGCGCCGACGCCGTGCTCCTGCCCGCCGAGTTCGTCGAAGCGCCGCGACACCTCACCGATGTCGAAGCCGGCCGCGGGATCCGGCACCGCCCCCACCGCGGGCAGTCGCACGGTGATCAACCCGCGCGGCAGCACGAACGCCGAGATGCGGTGCTTGACCAGTGTCGCGGTGGCGTCGTCCGCGGGGGTGGTGGTGTCGATCGCGTAGACGGTGAAGAAGGTGTGCGTGTGATAGACCGAGGCCTTGGTGCGTTCCATCGGTGCCATGGCATCCTCGACCGCCCAGATGTTCAGCCCGAGCTCCTCTGCCAGCCGCCGCAGCGACTCGTGGTCGGGGTCGTAGATGTCGGCCCACAGCAGGGTGTCCTCGCGGGCCAGGCAATCCGAGATCGCCGAGAACGTGAACCCGTCCACCGGCTGTCCCGATCGCCATATCCGGCCGTGCACCTCGGTCATGCCGCCTCCTTTCCGCCCATTGTGGTGGACGGCTGTGGTGGACGGCGGTGGCGGCCGGTGGCGGGTCAACCGATTTCGGTCAGGTAGCCGGGGCAGTAGGCGCTGACCGATTCGACGACGAACACCGCGGCCTGATGGGTGGTCAGGTCGGTGTTGTCCAGGATGTCGTTGCCGACGCTGGCGGCGGACTGGCCGTCGGCGATGTAGTCGCACACCAGGTGGGCGTCGGAGATGGCGGCACGGGCCGAGTCGAAGGCGATGCCCTCGGCGTCGATGTTGGTCAGGAATTGGTCGTCCACCGATGACGCCGAGGCGGTGGCGGCGCCGGCCAGCACGGTCAGGCCCAGGGCGGCGGCGGTGGCGGCGGTGATGGCGATGCGACGGAACATGGCGGGCTCTCCTGTGTGGCTGGTGTCTGCGTTCTCGCTGTATGCGAGCTGTGCAGAGCATCGGCACCGGTGCTTGGCGGAACCTTGGCGGATTCTTGGGCTCGCCGAAGCCGCTACGGCGCACTTAAAACTCGCTGTGAGCGCAGCTATTCACCACGCGTTCATATCGCCGTATAAAAGGGCGGCGTGAACCCGACACCGCACTGTTGTCGTACAAGCGCGTCGTCAATTCGCTTCGGTGCATAGAGAGTTCAGGTAGAACGTGTCGGTCTTCGTCGATATCACCCCGGACGAGGCGGTCGGTGCCGCGCCGCCGACCGTCGCCGGCTCCGGGAGGTGGCGGGCCGCGCTGACCCGCGCCGGGCTGCCGCTGTTGTCGGTGCTCGTCTTCTTCGTGGTGTGGCAGCTGGTGGCCGCTGCGGGCATCTGGAACCAGACCTTCGTGCCCTATCCCAGCACGGTGTGGCGCGCATTCGTCGACCTGTCGACCACCCACGACGGCACCCGCGGGTACGCGGGATATCTGTTGTGGGAGCACCTGTACATGACGTTGCGTCGGGTGTTCGCCGGCGTCGTCATCGGTGTGCTGCTCGGTGTGCTGCTCGGCCTGGTGATGGGTTCGGTCGGCTGGCTGCGCAGTGTGCTGGAGCCGTGGCTGACGTTCCTGCGCGCGCTGCCGCCGCTGGCCTACTTCTTCCTGCTGGTCATCTGGCTGGGTATCGACGAGGCGCCGAAGATCACGCTGCTGGCCTTGGCCGCGCTGCCGCCGGCGGCGGTGGCCACCACGGCGGCCATGGTGGCCGCACCCGTCGGCCTGCAAGAGGCGGCCCGGGCGCTGGGCGCCACTCGCGCCCAGGTGATCCGCGATGTCGTGGTGCCGTCGGCCCTGCCCGAGACCTTCACCGGTATCCGGCTGGCGGTCGGGATGGCGTACTCGTCGGTGGTGGCCGCCGAACTGTTCAACGGCATCCCCGGTATCGGCGGATTGGTCAAGGACGCAAGCAATTACAACAACACGCCGGTCGTGTTGGTCGGGATTTTCGCGATCGGGATCTCCGGTCTGGTGATCGATGGTGTACTGCGGGCTGCCGAGCGGCGGGCCGTTCCGTGGAGAGGGAAGATATGAGAATCAAGGCCTTACTCGTCGCTGCCGCGGCCTCGATGCTGGCGCTGGCCGGCTGCGCGGTCGACCATTCCGGGCAGGACGCGCAGAAGCCCACCATTCGCATTGGCTACCAGTCCTTCCCGAGCGGTGACCTGATCGTCAAGAACAACAAGTGGCTGGAACAGGCGCTGCCGGACTACAACATCAAGTGGACCAAGTTCGACTCCGGGGCCGACGTGAACACCGCGTTCATCGCCAAGGAACTCGATTTCGGCGCACTGGGTTCCAGCCCGGTGGCCCGCGGATTGTCGGCACCGCTGAACATTCCGTACCAGGTGGCGTTCGTGCTGGACGTCGCCGGTGACAACGAGGCCCTGGTTGCCCGCAACGGCACCGGTATCAACAGCATCGCCGACCTCAGGGGCAAGCGGGTGGCCACGCCGTTCGCGTCCACCGCGCACTACAGCCTGCTGGCCGCGCTGGCGCAGAACGGGCTGAGTCCCGCCGATGTTCAGCTCATCGACCTGCAGCCGCAGGCGATCCTGGCTGCTTGGGACCGCGGCGACATCGCGGCGGCCTACACCTGGCTGCCCACCCTGGATCAGCTGCGCAAGACCGGCAAGGACCTGATCACCAGTCGTCAGTTGGCCACGGACGGCAAGCCCACCCTCGATCTCGGGGTCGTCTCGAGCGAATTCGCCACTGCGCACCCGGATGTGGTGGATGTCTGGCGGCAGCAGGAGGCCCGGGCGCTGCGGCTGATCCACGACGATCCGACCGCGGCCGCCAAGGCGATCGCCGGGGAGATCGGACTCACACCGGAAGACGTTGCCGGACAATTGAAGCAGGGCGTCTACCTGACCCCCGAAGAGGTGTCGTCCGCGCAGTGGCTGGGCGCCGACGGTAAGCCCGGCAATATCGCGACCAACCTGGAGAGCGCCTCGCAGTTCCTGGCGGATCAAAAGCAGATCCCCGCCGCGGCGCCGCTGAAGACGTTCCAGGATGCCGTCTACACCAAGGGATTACCCGATGTCCTCACCAAACAGTGAGACGGCCGGCCGGCTGCTGATCACCAACGTCGAGCATCGGTACGGCAAGGGTTCCGGCGCGGTGACCGCGCTGGGCCCGGTCGATCTGGACGTCGAGCCGGGCGCCTTCCTGGTGCTGGTGGGCGCGTCCGGGTGCGGCAAGAGCACTCTGTTGCGGTTGATCGCCGGATTCGAGTCCCCCAGCGCGGGTGCGGTGCAGGTGTCCGGGACGTCGCCCACGCCCGGGGTCACCTCGGGTGTGGTGTTCCAGCAGCCGCGGTTGTTCCCGTGGCGCACCGTCGCCGGGAACATCGACCTGGCGCTCATGTACGCCAAGGTGCCGCGGGAGCGACGGGCCGAGCGGCGCGAGCAACTGCTCGAGCGGGTCGGGCTGGAGGGCACCGGCGACCGCAAGATCTGGGAGATCAGCGGCGGCCAGCAGCAGCGGGTGGCGATCGCCCGCGCGCTGGCCGCCGAGACCCCGCTGTTCCTGCTCGACGAACCGTTCGCGGCGCTGGACGCGCTGACCCGCGAGCGGCTGCAGGAGGACGTCCGGCAGGTCAGTGCGGAGTCCGGGCGGACCACCGTGTTCGTCACGCACAGTGCCGACGAGGCGGCGTTCCTGGGTTCGCGGATCGTGGTGCTGACCCGCCGCCCCGGCAAGGTGGCGCTGGACCTGCCGTCGGAGCTGCCCCGCACCGGCGTCGACGCACGGGAGCTGCGGCGGTCCCCGGAGTTCCTGCGGCTCAAGGACGAGGTCGGCGAGGCGGTCAAGGCCGCCGCGGCGTAGCGATTTGTGCACGTTCGGTAACGCTCACCGTGACAAAACGTGCACAAATCACCCACCCGAGACACGAAAAAGGCACCCGCCGCGGCGGGTGCCTTCGTGGTGGGGCTAGACCGGTGGGTACGCCGGCGGCGGGTAGACGCCGCGCAGACCCCAGGCCAGCCAGCTGAAGAAGAACTCACCCTCGTCGCTGATGTCGTAATCCGGATTCGGATCCATAGGTGCCTCCCCAGCCTGGCCTTTGTTTGGTTGAGTCTAACGCGATCGGGCCCGGGTCTGACATCCGAACCGCCCGATTGCCTAGACTGGCCAACCAGTTGATTGGTCACCGGTCGCCCGGTCTGCAGATAGCGAGTTGTCATGTCCACCGAACCCACCAACGGGTCGTCCCGGCGAGAAGAATTGTTGGCCGTTGCCGCCAAGCTCTTCGCCGCCCGCGGATACCACGGCACCCGGATGGATGACGTCGCCGACGCCGTCGGGTTGAACAAGGCCACCGTCTACCACTACTACGCCAGCAAGTCACTGATCCTCTGGGACATCTACAAGCGCACCGCCGACTTCACCGTCGACGCGCTGCACGACGACCCGACCGCGACCGCCCGCGAGACCATCTACCACTTCACCCGGCGACTGCTGACCGGCATCGCCAACGACCTGGAGGCGGCCGCCGTCTACTTCCAGGAGGGCCCGTACATCACCGAGTGGTTCACCGAAGAACAGGTCGAATACATCCGGAAGGCCGAAGCCACCGTCTACGAGCACGTGCGCGACGTGATCGACCGGGGCATCGCCAGCGGCGAGTTCTACGACTGCGATTCCCATGTGTTGGCCCTCGGCTATATCGGGATGACGCTCGGCGCCTACCGCTGGCTGCGTCCGCACGGCCGCCGCACCGCCCAGGAGATCGCGGTGGAATTCAGCACCGCCCTGCTGCGCGGATTGATCGTCGACGAGGCGGTGCGCACCGAGGAGCCGCTCGGCGGTGCCAGCCATGAGTGACCTGTTCCGGCTGGACGGCAAGGTCGCCGTCGTCACCGGCGGCGGCCGCGGGATCGGCGTGATGATCGCGCGCGGGCTGTTGCAGGCCGGCGCGGCGAAGGTGTACCTGGCGGCCCGCAAAGCGGCCGAACTGGACGCCGTGGTGGCCGAATTGGCACCGCTGGGCGCCGTCGAGGGCATCCCCGCCGACCTGGGCACCGCCGAGGGGGTGCAGGCCCTGACCGCCGCGGTCACCGCCAAAGAGGACGCCGTGCACCTGCTGTTCAACAACGCGGGCGCGGCCTGGGGCGCGCCGTTCGACGAGCTCCCGGAATCCGGGTTCGACAAGGTCTTCGACGTCAACGTCAAGGGTGTGTTCCTGCTGACCCGCGCACTGGTGCCGCTGCTCACCGCCGCCGCCACCGAGGACGATCCGGCCCGGGTGATCAACACCGGCAGCATCGACGGGTTCCTGGTTCCGGAGAAGGGCAGGGGCAACTTCTCCTACAGCGCCAGCAAGGCGGCGGTGCACATGCTGACCAAGCATCTGGCCGGTGAGCTGGCACCCAAGATCCTGGTGAATGCCATTGCCCCCGGGCTGTTTCCGTCGCGGATGACGAAGGTGATGCTGGCGGCCGGGGAGGACGCGGTGGGATCGCTGCTGCCGCTGGGCCGGGTCGGGCGGCCCGACGACATGGCCGGTATCGCGGTCTTCCTGGGCAGCCGGGCCAGCAGTTACATCACCGGCGCGGTGATCCCGGTCGACGGCGGCGTGAGCACGATCCGATGAAATCGACCATCCTGTCCCGGCGTGACCTGGATTTCCTGCTCTACGAATGGCTTAGGGCCGACGAGCTCACCGCGCGCCCCCGGTTCGCCGAGCACTCCCGGGACACCTTCGACGGCGTGCTCGACCTGTGCGAACAGCTGGCCGAACGCTACTTCGCCCCGCACAACAAGCGCAGCGACGCCAACGAACCCACCTTCGACGGCACCACGGTGACGGTCATCCCGGAGGTGAAAGAAGCACTGCAGGCCTTCGCCAAGGCGGATCTGATCGGGATGGGCTTCGACGCCGAACTCGGCGGCGCACAATTGCCCGCGACGGTGGCCCAGGCCGGGTTCGCCTGGATCTCGGCGGCCAACGTGAGCACCGCCGGGTATCTGATGCTCACCATCGCCAATGCCAACCTGATCGCCAAATTCGGTACGCCCGAACAGATTTCGACTTGGGTGCAGCCGATGCTGGCCGGCCGCTTCACCGGCACCATGGCGTTGTCGGAGACCCAGGCCGGATCGTCGTTAGCTGATATCGTCACCCGCGCCGAACCCCAGCCCGACGGCACGTACCGGTTGCACGGCACGAAGATGTGGATCTCGGGCGCCGAGCATGAGCTCAGCGACAACATCGTCAATCTCGTACTGGCCAAGATCCCCGGCGGCCCCGCGGGCACCAAGGGCATCTCGCTGTTCATCGTGCCCAAGTTCCTGGTCAACTCGGACGGGTCGATCGGAGCCCGCAACAACGTCGCCATCTCCGGGCTGAACCACAAGATGGGCCAGCGCGGTATCACCAACACCGTGCTGAACTTCGACGGCGCCGAGGGCTACCTGGTCGGCGAGCCGCATCGCGGCATCGTCTACATGTTCCACATGATGAACGAGGCGCGGTTGGGCGTCGGCATGGGTGCGGTGTCGCTGGGCTACACCGGCTACCTGAAATCGCTGGAGTACGCCAGGGAACGCCCGCAGGGCCGGCTGGTCAAGGATCCGTCCACCCCGCAGGTGCCGATCATCGAGCACGCCGATGTGAAGCGGATGTTGTTGGCACAGAAGGCGTATGTGGAAGGTGCGTTGGGTCTGGCGCTGTACTGCGCGCGGCTGGTCGACACCGAAGAGACCGACCTGCTGGACATCTTGACCCCGGTGGCCAAGAGCTGGCCGTCGCAGTGGTGCCTGGAGGCCAACGACCTGGCGATCCAGGTGCTCGGCGGCTACGGCTACACCCGCGAGTACGACGTCGAACAGCACTATCGGGACAACCGGCTGAACCCCATCCATGAGGGCACCAACGGCATTCAGAGCCTGGATCTGTTGGGCCGCAAGGTGACTCAGCGTGGTGGGGCCAGCATGGCTGCCCTGTCCGAGCGTATTGCGGCGACGGCGGCGGCCGCGGGCGATCACCAGTTCGCCGGCCAGCTCGACGCGGCGTGGCAGCGGCTGGTCGGGGTGACCGGGGCCATGTTCGCCTCCGGTGACATCGAGGCGGCGATGGCCAACAGTGCCGTCTATCTGGAGGCCTTCGGTCATATCGTCATCGCCTGGATCTGGTTGGAACAGGTGCTGGCTGCCGCAGGAAAGGACGGCGACTTCTACGACGGGAAACGGCAAGCAGCCCAATACTTCTACCGCTACGAACTGCCCAAGACCGGGCCGCAACTCGATCTGCTGGCCAGCCTGGACCACACCACCCTGGACATGCGCGACAGCTGGTTCTGACACCTCTCCTGCGCCCAAACTCACCTTCGGGCCAAGAAGTGCGAGGCGGATTCATACGGTCAAGGCAACATTTCCTGGTTTTGGAGGTTGCTGTGCCGAGAGGGATTCCTGCGTCGCGGGCATTGAAGCGGGAGCTTCTTGATCGGGTGTGTCGGGGGCAGTCGGTGACAGCGGCTGAAATAGCGATGGGCGTGTCGCACGGGCTGGGCCATCAGTGGTGGCATAAGGCTGGTGGGATGACGCTTACAACGGGTCGGCGCGGCGGTGTCGCCGATGTGATCGAGCAGGATCGGCCGGGCGGGCCTGGGCATCGGATCAGCCTGGCTGAGCGTGTAGAGATCATGCGAGGGCTCGACGATGAGTTGAGCTATGCCGAGATCGGGCGCCGGATCGGGCGCGACCGGTCGGTCGTGTGGAAAGAGATCCGCCGTAACCGAGGTGATGACGGGGACTATCACGCGTTGATGGCTCATGCTCGATCTAAGAATAAAGCCAAGCGACCCAAGGCATTCAGGCTCAATGATCCGAAGCTGTGCGCGGCGGTGGAAACGTGGATGGACGACGGGTGGAGCCCGCGGTTGATTGCGCAGGTGTTGGCCCAAGATCATCCCGCTGACAAGCTGATGCAGGTGAGCCACGAAACGATCTACCAGAGTCTGTACGTCCAGGCCCGTGGCAGTCTTCGTGCCGATCTGCATAAGAGTCTCTCGACCAAACGGGCGGCCCGAAAAACGCGTGGCCAGGTCCGTGGTCCCCGCGGGGCCTACGCCAGCGGCGAGGAATTCCGCATCAGCGATCGCCCCGCCGAGGCTGCTGACCGGGCAGTACCCGGACACTGGGAAGGCGACCTGATCATGGGGGCCGGCAATACCAGCGCGATCGGCACCTTGGTCGAGCGCAGCACCCGGTTCACGATCTTGCTGCATCTGCCGGTCGACCATACTGCCGAGGCCGTAGCCACCGCGATGATCGCGGCGATGGGCGAGCTACCCGAGCATCTACGCCGTTCGATCACGTGGGACCGTGGCTCTGAGATGGCTCAATGGCGTCACATCCACCTGCAGCTCAAGGCGCCGGTCTACTTCTGCAATCCGCATTCACCCTGGCAGCGCGGCACCAATGAGAACACCAACCGACTCTTGCGGCATTGGTTCGAAAAGGGCACCGACCTAGCCGGTTACACCAGAGCCGACCTCAAACGTGTTCAAGACAAACTCAATACACGGCCCAGGCCCACCCTGGACCTCGATACCCCAGCCCAACGTCTCGCCGCCCTCATTAGCCAAACAGCCTGAATGTTTCCCCAACCACTTGACATTGCCCGAGTGGCCGCCGGCATTTCGTCGATCTCGGTGCGCTCGATTCGGTGGGCTTGTCGATCCGGGTGGGCTCGGTCGCGTCCGTGTAACAGACTGGGGGCATGCCCGCAGAGATCGCGATCCACTTCTTCCTGACCCTGGCCGTCATCCTCGGCGCATGCCGGCTGGTCGGCGCTGCCGCCGAGCGGATCGGCCAGCCTCGCGTCGTGGGGGAGATGATCGCCGGGGTGGTGCTGGGCCCCTCACTGCTGGGCCGGTTCGCACCGGGCCTGCAGCACGAGCTGTTCCCTGCCGGCACCTCGAACGTCGTGCTGTATACGGTGGCCCAGGTCGGGTTGGTGCTGTACATGTTCGTGATCGGGCTGAACTTCGATGTCAACCACGTCAAGGAGCGGTCCGGTACGGCGACGGCGGTATCGGTCGCCGGTATCGTCGCGCCGCTGGCGCTCGGCGCACTCACCGCCCTGCCCCTGCTCGGCCTCGGCGGTTTCTTCGGGTCAGGCGTCACCCCGGCCATGGCGATGATGTTCCTCGGGGCGTCGATCGCCATCACGGCTTTCCCGATGCTGGCCCGCATCATCTTCGAGAAAGGGCTGTCCGGTACACCTTTGGGCACGCTGGCGCTGGCCTGCGGTGCGGCGGCCGATGCCATCTCCTGGTGCGTGCTGGCGGTGGTGCTCGCGGTGCACCGCGGCAATGCTGCCACGGCCGTCGTCGCGATCGGCGGTGGAGTGCTCTACACCATCATCGTGCTGACGGTTGGCCGGCGCGGCTTCGGTGTGCTCGGCCGGGCGGCCGAGCAGCGCCGCAGTGTCTCGCCCGCCATGCTCAGCACGGTACTGATCACCCTGATGGGCTGCGCGTGGCTGACCGACGTCGTCGGCATCTACGCGATCTTCGGGGCCTTCATCCTGGGCGCCGCCATACCGTCGGGGTTCTTGGCCCAACGCCTCACCGACATCATCGAACCGCTCACCACGACGCTGTTGTTGCCGTTGTTCTTCGTCTACTCCGGCCTCAACACGCAGATCGGTCTGGTGAACAGTGCGCAGCTGTGGGCCATCACGCTGGCCCTGCTCGTGGTGGCGATCGCAGGTAAAGGGCTGGCGTGCACCGCCGCCGCCCGGCTGTGCCGGGTACCCGCACGTGAAGCGCTGGCTCTGGGATCGTTGATGAACGCGCGCGGGCTCATCGAACTCATCCTGCTCAACATCGGGCTGCAAGCCGGCATCATCACGCCGACCCTGTTCACCATGCTGGTGCTGGTCGCCATCGTCACGACGCTGATGTGCTCGCCGATCTTCGAATTCGTCTACGGCCGGAACCGGACTGCCGATCTTTCGGCGTTGGAGCCGGGCCCGCGCGTGTAGCGTGGCGGAAAATGCGACACAACCTTGTGCCCGGTGCAGGGAGGAGAAACGCGTGGACGTTCGATCGGAGATCTCGCAACTGGATCCGGCGGCACGTGCCGCGCTGGCCGAGAAGATACGTAACCGTTTGTCCCGCAACGACAATCGTTCGACCGACTATGACGTAGCCATCGCGGGCGGCGGGGTGGCGGCCCTGACCCTCGGGCTGGAATTGCGCAAGTCCCGCCCGGACACCCGCATCGTGGTGGTCGAACCGCGCCCGCACCCGGTCCCCGAGATCACCCACACCGTCGGGGAGTCCACCGTCGAGATCTCGGCGCACTACCTCCGGGACCGGCTCGGTCTGGGCGACCACCTGAGCACCGCCCAACTGCGCAAGATGGGCTTGCGGATGTTCTTCACCCGCGGCGACAACTCCGATATCGCCGCCCGGATGGAGCTGGGCAGTTCGTGCTTCGTCCCGCAGGTGACCTATCAGGTCGACCGCGGCAGGTTGGAGAACGAACTGCACCGGCGCTGCCTTGACGCCGGCATCGACATCGTCGGCGGCCGGGTGCGGTCCGTGCAGTTGAGCGCCGCGGGACCGCACACCGTCACCTGCCAGGACGCCGACACCAGCACCGAGATCACCGCGCGCTGGGTGGTCGACGCCTCCGGCAGGAACCGGGCATTGGCCCGGCAGCTGGATCTCAAGCGTGCCAACGAGCATCGGTGCAACGCCGTGTGGTTCCGTGTCGCCACGGAAATCGACGTCGGTCGATGGAGTGACGATCCCAAGTGGCAGGCCCGCCTCGTCGAGGGTGACCGCGCGATGTCGACCAATCATCTGATGGGAGACGGTTACTGGGTATGGCTGATCCGGCTGGCGTCCGGTGCGACCAGCGTGGGGATCGTCGCCGACCCGGACTTCCACCGGTTCGACGAGTTCAACACCCTACCCAAGGCCCTGGCCTGGTTGCGGGCCCACGAACCTCAGTGCGCCGCGGTGCTCGCCGCCAACGACGCCCTCATCAGGGACTTCCGGGTGATGAAGAAGTACAGCCACGGCGTCGCGAAGGCCTTCGACGGCACGCAGCACTGGGCGATCACCGGCGACGCGGGCATCTTCCTGGATCCGCTGTACTCGTCGGGTCTCGATCTGGTGGCCGTGGGCAACGGACTCATCACCGATATGGTCACCCGCGACCTCGACGGAGAGGACGTGACCGCCCGAGCGCAGATCAGTGACACCCTGTTCCGCTCACTCACCGACATGTGGCTGGCGGTATATCAGGGGCAGTACACCCTGATGGGCACCCCCGCGGTGATGTCGGCGAAGATCATCTGGGATGTGGCCTTCTACTGGGGATTCATCGGGCTGCTGTACGCGAACGACCGGTTCACCCGGGTAGCCGACGAGCCGGACTTCGTGCCGCAGTTGGAAGGCCTGATCGCGCTGAGCAACCGGATGCAGCGATTCTTCCGGGAATGGGCGCGCATCGAGCACCGCGACGCCCCGGCAGACTTCGTCGATCTCTACGCCCCACTGAACTTCATGGTGACCCTGCACGCCGCGATGATGGACGAGCCGGCGAGCTTCCTGGACCGGTTCGAGGCCAACGCGCTGCTGCTCCGGCAGGTGGCCGGTCAGCTGGTCGACACCGTGATCGCGGACAAATCGGGGTGCTTCGACGATGACGAAACGGTGCGCCAGCTGCAGGTTTGGCAGCGCGATACCCTGCTGCGCGAGCTGCGCGAGATCTATCGCCGCGAGCAACACCAGCACCCGGTGAGCCCCGATTGGATAGTCATGGCCGCACCCGCGATGCAGGCGAGCTGATCCGCCGACGGGACCCATCCGTCGGCGACCCGGTGACGAATGACTGCTGGACCGGCAAGTCGACGGGGGTCAGGTGGCGATGATGGGTGCAACCGGCGGTGTTCACGGTGGACGCTGGACGGTGACGGGTTGACGGCGACCGACAACCCACCGCAGCCGCTGGCGATCGTCGGTATCGGTTGCCGCTTCCCGGGCGACGGCGATACGCCGGCGAAATTCTGGGATCTGCTCTGCCGCGGTGTCGACGCCACCGGCGTGGTTCCGGAGAGCCGATGGAACGCCATGCGCTTCTGGGATCCGCATCCGGCCAAGGTCGGCAAGATCGTGACCCGCCGCGGCGGATTCCTGCGCGAGATCGATCGGTTCGACCCACAGTTCTTCGGGATCTCGCCACGCGAGGCACATTCGATGGACCCGCAGCAGAGATTGCTCCTCGAGGTGACCTGGGAGGCCTTGGAGGACGGCGGCGTGCCCGCCGATCGGCTGGCCGGCACCGACGTGGGCGTGTTCGTCGGCGGCTTCACCCTCGACTATCAGCTGCTGCAGAACCAGGGGCGGGCCAGCCGATACCGGTTCAAGGCGCACTCGGCCACCGGGATGATGATGACGATGCTGGCCAACCGCATCTCGTTCGCCTTCGATTTCCGTGGTCCGAGCATGGCGGTGGATACGGCATGTTCGAGTTCACTGGTGGCGGTTCACCTTGCCGCCCAAAGCATCTGGAACGGCGAGTGTGACGTGGCGTTGGCGGGCGGGGTCAACGTCATGGTCGGGCCCAACACCGCGATCGCCGAATCCCGCAGCGGTTTCCTCAGCCCGGAAGGACGATCCAAGGCGTTCGACGACGCGGCCGACGGGTACGCCCGCGGCGAGGGCGCGGCCGTGGTGCTCATCAAACCGCTCGCCGCGGCGCTCGCAGACGGCGACGACATCTACGCCCAGATCCTCGGGACGGCCGTATCCCAGGACGGGCGCACCGACGGCATCACCGTCCCACGCGAGGAAGCCCAGCAGGCTGCCATCACCTCAGCCCTGCGGCGAGCCGGTGTGCGCCCCGGCGACGTCGGATACGTCGAGGCACACGGAACGGGCACGCCGGTGGGCGATCCCATCGAGATGCGGGCGTTGTCGCGGGCGCTCACCCACGATCGTCCGGTGCAGTGCCCCCTGCTGATCGGCTCGGTCAAGACCAACATCGGCCACCTGGAAGCCGGCGCCGGTGTCGCCGGGCTGATCAAGGCGGCCATGGTGCTCAAACACGGGTACATTCCCGCCACACTGCACTTCCGCAACCCCAACCGGGCGGTCTCGCTACCCGAACTCGGCCTCGACGTGCCGGCATCCGGCCGGCCGTTCCCGGCCGGACAGCCGCGCATTGCCGGAGTCAACTCGTTCGGTTTCGGGGGCACCAACGCGCATGTGGTGCTGGCCGGTCCGCCCGAACTCACGGCACGGCCCGATGCGCCGCCCCTGCGGTCGGCGGCGTTGCTACCGCTGTCAGCCCGCAGCGAGGGTGCGCTGGTCGCCATGGCGGGCCGGCTGGCCGATCATCTGGCCGCCGATCCGACGCTCAGCCTGCCCGATCTCGCCTACACCCTCGGGCAGCGGCGCAGCCACCTCAACCACCGCCACACCTTCCTCGTCACGAGCACCGACGACGCGCACCGGCAACTGCGCGAACTCGCCGACGGCGGGCAGATTGCCGCCGAACGGCTTTCGGTCGAGCGGCCGAAGCTGGCCTTCGTCTGCTCGGGGATGGGACCGCAGTGGTGGGGGATGTGCCGCGGCCTTCTCGACACCCTGCCGGTCTTCGCCGACAGCATCGCCCGCACCGACCGTGAACTGTCCCGATACGTGGAATGGTCGCTGTCGGAGGAATTGCGGCGCGACGAGCAGACCTCGCGGATGTCCGAAACACAGTTCGCCCAGCCGGCGAACTTCGCCGTGCAGGTCGCCCTCGCCGAACAACTGGCGCACTGGGGGATCACGCCGGACGCCGTCATCGGTCACAGCGCCGGCGAGGTCGCCGCCCATTACCTCGCCGGGTTGCTCGACTTCGAGCAGGCCGTTCGGGTGGTCCACCACCGCAGCCGTCTGCAACAACGCACCAGTGGGCGGGGCCGAATGCTGGCCGTGGGCGTCGACGCCGAGACCCTGATGCAGACACTCGACGATGCCACTCGTGCCGAGTTCGGAGCGCGGGTTTCGGTGGCCGCCATCAACAGTCCGTCCGCGGTCACGGTTGCCGGAGACGACGCGGTGCTCGACGATATCGTTCGTCAACTCGACCACGCCCACATCTTCAACCGTCGCCTGACGGGCGCCGTGCCCTATCACACGCACTACATGGACGCGATCAAAGACGATCTCTTCGCCGCGTTGGAGGATCTGGAATCCGGGCCGGCAACGGTGCCGCTGTATTCGACCGTCACCGGTGAGCGGTTGGACGGCTACCGGGCGGGTGCGGCGTACTGGTGGCAGAACGC
Organism: Mycolicibacterium cosmeticum; assembly: GCF_000613185.1. Classification (NCBI taxonomy): domain Bacteria; kingdom Bacillati; phylum Actinomycetota; class Actinomycetes; order Mycobacteriales; family Mycobacteriaceae; genus Mycobacterium; species Mycolicibacterium cosmeticum. The sequence continues at coordinate 126,694 of NZ_CCBB010000002.1, forward strand.
CCGCGCCACCGTCGTGTTCGAACCGGCCGTTCGCCGCATGCTCGACGACGGTTTCACCCATTTCGTCGAACTGGGGCCGCACCCGGTGCTCGCCTCGGCCATCGCCGAAACAGCCGGGCGGCAGCGGGTTTCGGTGCTGGCCACCCAGCGTCGCCGCGAAGACGACCTGCCCACCCTGATGAACTGTGCCGGTTCGTTGTATTGCCTGGGCCACGATCTGGACTGGTCCGCGCTGAATCCGGCACAAGGGGCGCGGCTGCTCAAACTGCCGACCTATCCATGGCAGTCCAAGCGATTCTGGACCGATACCGCCGATGTCTCGGAGGCCCTGTTCTACGACCCGGTGCACCCGCTGTTGGGTCAGCCGATCAGTGCGGTGCACCCCACGTGGGAGGCCGAGTTCTCGGTGCTGACCACCCCGTTCCTCGCCGATCATCGGGTCCAGGGCGCCGTGGTGGTGCCGGGCGCGGTCTATGTCGAGATGGCGCTGGCGGCGGCACGGCACACGTACGGCTCGAACCTCAGCGTGGACAATCTCGTACTGCGCCGCGCCGTGATCCTGGATGACACCTGCGATCCCGTCGTGCGCACCACGGTCAACCAGGACGACGGCACGGTGGAGTTCTCGGCGTTCACCGCCTCCGCGGACGGGGAGGGCAAGTGGGTGATCACCGCCACCGCCGAACTGAACACCTTGCCCACGGCGCCCCGTGCGACAGAACATCCCACGCTCGACCACGTGAGCACACTGACCGCCGACGAGTTCTACACGCACACCACGGCCCTGGGTTTCGACTACGGGGAGCGGTTCCGCTCGGTCACCGCGGTGACTGCCGGTCACGACTGGGCGCGGGCGGGCCTGTCGGTCCCGTCGTGTATCGGTGACGAACTTGGCTGGTACAGCTTTCATCCGGCGTTGATCGACGGCGCCTTCCAAACGCTGTTCGGCGCCCCCTTCGGCGGCCAGGCCGATGGTGACGAACCCTTCCTGCCCACCCGAATCCGGCGCTGCGCGGTCTACGGTGCACCCGAGCCGTCGATGACGGTGCACGTCGACGTGCTGTCGGCGACCAGGGACGCCATCGAGAGCAATATCACGATCAGCGGGGCGGGCGGTGCCACCCTGGCCGTCTTCACCGGATTCACCGTGCAGTCGCTGAGTGCCTCCTCGCGCATGTCGGTCGACCGGATCGACAAGGGGCTCTACGAACTGCGCTGGTGCCAGACCGACCTGTCACCGAACGACGCCAGAGCCGATGTCGCAGAGGAGTCGTCATGGCTGGTGCTCTGTGACACTGCCGGTTTCGGCGCTGCGGTGGCCGACTGCTTGCGGTCACGAGGCCACCGCGTTCGTACGGCGTGCCACGCCGACGTCGGCGCCGTCACAGACACCGACGAGGGTTGGCTGCTCGATCCCCGAAACCGCGATCACCCGCGGGAGCTGGTACAAGCGCACCTGAACCGCGACGGTGACCTGGCGGGGATCCTGGACTTCTGGCCGCTCGATATCCCCGACCATGCGGAATCCGGTGAGCTGCAAGATGATCCGGATATCGGCGTGCTCACCGTCGTGCGGCTGGTGAAGTCGCTTGCCGACCATGACACCGTCAAGCCGCGGCTGCATCTCATCACCGCGAACGCCCAGCCGGTACCTGGCACGGAAACTCTTGCCGTGCAGCAATCTCCGCTCTGGGGTCTGGGCAGGGTCATCGGGCATCAGGAGTTCGCCGAGCACTGGGGTGGGCTGGTGGATATCGACATCCGCGACGACCCGGCCGTGGTGGCCGCCCGCATCTGCGATCACGTCCTCACCGCCCAGACCGATGACCAGATCGCCCTGCGCGGTGAGCACGCCTACGTGCCCCGCCTGCAGCCGTGTAGCGGACTGACCAAACCGTTTCCCACCAAGCTCAATCCCGATGCCACCTACGTCATCACGGGGGGAGCCGGAGCCCTGGGCCGGGTGGTGGCGACGTACCTGGCCGACCGCGGGGCCCGGCACATCACCCTGTTGGGGCGAAGCGCCGTCCCGCCCAGGGCCAGCTGGGCAAGCCTGGGAGACGGCAACCCGTACCGCGCGACCGTCGATGCGATCAGGGCCGTCGAACGTCTCGGGGCGCAGGTCGACACCGCCTGTGTGGACGTCACCGACGCGCACCAGGTCCGGGACTGGCTGCACCGGCACCTCCGGTCGGGCGGCCGACCGGTGCGGGGCATCATCCACGCCGCGGGTGTCGTCGACGATCAGCTGCTGATCAACATGAGTGAAGACGACTTCCTGAAAGTGCTGTCTCCCAAGATCTCCGGCACCTGGGCATTGCACGACGCGTTCATCGAAGAGAATCTCGACTTTTTCGTCCTGTTCGGCTCGGCCGGCTCGGCGATCGCGGCGCCCGGTCAGGCCAACTACGCGGCCGCGAACGCCTTCTTGGATGCGTTCGCCCACTATCGGCGGTCGCTGGGGTTGCCGGCACTGACCATCGGCTGGGGGCCTTGGTCGGTCGGCATGGTCGAGGAACTCAAGCTTGAGAAGATCTACGCGCAACGCGGTATCGAGCTGATCACCCCTGCCGTGGGAGTGCGGATCCTGGACAGGCTGATCAACCAGGCTGTGCCCCACGCCATCGCCATCAGTGCGGACTGGGGTCGGGCTCGGGAGGTGGGGTTGGGTGGCCGGCTACCCGCCATGTTCTCGGCGTTGGAGACCGTCGACGCGGATGCCTCCCAAGGCGACGCGCACGGGATCCTCGACGTTCTGGCTTCGACACCCGAAGGCGAGCGCCACGCGGTGGTCGCCGAGCACGTCCAACGCATCGTGGCGACGGTCTTCGATTGCGGTGTCGACGATTTCGGGCTCGATGACATGCTCGACGACATCGGACTGGATTCCATGATGGCGATGGAGTTCCGGATCAGGGTGAACACCTTGTTCTCCATCGACCTTTCGGTGCTGGAGATCCTGCGGGGCGTCAGTGTGAACTCGCTGGCCGCAAGGGTGCTGGCCGAATTGCACCACCGGCACGGCCCGGCCGAGACGCCGACGGCAGTCGGCGGGGAATCCGACGGCGAGGTCGACGCGCTGCTCGGCGGGCTGTCCGATGACGAACTGCGTGAGTTGCTCTCCGAACTCGAGGATCCGACTGCCGGAGTGGGTGAGTCGTGAGCGCGGTTCACGCGCGAGGATTGTGCAAAGCCTACGGACGCCGCCAAGCCGTGCACGACCTCGACCTCGACGTGCTGGCGGGGGAGATCTTCGCCATCCTGGGTCCCAACGGCGCGGGGAAATCCACCACCATCGAGATCCTGGAAGGTAATCGCCGGCGCGATGCCGGCGAGGTACGGGTGCTCGGTGAAGACCCGGGCACGGCGGGGCGGCGGTGGCGGGCCCGGATCGGCATCGTGCTGCAGGAAGTCAGTGATGCCGGGATGCTCACGGTCGACGAAACCCTGCGGATGTTCGGCAGTTGCTACGGCCATTCCCGCGCCCCCGCCGAGGTGCTGAACCTCGTCGGGCTCAGCGCGGTATCGGGAGCCCGGGTTCGAACGCTGTCCGGCGGCCAGCGCCGGCGACTGGACGTCGCGCTGGGTATCGTCGGCAACCCGGAGTTGTTGTTCCTTGATGAGCCGACCACCGGATTCGATCCCGAGGCCAGGCGCCAGTTCTGGGAGCTCATCAGGGCGCTGGCCGCCGACGGCACGACCATCCTGCTGACCACCCACTACTTGGAAGAGGCTGCCGCACTGGCGGATCGGGTGGCAGTGATCGCCGCCGGCCGGGTAGTGGCGGTCGATCCGCCGGCCAAGCTCATCGAACACGTCGGTCTGTCCGCCACGGTCCGGTGGGTGCAGGATGGCAGCGTGCATGTCGAGACCACCGACCGCCCCACCGAGTTGATCAGGCAGCTCAGCGCTGACGGCCGGGAGCTGGCAGATCTGACGGTCACCCGTCCGACCCTCGAGGAGGCCTACCTTCATCTGGTCGGGTTGGCGTGACGACCAGAGCGCTCCCGTCACCGGTGCGTATCGGGTTCTCCCGTGTGATACCGGAATTGAAGATGTTCTATCGCAGGCCCGAGCAGGTGGCACTGACGTTCTCGATGCCTGCGGTGATCTGCGTCCTGCTCGGCTCCATCTTCTCGGATCGGTTGCCCAACAGTGCGGTCACCACCGGGTCGGTGATCGCGGCCAGCATGCTCGCCTACGGCATCTTGTCGACGTCGTTCATCAATCTCGGGATCAGCATCGCCGCAGACCGCGACACCGGCGCATTGCGCCGGCTGCGCGGCACCCCCACCACGGCGATGTCGTACTTCATCGGCAAGGTGATGCTGGTGGGGATCGTCAGCCTGGCCGAGGCGGTGATCCTGCTGCTGGTGGGCGTTCTCGTCTTCGGGCTGCGGCTGCCGACGACGGTGTCCGGCTGGTTCACGCTGGGCTGGGTGTTCGTGCTCGGCATCGTCAGCTGCTCCCTGGTGGGCATCTTCATCAGCAACTTCGCCAGTAATGCGGTATCAGCTGCGGTGATCACCAACGGCCCCGCCGTCGGATTGCAGTTTCTGTCCGGGACATACGTGCCGCTGATGGCGTTACCGACCTGGATGCTGATCGTCGGCTCGGTGTTTCCGGTCAAATGGATGGCGCAGGGCTTCCGCTCGGTACTGCTTCCGCCGGAGATGGTGATCTTCGAGCCGGCGGGCAGTTGGGAGCACGGACGCATCTTCCTGGTGTTGACGGCTTGGAGCGTCGGTGCGCTGATCGGCTGCCTCGCCGTGTTCCGCTGGTCGGACACCACGTGAGGCCGGAACCGTTGTGGCCGACTAGAACTCGATGATCTGTCGCACCGCCGTTCCGTCCGCCAGCGCGTCCATCGCTGCGTTGATCTGATCGAGGGTGATCGTCGAGGACACCAACGTCTCCACCGGGAGCCGGCCGGCCCGCCACAATTCGACGAACCGCGGGATGTCACGGGCCGGCACCGCCGACCCCAGATAACTGCCGATCAGCGACCGGCCCTCGGCCACCAGAGCCAACGGCGACACACTGATGCGCGCATCCGGGCGGGGCAGCCCGACGGTGATGGTCTTGCCACCCGGCGCGGTCAGCCCGACGGCGGTCTCCAGCGCCGCGGGATGCCCGACGGCCTCGATCACCACCTCGGCCTTCACGCCGGCGGCCTCCTCGGGGGTGTACGTCTCGTGCGCGCCGAGCTCGCGCGCCCGAGAAAGCTTCTCGGGCAACCGGTCCACCGCGATCACCCGCACGTCGTCGTGCGCCAGCGCGGTGAGCATCGCCGCCATCCCGACACCACCCATCCCGACGACGGCCACCGTCTGGCCCGGCTTGGGCGCTCCGGCGTTGAGCACCGCACCGCCACCGGTGAGCACCGCGCAACCCAGCAGCGAGGCCACCACCGGCGGAACATCGTCGTCCACCGGCACCACCGAGCGCCGGTCCACCACGGCATGCGTCGCGAAGCCGGACACCCCGAGGTGGTGCAGCACACCGTCACTCAGCCGAACGGCTCCGGACAGCAGCGTGCCCGCCCCGTTGGCGGCGCTGCCGGGGATGCACGGGGCCAGACCGTCCGTCGCGCAGGCGCTGCACTGCCCGCAGCGCGGCAGGAACGTCATCACCACTCGCTGCCCCACACCGAGATCCGATGTGCCGCCCACCTTCTCGATGACACCCGCGGCCTCATGGCCCAGCAGCATCGGCACCGGCCGGACCCGATTACCGTCCACCACCGAAAGGTCGGAATGGCACAGCCCGGCCGCCTCGATCCGCACCAGCAGCTCACCGTCACCAGGATCGGCCAGGTCCAGTTCGGTGACCCGCAGCGGCTGCGACTCGGCGTAGGGGGCGGGCGCCCCGATGGTCTCCAGCACGGCACCACGAATCCTCATCCCTCCAGCCTGACAGACTGGCCGCCATGGACCTGACGAGTGCCGACTTTCCGGTGCATTGGCCGGTGCAGACCCGCTGGACCGACAACGACATGTTCGGGCACCTCAACAACGCGGTGTACTACGAACTGTTCGACACTGCGATCAACGCCTGGATCGGCGCGGGCACGGGCATCGACGCGATGACGGCACCGTGGCTGGGTGTGGTCGCCGAATCGGGGTGCCGGTACTTCGCCGAGCTGAAGTTCCCGGCGAACCTGGTGGTCGGGCTGGCCGTCACCCGGTTGGGCACCAGCAGCGTCACCTACCGCACCGCGCTGTTCGTCGATGGCCGGCCGCTCGCCGCGGGATCCGATTCGCGGCTCGCCGCGGTCGGAACCTGGGTGCACGTCTACATCGACCGCGACACCCGCAGACCGGTGCCCATCCCGGACGCCATCCGGGAACTACTCACCGGCGCGGTGGTCTGACAGCCACCGCTCGATCGCCGCGACACCGTCGCGGAAGAAGATCCGGTACGGCCGGTCCGCGACATAGCCGAGATGCGGGGTGGTGACCACACCGGGCATGTCCCGCAACGGGTGCCCGGGCGGCAGTGGTTCGACATCGAACACGTCCAGACCCGCCCCGGCGATCGAACCGGAGCGCAGCGCATCGATCAACGCCGCCTCGTCGACGATCGGGCCCCGCGAGGTGTTGACCAGCAACGCGGTCGGTTTCATGGCCGCGAATTCAGCGGCACCGATCAGGCCCCGGGACCGGTCGCCGAGTTTCAGGTGCACCGTCAGCACGTCGACGGTGCCGAAGAATTCGTCGCGTGGCAGGTACCGGGCTCCGGCCGCGGCCGCGGTCTCGGGTGTCATGTTGGTGCTCCATGCCACGACCTCCATGCCGAAGGCCGCGCCGATCCGCGCCACCCGCGGCCCGATCCGGCCCAGGCCCAGTACGCCGAGGACCCGTCCTTCGAGTTCGCGCCCCACCCCGAGCTGCCAACGGCCCTCGGCGACCGCGCGGCTTTCGGCGACGAGGTTTCGAGCCGTCGCCAGGATCAGCGCCCAGGTCAGTTCCACCGTCGACGCCACGGATCCGCCGGTATGGCTGACCTCGATGCCGAGCTCGCCGGCTGCGGCCATGTCGATCGACGCATTCGCGTTGCCGGTCGAGGCGATCATCCGCAACCGCGGCAGCCGGCTGAGTACGCTGCGCGGCAACGGGGTTCGCTCGCGCATCACGAACACGATGTCGAACGGCGCCAGCCGGGCGATCAGCGCTGTCTCGTCGGCCAGATGATCGTCGAAGACGGTCACCTCGGCGCGCGCGATGACGGGCGACCAGTCGGCCATCCCCAGGGCGACGTTCTGGTAGTCGTCGAGGACGGCGACCCGGATCGGTGTGCTCACGACCCTTATAGAATCGCCCGATGCCCATCGTGAGCAAGACCGAAGAGGTCACCGCCTCCGCCGCGGCGATCATGGCGATCGTGGCCGACTTCGAGGCGTACCCGCAGTGGAACGAGGAGATCACCGGTCTCTGGATCCTCGCGCGGTACGACGACGGGCGGCCCAGCCAGCTCCGGCTGGACACCAAGATCCAGGGCATGGACAGCACCTTCATCCAGGCCGTGTATTACCCCGCCGAGAACCAGATCCAGACCGTCTTGCAGCAGGGGGACATCTTCTCCAAGCAGGAGCAGCTGTTCTCGGTCGTCGAGATGGGTGCGACGTCGCTGCTCACCGTCGACATGGACGTCGAGGTCTCGATGCCCGGTGTCCCGTCGATGATGGTCAAGAAGATCGCCAACGACGCACTGGAGCACCTGGCCGGCAACCTCAAGAAGCGGGCCGAGGAACTGGGCGCCTGACGCGCCGAGATCGACGTTTGGCCGGTTCCTTCTCGGGCGGATTCATACGGTCAAGGCAACATTTCCTGGTTTTGGAGGTTGCTGTGCCGAGAGGGATTCCTGCGTCGCGGGCATTGAAGCGGGAGCTTCTTGATCGGGTGTGTCGGGGGCAGTCGGTGACAGCGGCTGAAATAGCGATGGGCGTGTCGCACGGGCTGGGCCATCAGTGGTGGCATAAGGCTGGTGGGATGACGCTTACAACGGGTCGGCGCGGCGGTGTCGCCGATGTGATCGAGCAGGATCGGCCGGGCGGGCCTGGGCATCGGATCAGCCTGGCTGAGCGTGTAGAGATCATGCGAGGGCTCGACGATGAGTTGAGCTATGCCGAGATCGGGCGCCGGATCGGGCGCGACCGGTCGGTCGTGTGGAAAGAGATCCGCCGTAACCGAGGTGATGACGGGGACTATCACGCGTTGATGGCTCATGCTCGATCTAAGAATAAAGCCAAGCGACCCAAGGCATTCAGGCTCAATGATCCGAAGCTGTGCGCGGCGGTGGAAACGTGGATGGACGACGGGTGGAGCCCGCGGTTGATTGCGCAGGTGTTGGCCCAAGATCATCCCGCTGACAAGCTGATGCAGGTGAGCCACGAAACGATCTACCAGAGTCTGTACGTCCAGGCCCGTGGCAGTCTTCGTGCCGATCTGCATAAGAGTCTCTCGACCAAACGGGCGGCCCGAAAAACGCGTGGCCAGGTCCGTGGTCCCCGCGGGGCCTACGCCAGCGGCGAGGAATTCCGCATCAGCGATCGCCCCGCCGAGGCTGCTGACCGGGCAGTACCCGGACACTGGGAAGGCGACCTGATCATGGGGGCCGGCAATACCAGCGCGATCGGCACCTTGGTCGAGCGCAGCACCCGGTTCACGATCTTGCTGCATCTGCCGGTCGACCATACTGCCGAGGCCGTAGCCACCGCGATGATCGCGGCGATGGGCGAGCTACCCGAGCATCTACGCCGTTCGATCACGTGGGACCGTGGCTCTGAGATGGCTCAATGGCGTCACATCCACCTGCAGCTCAAGGCGCCGGTCTACTTCTGCAATCCGCATTCACCCTGGCAGCGCGGCACCAATGAGAACACCAACCGACTCTTGCGGCATTGGTTCGAAAAGGGCACCGACCTAGCCGGTTACACCAGAGCCGACCTCAAACGTGTTCAAGACAAACTCAATACACGGCCCAGGCCCACCCTGGACCTCGATACCCCAGCCCAACGTCTCGCCGCCCTCATTAGCCAAACAGCCTGAATGTTTCCCCAACCACTTGACATTGCCTCGCACAAAGTGGCCCGAAGGTGAGTTCGGGCGCACGGGGCGGCTAGGTCCAGAGGCCGAGTTCGTCCAGGCGGCGGGTCAGGCGACGGGCGCCATCGGCGAACTGGCTGCGGGTCAGCCGCACCACCTCGTCCACGTCGCGGCGGCGCAGCGCGGCCACCAGCTGGCGATGGTTGGCCACCGCGTCCGCACCCCAGGACGGGTCGGCGGCATACAGGTTGGGCGGCAGGTACCGCGCGGCGTGCAGCAGGAACCAGGCCAGCTTGATGCGTCCGGCGGACCTGTTGAACGCCCGGTGAAAGCTGAACTCCGCCATGGCGATCGATTCGACGTCCCCGGCGCCGACGGCCTCGGCCAGCGCGTCGGTCAGCCGGGAGAGTTCGTCGATCCCGTCTTCGGTGATCCGGGTGGCGGCCGACGCCGAGATCTCGGTTGCGATGGTCGTCTGCAGCCAGAAGATGTCGGCGATGTCGTCGCGGGTGAACGGCGCCACCACGTGCCCGCGGTGCGGTTCCAGCTGCACCATGCCCTCGCCGCGCAGGGTGCGTAACGCCTCGCGCACCGGGGTGATGCTGACTCCCAGCCGGGCCGCCGTCTCGTCCAGACGCACGAAGGTGCCCGGCGGCAAGGTGCCCGACATGATGGCAGCCCGCAGATGGGCGGCCACTTCGTCGGACAGCTGTTCGCGCCGGCTGATCGGCGCGGGCGTGGCGGGTGCGTTCACGGTGGGGGCGCGCTGCCTTTCACAAAGTCGGAAGTTTGTCCGCACGCCATTCTCGTCATAGTGTGACCGCGGCAACACAAGATTTGATCAAATATCAACGACGCGCAACCCCACGACCGGAAAAGGCTCCCGTTGACCACTCAGCCGCTGCCCACCGATCAGCCGTATCTCGCCCGTCGGCAGAACTGGACCAACCAGCTTGCCCGGCACGCTCTCATGCAGCCCGATCAGGCGGCGTTGCGCTACCTGGGCCACACCACCACCTGGGGTGAGTTGGATCGACGGGTGACGGAGCTGGCCGGGGCACTGCAGCGGCGAGGTGTGCAGTTCGGCGATCGGGTCCTGGTGCTGATGCTCAACCGCACCGAGTTCATCGAATCCGTCCTGGCTGCCAACCGGCTGGGCGCCATCGCGGTGCCGGTGAACTTCCGGATGACCCCGCCGGAGATCGCCTTCCTGGTGGGTGATTGCGACGCTCGGGTGGTCATCACGGAGTCGGTGCTCGCGCCCGTCGCGGTGGCGGTACGGGCGCTCGACCCGACGCTGTCGACCGTGATCGTCGCCGGGGGTACCACCGACGACCTGCCCGCTGCGTCGCACGGCTCGGGAGACGCACCCGACGGCCGGCTGGAAGGTTTTGAGGATGTGGTCGCCGAGCCGGGTCCGGCGCCGGCGCCGGTGGACATCCCCGACGATTCCGCGGCGCTGATCATGTACACCTCGGGGACCACCGGACGGCCCAAGGGCGCGGTGCTCACCCACGCCAATCTGTCCGGGCAGGCTTTGACCCATCTGTTCACCAGCGGCGCCGACCTCAACAACGACATCGGCTTCATCGGTGTCCCGCTGTTCCACATCGCCGGGATCGGCAACATGATCACCGGCCTGCTGCTCGGCTTGCCCACGGTGCTCTACCCGCTCGGCGCGTTCGATCCCGGGGCGCTGCTCGATGTCCTCGAAGCCGAGAAGGTCACCGGTATCTTCTTGGTTCCCGCGCAGTGGCAGGCCGTCTGTGCCGCGCAGCGGGCCACCCCCCGCAACCTCCGATTGCGGGTGCTGTCCTGGGGAGCGGCGCCGGCATCCGATACGTTGCTGCGTGACATGGCCGAGACGTTCCCTGGCGCGAACATCCTGGCCGCGTTCGGGCAGACCGAGATGTCACCCGTCACCTGTATGTTGTTGGGACAAGACGCAATTCGTAAACTCGGCTCAGTCGGTCGGGTGATCCCGACGGTCTCCGCGCGAGTGGTCGACGAGGATATGAACGACGTGCCGCGCGGGCAGGTCGGCGAGATCGTCTACCGCGCACCCACCCTCATGGCGGGCTATTGGAACAACCCGGCGGCCACCGCCGAGGCGTTCGCCGGCGGCTGGTTCCACTCCGGTGACCTGGTACGCCAGGACGACGAGGGTTACGTATGGGTGGTCGATCGTAAGAAGGACATGATCATCTCCGGTGGTGAGAACATCTACTGCGCCGAGGTGGAGAACGTTTTGGCCGGTCATCCGGCCATCGCCGAGGTCGCGGTGATCGGCCGACCGCATCCCAAATGGGGCGAGGTGCCCGTCGCCGTGGTGGCCCTCGGCGCGGCCGGCGCGGCCCGGTTGACGCTGGCCGAACTCGACGAATACCTCGGCGGGCGGTTAGCCCGCTACAAGCATCCGAAGGCCCTGGAGATCGTCGACGCACTGCCGCGCAACCCTTCGGGCAAAGTGCTCAAAACCGAACTGCGAAACCGGTTTGCCGAAGAAATTGCCGCGAGCGTCGATCAATTATCCACTGCGCCAACGAATTCTGCCCCGGTGCCCAATTGATCGCTGTTCAGGATATGTTTGCTATCAACTCGGGTGTCAATACCGCGGATGCGATGTACCGCCGGTGGCGGATCGGGTACAGTCCTGTGGTCCGTCTTACTACCCGTCAGTAGGGAGATGGATATCACAGCTATGGGGATGAGCCGCAATCGGCAGGGAGGGGATGTGCGCCACGTGATTCCACTCCGCGACCGTGACAGGAGCAAGCGACGGTGACGGCGAGCAACGGGCTGGTCGACTACGTCCGTGATCAGCTGGAGAAGCCCCTGACCATGGTCGGTGGCTTCTTCAAGATGTGCGTCCTCACCGGCAAGGCGCTGCTGACGCGGCCGTTCCAGTGGAAGGAGTTCGTCCTTCAGAGCTGGTTCCTGATCCGGGTGGCCTTCCTGCCCACCCTCGCGGTCTCGATCCCGTTGACCGTCCTCATCATCTTCACCCTCAACATCCTGCTGGCCGAGTTCGGCGCCGCCGATGTGTCCGGCGCGGGTGCGGCCCTCGGCGCCGTCACTCAGCTCGGACCTCTTGTGACGGTGCTCGTGGTCGCCGGCGCCGGCTCGACGGCCATCTGCGCCGATTTGGGCGCCCGTACCGTCCGCGAGGAAATCGATGCCATGGAGGTGCTCGGGATCGATCCGATCGAGCGCCTGGTGGCCCCGCGGGTGGTCGCCTCGACCTTTGTGGCGTTCCTGCTCAACGGTGCGGTGATCACCATCGGTCTGGTCGGCGGGTACTTCTTCGGCGTCTACATCCAAAACGTCAATGCCGGCGCCTACGTCTCGACACTGACGCTGCTCACCGGTTTCCCCGAGGTGATGATCTCGGTCATCAAGGCCACCCTGTTCGGTTTGATCGCCGGTTTGGTCGGCTGCTACCGCGGGCTCACGGTTGCTGGTGGTTCCAAAGGTGTGGGTACCGCGGTGAACGAAACCCTGGTGCTGTGCGTGGTCGCGCTGTTCGCGGTCAACGTCGTGCTGACCACCATCGGTGTGCGGTTCGGGACCACGACATGAGGACAGGCGTGATGGTGACCAGCAAGAAGCCGAAGGCGGATTGCGTAATGAGGGCCGGCAAGAATCCGAAGGCGGATTGCGCATGAGCACAGCAGCGGTTCTTCGCACCCGGTTCCCCCGCGCCTTCGGCCGCGCGAGCGGTTACGCGGGCGCGCCGGGCCGATTCCTGGACAGCATCGGGCATGTCGCCTGGTTCGTGGTCACCGCCGTGGGTCACCTCCCGCACGCGTTCAAGAACTATCGGCGAGAGGCGCTGCGCCTGGTCGCCGAGATCGGCATGGGCACCGGTGCCATGGCGGTCATCGGCGGCACCGTGGCGATCATCGGCTTCGTCACCCTGTCGGCCGGCTCGCTGATCGCCATCCAGGGTTTCGCGTCACTGGGCAATATCGGCGTCGAGGCCTTCACCGGATTCTTCGCCGCGCTGGCCAACATCCGCGTCGTCGCACCGGTGGTCACCGGCCAGGCCATGGCCGCCACCGTCGGCGCCGGCGCCACCGCCGAGCTCGGCGCCATGCGCATCAGCGAGGAGATCGACGCGCTGGAGGTCATGGGCATCAAGTCCATCTCGTACCTGGTGTCGACCCGCCTGATCGCCGGCTCGATCGTGATCATCCCCCTCTACGCGATGGCGATCCTGCTCTCGTTCCTGTCGGCGCAGTTGGTGACCACGTTTTTCTACGGGCAGTCGGTGGGCACCTACGAGCACTACTTCCACACATTCCTGCGGGTCGACGACGTCATGTGGTCGTTCCTCGAGGTCATCATCATGTCCGTCATCGTCATGCTCAACCACTGCTACTTCGGCTATTACGCCAGTGGCGGTGCGGTGGGCGTCGGTGAAGCCGTGGGGAGGTCGATGCGTACATCACTGATCGCCATCGTGCTGGTGGTGCTGCTGGCCTCGTTGGCCCTGTACGGCACCGACCCGAACTTCAACCTGACGGTGTAGCCAGATGACCGCGCCGGCAACTTCAGTGAACAAATCCAAGACGCCGCCCTACAAGCTGGCGGGCCTCGTGCTGCTGCTCGTGGTGGCCGTGGTGCTCGGGCTGACCTGGGCGCAGTTCCGCGGGTACTTCGAGAAGAAGGCCACGTTGGTGGTGATGGCCGAGCGGGCGGGGTTGTCGATGGATCCCGGGTCGAAGGTGACTTTCAACGGGGTGCCGATCGGGCGGTTGAAATCCGCGGGCGTGGTGACCGATGGTGAGGAGTCGCGGGCCAAGCTGACGTTGGATGTGCAGCCGCAGTATCTGAAGATGATTCCGGCGAATGTGGATGCGCAGTTGCGGGCGACGACGGTGTTCGGCAACAAGTACATCTCGTTCCTGTCGCCGGCCGATCCGTCCGCGGACAAGCTCAAGCCGGGTGCGGTGATCAATGCGATCAGTACCACCACCGAGTTCAACACGTTGTTCGAGACGATCATGGGGATCGCCCAGCAGGTGGATCCGGTGAAGTTGAACCAGACGTTGACCGCGGCGGCGCAGGCGCTGGACGGGTTGGGCGAGCGGTTCGGTCAGTCGTTGGTGAACGGCAACGACATCCTGGGTGAGCTCAATGCGCGGATGCCGCAGATTCGCCGGGACACCAAGGATTTGGCGGATCTGTCGACGGTGTATGCGGATGCGGCGCCGAATCTGTTCGATGGTTTGGGGCATGCGGTGGTGACGGCGCGCACGCTCAACGCCGAGCGGGGGACCATCGATGCGGTATTGATGTCGGCGGTGGGGTTCGGTAACAACGCCGGGGATGTGTTCGAGCGGGGTGGGCCGTATCTGGTGCGTGGTGCCCAGGATTTGTTGCCGACCACCAAGTTGCTGGATTACTACAGCCCTGAATTGCTGTGCACCGTCCGTAACTTCCACGACGTCGCACCCAAACTTGCCGGCGCGCTCGGTGGTAACGGTTACTCGTTGTTGTCGAACAGCGAGTTGATCGGCGCGGGAAATCCGTACGTGTACCCGGACAACCTGCCGCGCATCAACGCTCGCGGTGGTCCGGAAGGACGGCCGGGCTGCTGGCAGCCGATCACCCGGGACCTGTGGCCGGCACCGTATCTGGTGATGGACACCGGTGCCAGCATCGCCCCGTACAACCACTTCGAGCTCGGTCAGCCGCTGGCCGCCGAGTACGTCTGGGGCCGCCAAGTGGGGGAGAACACGATCAACCCATGAGTATCAGAGGCACGCTCTTCAAACTCGGTGCGATCTCGGCGGTGCTGCTCGTCTTCACCGCCATCATCTTCGTGGTGTTCGCCCAGGTGCGATTCGACAAGACCACCGGGTACTCGGCGATCTTCGACAACGCCAGCGGCCTGCGCAGCGGACAGTTCGTCCGCGCCTACGGTGTCGAGGTCGGCAAGGTCAAGGATGTGACGCTGATCGACGGCGGCCACCATGTCCGCGTCGATTTCGAGGTGCAGAACGATCTGCAGCTGTTCCAGGAAACCACCGCGGCCGTCCGCTATCTCGACCTGATCGGCAACCGCTACCTGGAACTGCGTCGTGGCGACAGCGACAAGATCCTGCCGGCCGGCAGCACCATCCCGCGTGAGCGCACCCAGCCCGCCTTGGATCTCGACGCACTCGTCGGCGGTTTCCGCCCGCTGTTCAAATCGCTTGACCCGGACAAGGTCAACAACATCGCCAACTCGCTGATCACGATCTTCCAGGGGCAGGGAGGCACCATCAGCGACATCCTGGACCAGACCGCCGAGCTCACCTCGGCGCTGGCCTCTCGTGACCAGGCCATCGGCGAGGTGATCACCAACCTCAACACCGTGCTGAACACCACCGTCAAGCACCGGCAGCAGTTCGACGACACGTTGAAGAACTTCGAGGCGCTGATCACCGGCCTGAAGAACCGTGCCGACCCGATCGCCTCGTCCGTCGCCGACATCAGCAACGCCGCAGGTTCATTGGGCGACCTGCTGGCCGACAACCGTCCGCTGCTGCGAGACACCCTCGGCTATCTGGAGACCACCCAACAACCGCTGATCGATCAGAAGGATGAGGTGAACAACATCCTGCAGCAGATCCCGGCGTCGCTGAAGATCATCGGCCGCGCGGGCGGCATCTACGGTGACTTCTTCAACTTCTACGTGTGCGACCTGTCACTGAAGCTCAACGGGCTGCAGCCGGGTGGACCGGTCCGCACCGTCAAGGTGGTCACCCAGCCTTCGGGTAGGTGCACGCCGAAATGAGGACGATCCAGGGTTCGGACCGCGTCCG
This sequence comes from Mycolicibacterium cosmeticum, assembly GCF_000613185.1. Lineage (NCBI taxonomy): Bacteria > Bacillati > Actinomycetota > Actinomycetes > Mycobacteriales > Mycobacteriaceae > Mycobacterium > Mycolicibacterium cosmeticum. Next base: position 142,553 of record NZ_CCBB010000002.1, read on the forward strand.
TAAGGGCGTGATGGGTGTGGTCACCGTGGCACTGGTCATCGGTGTCGGCTCCAGCCTGACCAGCGTGCCGATGCTGTTTGCGGTGCCCACCTACTACGCGCAGTTCAACGACACCGGCGGGTTGAACGTCGGCGACAAGGTGCGCATTGCCGGTGTCGATGTCGGCGATGTGACGAGCATGGACATCAAGGGCGACAAGGTCGAAATCGGCTACACCCTGGGCGGCCGGGAGATCGGTACCGAGAGCCGGGCGGCGATCCGTACCGATACCATCCTGGGCCGCAAGAACATTCAGGTGGAGCCGCGTGGCAGCACGATCCTCAAGCCGCGCGGGTCGCTGCCGGTCGAACAGACCCAGACGCCGTACCAGATCTATGACGCCTTCCTCGACGTCACCCGGGCTTCGCAGGGCTGGGACACCCAGGCCGTCAAGCAGTCGCTGAACGTGCTGTCCGAGACCGTGGATCAGACCTCACCGCACCTGAGCGCAGCGCTCAAGGGTGTTCAGGAGTTCTCCGATTCCCTCGGCAAGCGCGACGAACAGCTCAAGCAGTTGCTGGCCAACGCGGGCAAGATCGCCACCGTGCTCGCTGACCGCAGCGGGCAGGTGAACGCCCTGCTGGTCAACTCGCAGACGCTGCTGGCCGCGATCAACGACCGCCGCCAGGCTGTCAGCCTGCTGTTGGAGCGGATTTCGTCCGTGTCACAGCAGATCTCGGGATTCATCAACGAGAATCCGAACCTCAACCGCGTGCTCACCCAGCTTCAGACGATCAGCGGCATTCTCAACGAGCGCAAGAACGACCTGGCCGACACTCTGAGTTTAGCTTCCAAATTCATCGCGGGGTTGGCCGAGGCGCTGGCCTCTGGCCCGTACTTCAAGGCGCTGCTGGCCAACCTGCTGCCGCCGACGCTGCTGCAACCGTTCGTGGACGCGGCGTTCAAGAAGCGCGGTATCGACCCCGAACAGTTCTGGCGTAATTCCGGCCTGCCGGCCTTCCGGTTCCCGGATCCGAACGGAACCCGATTCGAAAACGGTGCACCGCCGCCTGCCCCGACCCCCATCGAGGGCACCCCGGAGAACCCCGGCCCCGCGGTCCCGCCCGGCTCCCCATGCTCGTACACACCGCCGGCGGACGGTCTGCCCCGTCCCGGTGACCCGCTGCCGTGCGCGCACCTGGACCAGGGCCCCTACGGTCCGGTCCCCGGCGGCTACCCGCCACCCAATGTGGCCACGTCGCAGCCGAATCCGGATGGCATCGGCCCGAACCCGGGTGTTCCTTCGGCCGCCATCCCCGGCCAGGTGGCCCCCGACGTGCCGGGTACCCCGGTGCCGATCGCTCCCGGTCCGCCCGGGGCGCGCACGGTCCCGGTCGGCCCGCCCGGGGTGCCCACGCCCCCCGGTGACATCCCCGGCCGCGCGGTGCCCGCACCGCTGCTGCCGCCGGGACCGCAGGCCCCGCCCGGACCCGGCCCGCAGCTCTCCCCGGTGGGCACCGAGCCGCTGCCCGGTAACCCGCCGTTCCTTCCGCCCGGTTCTCAGGGAGGGGCCCCGTAAATGTCGAGCGTGTTCAACATCCGAAACATCAAGCTGCCGCATTTCTCCCGGGCCGCGGTGATTCTCACGGCCGTCGTGGTGGCGGTGGCCGTCGGTGCCGGTGTGGTGGGTTGGAACGTGTACAAGAAGCTGACCACCACCACGGTGACCGCGTACTTCCCCGAGGTGCTGGCGCTGTACCCGGGGGACAAGGTCCTCATCATGGGGGTGCAGGTCGGCAAGATCGACTCGATCTCCACCGACGGCGACAAGATGAAGGTCGTCTTCCACTGGAACAGCAAGTACAAGGTGCCCGAGAACGCGTCGGCGTCGGTGCTCAACCCCAGCCTGGTGGCGTCGCGGGTGATCCAGCTCTCGCCGCCCTATACGGGCGGGCCGGCGATGGCCGATGGCGCGGTGATCCCGTTGGAGCGCACCCAGATTCCGGTCGAGTACGACGAACTGCGTGATCAGGTGACCCGGATCCTGGCCGACCTCGGTCCGACCAAGGAACAGCCCAAGGGTCCGTTCGGTGATGTCATCGAATCCTTCGCCGACGGGTTCGCCGGTAAGGGTGAGCAGTTCAACAAGACAATCCAGGGCCTGTCCGAAGCGCTGGACGCGTTGCACCAGGGCCGCGGGGACATCGTCGCGGTGATCAAGAGCTTGGCGACGTTCGTCAATGCGCTGTACAAGAACGATCAGCAGTTCGTGGCGCTGAACAACAACCTGGCCCAGTTCACCAACTCGTTCACCAACACCGACCGCGAGGTGGCCACCGCGCTGCAGCAACTCAACCAGCTGCTCGGCACCACGCGAAAGTTCCTCGACGAGAACAGCAAACCGCTGACCACCGACATCAAGAACCTGTCGGATGTCACCACCGCGATCCTGCAGCCCGAGCCACGCAACGGCTTGGAGACCGGTCTACACGTGTATCCAAACCTGGTGTCCAACGTGGTGAACATCGTGGGTCCGAATCAGGGCGGCATCAATACTCTGCCGGTGTTGCCCGGCGTCACGAACTTCTCCAACCCACTTGAGTTCATTTGCAGTACCATTCAGGCCGGGAGCCGGTTGGGTTACCAGGAGTCCGCGGAATTGTGCGCCCAGTATCTCGCGCCGATCCTGGACGCGATCAAGTTCAACTACCTGCCGTTCGGTGTGAACATGGCCAGCACCGCGATGACGCTGCCCAAGCAGATCGCCTACTCCGAGCCGCGGCTGCAGCCGCCACCGGGGTACAAGGACACCACCGTGCCGGGTATCTGGTCGCGGGACACGCTGTTCTCGCATGGCAACCATGAGCCGGGCTGGATCGTGGCTCCCGGTATGCAAGGCGTCGAGGTGCAGCCGTTCACGCAGAACATGCTGACCCCGGAATCGTTGGCGGAGTTGATGGGTGGGCCCGATATCGTCCCGCCGGCCGCCCCGCCGGCGTTCGGTGTGCCGCCCGGCGGTAGCCTGCCCGGCCCGCCGAACTCCTATGACGAGTCCAACCCGCTGCCACCGCCGTGGTATCCGCAGCCCGGCCCGCCGCCGGCGGCTGCTCCCGGCGTGCTGCCCGGGGACCCGCTGGGCGCCATCGCCCCGGCACCGCCGGCCGCTCCCGCCGCCGGTCCGGCACCCGCGGGACCGCCGCTGCCCGCCGAAGCCGGAGGGGGTAACTAGTGCTGACAAGTAACTGGAGGCGCGCCGGCCGGCGCACCGCCGCGCTCGCGGTGGCCGCGCTGGCCCTGAGTTCCTGCTCGCAGTGGCGGGGTGTGGCCAATGTGCCGCTGCCCGGTGGTCCCGGCACCCAGGACGGACACTCCACCATCTACATCCAGATGCCGGAGACGTTGGCGCTCAACGCCAACAGCCGGGTCCGGGTCGCCGACGTGTTCGTCGGCCGGGTCCGGGCGATCCAGTTGAAGAACTGGGTGCCGACGCTGACCGTCGACCTGGAACCGGGCGTCAAGTTGCCGTCGAACGTGCTGGCCAAGATCGGCCAGACCAGCCTGCTGGGTTCCCAGCACGTCGAGCTGGACAGCCCGCCCGACCCGTCGTCTGTACCGCTGCGCAACGGTGACACCATCCCGCTGAAGAACTCGTCGGCGTATCCGACCATCGAGCGCACGCTGGCCAGCATCTCGGGCATCCTCACCGGGGGCGGCATCCCCAATATCGAGGTGATCCAGAACGAGGTCAACAACATCCTGACCGGCCGGGCCGATCAGATCAGGGAGTTCCTCAACCGGCTGGACGCCTTCACCGCGGAGATGAACAAGCAGCGCGACGACATCACCCGGGCCATCGACTCGACCAACCGGCTGCTGGCCGTGGTGGCGCAGCGCAACGACACCCTGGACCAGGTGCTCACCGAATTCCCGCCGCTCATCCAGCATTTCGCGGACACCCGCGATCTGTTCGCCGATGCGGTGACGGCGCTGGGTCGGGTGTCGGCGGCCGCCGACGACACGCTGAGCAACACCAACGCCAACCTGCACACCAACCTGCAGAACCTGCAGCGTCCGCTCAAGCAGCTGTCCAAGGCCTCGCCGTACCTGGTGGGTGCGCTCAAGCTGCTGCTGACGGTGCCGTTCAACATCGAGAACGTGCCGAAAGCCATTCGCGGCGACTACATCAACCTGTCAGCTGTGATCGACTTGACGCTGTCGGCGGTGGACAACGGGTTGTTGTCGGGCACCGGTGTGTCGGGCATGCTGCGGGCGCTGGAACAGGCCTGGGGACGTGACCCGGCGACGATGATCCCGGACGTGCGGTTCACGCCGAACCCGCATGACGCGCCGGGTGGCCCGCTCGTCGAACGGGGGGAGTGAGACGTGTTGCTGACCAGATTCATCAAGGCCCAGCTGTTGATCTTCACCATCGTGACCGTCATCGCCCTGGTGGTGCTGTCGCTGTTCTACTTGCGGCTGCCCACCGCCGCCGGTATCGGGATGTACCGCCTGTACGCGGATCTGCCGAACTCGGCGGGTCTGTACGAGACGGCCAACGTCACCTACCGGGGCACCACCATCGGCAAGGTGCGCGACGTGCAGCCGACTGCGACCGGCGCCAGGGTGACCATGGACATCGACGACGATGCCAAGGTTCCGGTCGACGCGTCGGCCAACGTGCATTCGGTCTCGGCGGTGGGCGAGCAGTTCCTGGACCTGGTGTCGGAGAAGGACGAAGGCAAGTACTTCAGCTCCGGGCAGACCATCACGAAGGGATCGGTGCCGTCCGAGGTGGGCCCTGCGCTCGATGCCGCCGAGCGCGGTCTCGCTGCGCTGCCCAAGGAGAAGATCGGTCAGTTGCTCGACGAGACGGCGAAAGCCGTCGGGGGACTCGGGCCCGCCCTGCAGCGGGTGGTGGATTCCACCCAGGCGCTGGCGGGTGACTTCAAGGACAACCTGCCCTCGGTGAACGATATCGTCGACCACTCCGGACCGATCATCGACAGCCAGGTGACTTCCGAGGATGCGATAGCGCAGTGGGCGGCCAACCTCAACACCATCGCCGCGCAGACCGCGGAACAGGACGGCCCGCTTCGGGGCGGCCTGCAGCAGGCCGCGCCGACGGCCGATCAGCTCAACGCCGTCTTCGGCGATGTGCGCGATGCGCTGCCGCAGACCCTGGCCAACCTTGAGGTCGTCATCGACATGCTCAAGCGGTACAACAAGAACGTCGAGCAGGTGCTGGTCGCACTGCCTCAGGGTGCGTCCATAGCCCAGACCTCGACCATTTTTTCGCCGAATGCTCTCCTGCACCTTGCGTTGGGTATCAACTCGCCGCCGCCGTGCCTGACCGGGTTCCTGCCGGCCTCGCAGTGGCGGTCACCGGCCGACACCACCACCCAGCCGATCCCGTCGGGCATGTACTGCAAGATCCCCAAGGACTCGCCCAACGCGGTCCGCGGGGCGCGCAACTACCCGTGCGCCGACGTCCCGGGTAAGCGGGCGGCCACCCCGGCCGAGTGCCGCAGCAACGAGCCCTATGTGCCGCTGGGCACCAACCCCTGGTATGGCGATCCGAACCAGATCGTGGACTGCCCGGCCCCGGCCGCACGCTGCACCCATCCGGTCGAGCCCGGCCGGGTGATCCCGGCGCCGTCGATCAACAACGGGCTCAACCCGCTGGGCGCCAGCCAGCTGCCGCCGCCGGAGTCCTCCGCGCCGACCAGTGACCCGCTCACCCCGCCCGGCCAGGGCACCGTCACCTGCAGTGGACAGCAACCCAACCCGTGCATCTACACTCCGGCAGCAGGCCCCTCCGCGGTGTACAGCCCCCAGAGCGGCGAGGTGGTCGGCCCCGACGGCGTCAAGTACACCGTCAACAACTCGATGAAGCCAGGAGATAGCGGATGGAAGGAGATGCTGGCACCAGCCGGCTGAACCCCACCCCGGACGCCGAGCAATCGGACGACTCAGAAGAACCCATAACGCACACTCCCGAGGAACAGCCCGAGCCGGCGGTCCCGGCCGGCGCCGCTCGGCCCGAACGGCTCGGCGTGGGCTGGGTGGCCGCCATCTGCGCCGGCCTGCTGGTCCTGACCGCCGGGCTGGCCGTGCTCGGCTACCTGGCGGTGCAGGCCAATGCCCGCAGCGCCCAGATCGGGCGCGACGACGCCGTCGCCCTGCAGGCGGCCAAGGATTGCGTGACCGCGACCCAAGCCCCGGACACCGCGTCGATGGGCGCCAGCCAGGCCAAGATCATCGCGTGCTCGACCGGTGACTTCGGTGCCCAGGCCGGCTTCTTCAGCGGCATGATGGTCGAGGCGTACCAGGCGGCCAACGTGACGGTGCAGGTGTCGGATCTGCGTGCCGCCGTGGAACGGCACAACGACGACGGGTCGGTCGACATCCTGGTGGCCGTGCGCACCAAGGTGACCAACTCGCAAGCCGCCGACCAGGAACAGGGTTACCGCCTGCGGGTGACGATGCAACGCGACGAGGGCACCTACAAGATCGCCAATCTCGTCCAGGTGACGACGTGACGGCGGTGCTGGACGTGAACTCAGACATGAACCCGGACGCGGACGCGGCGGCGCCGGACGGCGCGGTCGTCGAGGTGCCGGTGGCGGCCTGGGCCGCGCGGGCCGGGGCGCTGACCGTCGACGTGCTGTTCGGGGTGGCCGCCGCCGCGGTGATGGCGCTGCTGGCCTGGATTTCGCCGTGGCAGGGCTGGCAGTGGTGGCTGTACGTGGTCGTGCTGGTGCTGTTCGGCGGGGCGGTCCTGGTGAACCGCTGGCTACTACCGGCCTGGACGGGCTGGACACTGGGCCGGGCGGTCGCCGGCATCCGGGTGGTCGGGCGCACCGGCGCGCGGGTGGGCGTCCTCCGATTGATGGCGCGCGATATCGCCCATCTGCTCGACACGGCCGCGCTGTTCGTCGGGTGGCTGTGGCCGCTGTGGGACCGGCGCGGCCGAACCTTCGCGGACCTGCTGCTGCGCACCGAGGTTCACCGAGTCGACGCGCCGCCACGCGATCTGCGCAAGCCGGTGGCGGTGGGCATGGTGGCCACCGTCGTGATGTGCGGTGCCGGTGCCGCACTGGGATACGGCGCGGTGTACCGACACGACCGCGCGGTGGACCGGGCCAGAGCCGAGATCTCGCAGCAGGGCCCACGCATCGTCGAACAGATGCTCAGCTACAGCCCGCAGACCGTCAAGGACGATTTCGCCAAGGCGCAGTCGCTGGCGACCGACAGTTATCGGCCTCAGCTTGTCGCCCAACAGAATTCGGTGCAGAAGGCACCGATCGTGGACAACGAGTACTGGACCGTCAACAGCGCGGTCACCGAGGTGGCGCCCACGACGGCCACCATGTTGATGGCCATGCAGGGACAGCGCGGAGCCGACCCGGCCTCGATGAAATTCATCACCGCGACGGTGCAGGTCGATTTCGTCGAGTCCGGTGGGCAGTGGCGTGTGCAGAACCTCACGGTGATCACCCGCCCGCAACCGGGCGGAGGGCCGCGATGAGCCCGCGCCGCCACGTCGATCCCGGGACGCCCGAACTCTTTGTGACCGTGCACAACCCGCCGAGGCGATGGGGCCTGCCGCTGGTCGGCGGTGTCTGCGCGGTGGTGCTGGCCGCCATCATTGGGGCCTGCACGATCATGGCGATGGCGCACGAATCGGACCGTCGCACCGAGCGCCGGGATGCCTCCGCGTTGGCCTACGTCCGCGACTTCATGACCGTCTACACCACCATGGACCCGTTCCACGCCAACGACTACGCCGACCGGATCAAGGCGCAGGGCACCGGCGAATTCGTCAAACAGTTCACCGAGAAGCAGAACGAGATCGTCATCCAGGTGGCCCGCGCCGAGCCGACGACCGGTACCGTGCTGGCTGCGGGCGTGCAGCGCTGGAACGACAACGGCAGCGCCGACGTCCTGGTCGCGACGAAGATGACCTCCAAGACACCCGACGGGAAGCAGACCATCGAGACCGGGAGCCGTTGGCTGGCAACGACTATTCAGGAAGGGCGCCAGTGGAAGATCAGCCGGCTGATCCAGGTGATCTGACCACCGGGTCCAGCGACGAGCAGACCGAAGCCCAGCCGACCGGGAAGGCAGCGCGGGCCGCGGCCGCCCCGGCCGAGCCGGAAACCGAGCCAGGAGCCGAGGCCGAGCCGGAGGTGGATGCTGCCGCGGCCGAACCCGTGCTGGTGCCGCACCGCACGGCAAGCCGGGCCCTGAAGACCGCGGCCGTGGTCGCGGCCCTGCTGTTCGTCGCGGCCGGTGCCTTCGCCGGCGCCACGGCACAGCGGTACCTGTCCGACCGGGCGCTGGTGCACACCAAGCTGGAGATCGCCCGCACCGCGACCAACGCCATCACGACGCTGTGGACGTACACGCCCGAAGACATGGAGTCTCTGCCCGACCGGGCCGAGAAGTACCTGGGCGGCGACTTCGCCGCCCAGTACCGCCAGTACATCGACGCGATCGTCGCGCCGAACAAGCAGGCCCAGGTCTCCAACAGCACCCAGGTGCTCGGCGCGGCCATCGAGACGATCAGCCCCGGCCAGGCGACCGCGCTGGTGTACACCAACTCGGTGGCGACCAGTCCGGTCACCAAGAACATCCCGTCACTGCGGTACCTGTCCTACCGGCTGACGCTGGAGCGCCGAAACTCCACCTGGCTGATCACCGAGATGACGCCGGTCACCTCGCTGGATCTCACCCCGCGGCTGTAGGCGCGCGATGCGCTCTCCGGTGTCCCGGCGGTCGACCGTGACGGCCCTGCTGCTGTTGACGTTCGCCACCGGCGTGGTGGACGCGGTGAGCGTGCTGGTGCTCGGCCACGTCTTCGTGGCCAACATGACGGGCAACGTGATCTTCCTGGGGTTCTGGTTTGTCCCCGGATCGGGGGTGGACCTCACCGCAGCGGCCGTCGCGTTCGCCGGTTTCGTCGCCGGAACGGTGCTCGGCGGACGGCTGGCGCGGCATCTCGATGCGCGGGTGCGCCGATGGCTGGTGGTGACCCTGGTTGTCGAAGCGGCGATCATCGCGACCATGGCCGTGCTCGCCGGGGCCGGCGTGCTCGACTACCGCGACGACAGCAAGCTGATTTTGATCGCCGGGCTCGCGGTGAGCTTCGGCTGTCAGAACGCCACCGCACGGCAGTTCGGCATCCAGGAGTTGAGCACCACGGTGCTGACCTCCACCATCGTGGGAATCGGGTTCGACAGCCGGTTGGCCGGCGGCACCGGGCAGGGCGAGAAGCTGCGCTACACCGTCGTGCTCACCATGTGCGGCGGCGCGGTGCTCGGGGCGACGTTGAGCCGCTACACCGTCGCTCCGGTGATCGGTCTGGCCGCCGCGATCGTCACGGCTTCGGCGGCCATCTTCGCGTTCGGACCCGGGAACGCCGATTAGCCCGACCATCGTGGTGGCCGGGCCGGTGCCGGACGTGAGCACCGAGCAATGGCGAAAGTGGTTGGAGATCAACACAATCGGCCAGCTGGCCGCGACCAGGGCGGTGCTGCCGCGGCCGCGCGGATCGCACGGGCGGGTGGTGTTCACCTCCAGCATCGACGGCCGGCTCTCAGCCCGCTGACCGGTGCGGACGCCCCTCCCGGTGCTGCTGGTCGAGCTCGCCCAGACCGACACCGATGTGTGGCGCACCGCCGGCGCCGTGGTCGACGACATGGCGGCCGAGCTGACTCCGCCGCGGCGGGAACTGTGCGCCGGCCACGTTGCTGGAATGCGCAAGTCGGTGCCAATTACGCAGCGGCTCGCGGTTCCGCCCGCGGCGCTGGCCGAGGTCGGGTACACGGCGCTGACCTCGCCGCGGTCCCGTCCGTGCCACCTCGTCGGCATCGGTTCCGAAGTCCGGATGCGGTTGATGGCGAATATCCTGCCTTCTTTGCGGGACCGGATCGTGCGGATGGTGATGCGTCACCCTGACCAAAACCCAACGCGCACAAGCCTTCGACGCGGCCGAAAGTTTCCCCGCAAAACCATGGAGGGGGTGTGATCCGGGTGTTACCGTCCTGTGCATCGGCTGGCAGGCTACGGGGAGGCGTGTGCGTCATGGGGAATCATCGTGCGGTGACAGAGCGGACGAGACGGCTCGCGGTGGTGGGGGCGGCGACCGTCACCGCCACGGCGCTGACGGTCGGGGCGGCCGCACCGCAGCCGCTGCCGCCGCGTCCCGAGCTGCGGCTGGTCCACGACCAGCCGCTGCACCTCGCCGCGTCCACGAGTTTGTTCCCGCCGCCCGGGGTGTTGTCGGATATCACTGGCGGACTGGGCAATTCGGCGTACAACGCGGCCCAGGACCTGTACGCCGCTATCGCGAACGCGCTGGTGGATCGGGTGAGCGTCCCCGCGCTGACCGGCGGACTGAACATCAACATCAGTGACATCCTCGACAAGATCCCGCTGGACCTGCTCGACCAGGTACTGGGCGCGGTCAAGATCAATCTCGGCTCGCTGCTGGACGGCGCGCTCGGGTCGGTGGTTTCCGGGGCGCTGATCCCGGTGCTTGATGCGATCGGCCTCACCGACTCCGCGGGCAACGTGACCTTGAGCGCCCTGCTCGGGCTGCTCGGCCTGGACCTGTCCAACATCGTCGACCTGGCCAACCTGGACATCCCCGGCGTCAACATCATCACCCCCGGGCCGACCTTCGGCCTGCTGAAGATGCTCGGCGTGGATATCGGCTGGACCCCGGGGACCCCGAATGCCGTTGCCCAGGCCATCAATTCGACGCCCTATCTGGATATCAGCGGCGACGGTCTGCTGGATATCGTGTTCGAGCGGGCCAGTGACGTCATCGACGGTCTCGGGCCCATCCTGGGCGCGCCGCTGCAACTGCTGGTGAACACCTTGCACGCGGTCACCGATGCGCTGCCGCTGGAACTGCTCAACATCACCGACGTGCGGATCCCCATCGTGGCCGGAATCGGGTTGGGCGCCTTCGCCACCGGGGCGGCCTACCCCAAGATCTTGGCCGAGTTGGCCAAGCAGCCCGGCGGCACGCAGTCCGGTGACCATCCGCTGGTCGGCAATTTCACCGTGCTGCCGATGGTGCTGCTGAACAATCTGGGTCGCGCGAACGGCGGCATGTTCTCGCGCTTCTACCCGCTCGGTGACCTGCTCGGCATCGACCTGTTGACCCCGGACACCGCGGCCACCCACAGCGGCGGACTGCCCCTGCTCAACACCGGTCTGGCCGTGGGCGGCGCCAACGTGCTGCCGGTGAAGATCGACGCGACCGTCCAGTACCAGCCGTTCTCCGACTTCGCCGCCTGGCCGAATCCTTTCACGCTGGCCAACAACCTGATGGCCGGCACCGTGGGTGCCAGCTACATTCTGCGCGGCCTGACGCTGGACACCGTCCTGGAACAGGTCGGCGATGCGGTGGGCGATGTGGTGGGCAACATCACCGCCGGAAACCCTTTGGCGCTCAACATCTATCTCACCCTACCGGCCGCGACGCTGCCGCTGCTGGAACCGCTGTACCTGACCGGGGACGTGCTCAACGCGGTGAGCTTCGGCACGCTGGGTACCTTCCCGATCCGGCTCGCGAACGCGCTGGCGCCCGCGCTGACCAGCTTGGTGAACCTGGGCTACACCGATGTGGTGCGCAATCCCGACGGGACGTACACCAGGACGCTGACCGACGCCGCCACCCCGACCCCGTTCTTCTCGTTCCCGCACGTGAACCCGGGGCAGGTGGTCAACGACGTGATCAAGTCTCTGGTGAACGGTTTCCAGAAGGAGTTCTTCAGCGGTCACCCGACGGCCGCGCCGCCCAACGTGATCGACGAACTGGTGAAGCTGGTCAAGGGCATCACCAGCGGCAGCCTGGCCAAGGAGCTGACCAAGGCCGCCACCGACGCCGCCGATGCCGGCTTGGCCGCTGCCGGACTGGATAAGGCCGACGCCCTGCCGACCGCGGGTGCCCACACCGTGACGGTGGCGGCGACCACCGCCGACGAGGCCACCTCGACCGGTAAGCACGCGGCACCGGTTGGGACTCCCGTTCCCGAGGATTCGGGTAATGAGCCTCGGCATGCGGCATCGGAGGATGCCACGGCGACCTCCGGCACCGAGACGTCCGGCACCGAGACGTCCGGCACCGAGACGTCCGGCACCGGGAAGTCCGACACCGAGACGGATACGTCCAAGACCGACACCACCAAGACCGAAACGGATAAGAGCGGCACCGAGAAGTCCGATACCGCCAAGACCGACACCACCAAGGCCGGCACGCCCGCGGCCCAGACGACGCCGAAACCCAAGACCAAGAAGCAGGATCCGCTGAGCAACGCCGTTCGCGACATCACCCGGGCGCTGCACCCGAAGAAGAAGCCGGCCGCGGCCGATTCGGAGACCAAGGCCGGTGCCGGGTCGACCACGACGAAGAAGGCGGATTCCGGTTCGACGGGTGAGGCCGCCTGAACCCCAATGTCTTTCAGTTGAAGGCGAGCCAGGCCGGCAGCGCGCGTTCGCGGGAGTCGCACAGCACCTGATAGGTGTCACACGACCCCTTGGGCACGCCGGCGCCGGCCCACATGCCGCCGCTGTCGCGCCGCAGCACGATGGCCGACGACCCGCCACCGTCGAGCAGGATGGCGGTGTCACTGCCCAACCCGCGGAACAGGTCTTGGATCTGATCGGGGGTGTAACTGCCGCCCTGGAAGACGTACATCTCGTCGCGCTGGCGTGCGTAGGCCAGCGCGGTGCGGGCGGCCGACGGGCCGGGGTCGTTCAGCTGTCCGGTGTCACCGGGCGCCAGCAGGCCCAGACCGCTGACCGCGACGAAGCGGGTGCCCTTGTTCATCAGATCGGTGACGACCGGCGTCGCGGCGTCGAAATCGTCGCCGGCACGGGGGTTTATCACGAAAGGAGCGCCCGAGACGGGCAGGATCATGGTGGACAGGGGTGTCCAGATCTCGTTGCCGCCGGACAACCCCTGCTTGCCCGCATAGGCCAGGGTGCCCGTCACCGCCGCGTTGGCCTTACCCTGCCCGCGGGTGTTGTCCACGTAGGCGCCCAGTGGCGAGCTGCAGCCCGACGTCTTCCACGACCCGCCGCGTTGTCCGCGGATGTCGAAGAAATTGGCGTTGACGGCAATGGTCGGGCGGCCCAACGCCTGCCACGCCGCAATGGGCGAATAGATTTCCGAGGCCTGCGGCAGTCCCTCGGCAGTGCGGGCACCGGGGGTGCGCTCGCAGCGTGATTGATAGCCGGTGTGTGAGTCGACCAGCAACCGTGGGGTCAACCGCCCGGCGGCGCCCTTGATGATCATCAGATGGCCGCCGTTGCTCATCTCGTACCACTGGCCGGCGGCGTTGAGCATCGGCGCCGGAAACCCCGGGCCGAAGTTGTAGACGAGATAGGAACCGCGGGTGTTGGCCACCGCGTTCGCCAGCAGGGTACGGCCGTCGGCCGCGGCGGCGACCGGGGCCCCGATGCCCGTGGCAACGGCCGAGGTGACGGTGAGCACCGCGATGCCGACGGCAAGGCGCAGGAAGCATGCGGCAACGCTCGGCACGACGATCCCCTTCTGGCAAACTTTCGAGAAGCTCAGGATAATCACAGCTGACGCACTGTCAACTTTCGTCACGGCCTGATAACGCTTCTGCCACAAGAGAATTGCCGGAAGGCGCGATGTGCGGCGAAGAATCGGATCTGTCCCCGGAACACGAGGACGCTGTTGCCTTCAGTATACCGGCGCGCGGCGGCCCTCATGAGGCCGTGATTTTTGCCCCATAATCGCTTCCCGCATGGGCGAAAACGGCTGAATGGGGGAATGGTGCCGGCTTATTCGTTGAATCTCGACACGGTCGATCTCGGCGCGCAGGCGCTGGTCGGCGGTAAGGCCGCCCGGCTGGGCGAACTCGCGCGCAACGGGTTTGCGGTGCCACCCGGGTTCTGTGTGACGGTGCAGGCATTCGATCGGTTCGTCACCGCCGTCCCGTCGCACGCCGCCCTGCTGGAGCGGTTGTCCGGGCTGGACGCCGACGACCACGACGCCATCGGCGCGCTGAGCGCACAACTGCGTGCGACCCTCGAAAGCGCTGCGATGCCAGCCGATATCGAGGCGGCGATCCGCGGCGCCGTGACCCGGCTGGGTGCGGAACGGCCTTGCGCGGTGCGTTCGAGTGCGACGGCCGAAGACCTGGCCACCGCATCGTTCGCCGGGCAGCAGGACTCCTACCTCGACGTAGTCGGGCACCGGGAGATCGTCGATCACGTCAAGCGCTGCTGGGCCTCGCTGTTCACCGACCGCGCGATCGGCTACCGGCTGCGTAATCGGTTCGACCACAGAGATATCCGGATGGCGGTGCTGGTGCAGCTGATGGTGCCCGCACAGGCCGCCGGTGTGCTGTTCACGGCCGATCCGGTATCGGGTAATCGGCGGGTGGCCACGGTGGAGGCCGTGTCCGGCCTCGGCGACGCCCTGGTTTCCGGCCGGGCCGACGCCGATCTGTACCGGGTACGCGACGCGACGGTCGAGACCGCCACACTCGCGGCCGGGCGGCCGGTGCTCACCGATGCCGACGTGCTCGGTCTGGTGCGGCTGGGCCGCCGCATCGAAGCGCACTTCGGCCATCCTCAGGACATCGAATGGTGCCTGCTCGACGGCGATTTCCACATCGTGCAGTCCCGGCCCATCACCACGCTGTTCCCCGTTCCCGAGGTCGACGACGAACGCACGCACGTCTTCGTCTCCGTGGGCCACCAGCAGATGATGACCGACGCGATGGCCCCGCTGGGCCTGTCCGTGTGGCAGTTGACCACCCGTCGGCCGATGGCCGAGGCCGGGGGCCGGCTCTTCGTCGACGTGACGGACGCGCTGCAGGTGCTTGGGAGCCGCGCTGCGCTGGTCGAGGGGTTCCTGCGATCGGACCCGCTGACCGGCGCTGCCCTGCAGAGCATCGCCGAACGCCTGGGCGTCGTCGGCGCGCAACCGGATCAGTCCGGTGCGCCGGGCGTGACCGAGCCGCCGACCGTCCCGGATCCGGCCACCGTCACCCGGCTGATCGAGCGGAGCCGGGCCGGCCTCGTGGCCCTCGAACGCGATATCGAACCGTTGTCGGGACCGGCACTCGTCGAGTTCATCATGGCGGATTTCGCCGAGCTGCAACGCATTCTGTTCACACCGGAGAGCGCCCAGGTGATCATGGCCGGGATGGACGCCGCCCACTGGCTCAACGACCACCTGCGGGACTGGCTGGGCGAGACGAACCCCGCCGACATCCTCACCCAGTCGGTGCCGTACAACGTGACATCGGAGATGGGGCTCGCGCTGCTCGACGTCGCGGACGCGATGCGGCCCCACCCGGATGTGGTGGCCTTACTGGCCGGCTGGCGCGACACCGACGGCGACGTGCTGGCCGGACTCGGCGACGTGCCGGGCGGGCGGCAGGCCCGGCACGCCCTGCAGGACTTCCTGGGCAGGTACGGCATGCGGTGCACCGGCGAGATCGACATCACCAGGCCGCGGTGGAGTGAACAGCCGTCGGCCCTGGTGCCGACGGTCCTGGCCAATATCGCGAATTTCGCACCGGGCGAGGCGCAGCGGCGCCTGGAAACGGGCCGCCGCCAAGCCGAGGCGAAGAAACGCGAACTGCTCGCCCGGTTGCGGGCGCTGCCCGACGGTACCGCCAAGGCCGCCGAGACCGAATCGATGATCGACCGGCTGCGCGCCTTCACCGGCTACCGCGAATATCCCAAGTACGGCATGGTGTGCCGGTATTTCGTCTACAAGCGGGCCCTGCTGGGCGAGGCACAGCGCCTCGTGGGGGCCGGTGTCCTGCGTGCCCCCGACGACGCCTACTACCTCAGACTGCAGGAGTTGCACGAGGTCTGCCGCACCCACCGGGTGGACGAGCGGCTCATCGAGGAACGCAAGGCGGCGTTGCGCAGCTATCAGCGGCTGCGGCCACCGCGGGTACTCACCTCCGAAGGAGAAGTGGTGATCGGTGCCTACCAGCGGAGCGGCCTGCCGTCCGGTGCACTGCCGGGTCTTGCCGTGTCGGCCGGGACGGTGGAGGGACGCGCGCGCGTCGTGACGGACTTCGCCTCGGCCCGGCTGGCGGCCGGTGACATCTTGGTCACCGCATACACCGATCCCAGCTGGACGCCGCTGTTCGTCGGGATCGGCGGACTGGTGACCGAGGTGGGCGGGCTGATGACCCACGGCGCGGTGATCGCCAGGGAATACGGGCTACCCGCCGTCGTCGGCGTCGAGGGCGCCACGACGCGGATCCGGGACGGACAACGGATCCGGGTGGCCGGCACCGAGGGTTACGTCGAGGTGCTGGCCTGACCGATCGCCGCTAGCGTCCCGGCGGCGCCAGCCGGTACACCGCGTCGGCGTAGTCGTCGGTGACATACACCGCACCGTCGGGTCCCACGACCGCCGAAACCGGTCGGCCCCAGCGGGTTCCGTCGGCGGACTGGAAACCGCCGACCAGGGTCTGCGCGGTGCCCAGCGTGCCGGACCGCCATGGCAGAAACGCCACCTCCGGGGCGCGCGGCGGCCGGCGGTTCCACGATCCGTGCACGCCGAGCAAGGCCCCGGTGGTGTAGGGGGCGGGCAGCGCGCCGTCGGTGAAACTCATGCCCAGCGGCGCGGCATGCGCACCGATGGTCTGCTCGACGGGCGGCAGCGCCGCGCAGTCCAGCGCACCGCCGTCCGCGTTGGTCTGGACATCGCGGACGAACGGGGCGTCGGCCGGTCCGCCGACCGGATGGCAGTACGGCCAGCCAAGTTCGCGGCCGGGAGTGAGCCGGGCGATGGCCTCCGGCGGGTTCTCCGCGACGTACTCCGCGTCGACCTGCCCGGTGGCCGGGTCGGCGATGTTGTCCCGGTTGTTCACCGCCGTCCAGATCGACCCGTCGGGCGCGGTCGCCAGGCCGGTGCCGTTGCGGACCCCGGTGGCGTACACCGTGGCCGGACCACCACTGGGCGGCACCCGCATGATGGTGGCCCGCGGCGGGCTGGCCGTCCGGTCGTGGGCTGAGATGTTGCCGGTCGATCCGATCGAGAAGTACACGGCCCCATCGGGTCCCACGGTGACGCTCTTGAGGGCGTGCGAGTAGGCGCCGCGTAGATCGGGGCTGCGGGCGTCGGGCAGGCCGGTGGCGACCGGGCGTGGGTTGGTCGCGGCGCCGTCCCGGTAGTCGTAGGCGGTGACCTGGTTGCTCTCGGCGACCAGCAGGGTGGAACCGGTGAAGGCCAGGCCGTGCGGTTGGGTGAGCCCCTCCAGCAGTGGCGTGCCGGCGCCGCCGGCCACCGTGACGATCTGGCCGGTGCTGGGCAGCGACACCAGCAGCCGCCCGTCCGGTGCCCAGGCGGCCAGCCGGGCCTTGGGCACCCTGGCCCATACCGACATCGTCCATCCCGGCGGCACGAGTGCCTGCCGGGCGGTGTCGAAGGGCCGCTGGTCCAGGCCGGCGGGGACGGTGACGGTGACGGGTACCAGGCCGGCCGGCGCGGCGGCGGGGGCGGCCGGGCTTGGCACCGGTGCACCGCCACCGGACCGGACCTCGCCGCAGCCGGTCAGCAGCCCCGCTACCGCGAGGCTGCACAACAGCTTCCGGCTATGCCGCCAACCCGGCATGCATCTCCCAGACCAGGATTTCGGAGGCGGTGGTGGCGGTGACACGCTGCCCGCCGGTGGCCGTCAGCCTGGCGGCGTCGCCCTCCTGCAGGCCGCCCGCACCTTCCAGGACCACCTCGCCCCGCGGCACGAACAGGTGCAGGTACTGCGCCTCGGGCAGCTGCACCGAATCACCGGGTTGCAGCCGGGCCCCGTGCAGGGCGGCGAACCGGTTGGCGATGCTGATGGCGGTGTTGTTGCGGTGCTCGGGCATCCCGGAGGCGATGGTCACCAGTCCGCCGCTCAGCAGTTCGTCGTCGATTTCCAGCTGCTGGTAGCCGGGGGTGATGCCGGCCTGGTCGGGCAGCACCCACATCTGTACGAAATGCACCGGCTCCGAATGGGTCTCGCCGCCGGTCAGGTTCCAGGAGTCGTTCTTCTCCGAGTGCAGGATGCCGCGCCCGGCCGACATGCGCTGAGCCAGGCCGGGATAGATGACGCCGGAGTGGCCGGTGGAATCCTGGTGCACCAGCGACCCGCGCAGCACCCAGGTGACGATTTCCATGTCCCGGTGCGGGTGGGTATCAAATCCAGCACCCGGCGCGACCCGGTCGTCGTTGTTGACCAGCAGCAGACCGTGATGCGTGTTGGCGGGGTCGTAGTGGTCGCTGAACGAGAACGAGTGCTTGGAGTCCAGCCACGAGATCTTGGTGGCCGCCCGGTCACCGGCGCGGCGGATGTCGATGGTTGCGGTGCTGCTCATGGTTCTCCTTGCGATTCGATGCCAGCCTAGGTGCCGGTACTGGACACCACAACATAGATGATGTGTCATGTATTCCGTGTGGCTGAACGACGACCAGCAGCGCATCTGGCGCGACTACCTGACCATGACCTCCCGGCTGCAGGCCGCGATGAACCGGCAGCTGCAGGCCGACTGCGGGCTGTCGCTGGCCGACTACGAGGTACTGGTCGCGCTGGAGGAACGCCCGGGCTGCCGGATGAACGAGCTCGGTGAGCGGCTCGGCTGGGAGCAGAGTCGGGTGTCGCATCAGCTGCGCCGGATGACCGACCGGGCCCTGGTGGCCCGGCACGGGGCCGAGGGTGACCGCCGTGGGGTGACGGTGGAGATCACCGCCACCGGCCGCCAGGCCCTGGCCGCCGCGGCGCCCGGACACGTCGCCCTGGTACGCGAGGTGCTGTTCGACGGGATGAGCGCGGGGCAGACCGCGGCGGTCGGGCGCTGGCTGGCCCGCGCACTGGACCGTCTCGATGGGGCAGATGGGGCAGACTGAGCCGGTGGCAGCCGTGCACGCCCTGGCCCGGGCCGAACGCGAGGCCTTCGCCGACCTGCTGGACGGCCTGACCGCCGAGCAGTGGGATGCCGCCAGCCTCTGTGCCGGGTGGACCGTGCGCGATGTCGTGGTACACACCATTGCCTACCTGGACCAGAGTCGGATGGCATTGGCCCGCAGCATGTTTGCCACACGGTGGAACGTCGATCGGCTGAACGCCGACGCCCTGGCCGAGCACCGCCTGCTGTCGCCGGCCCGGCTCGCCGAACTGATGCGCCAGGACGCCCGGCCGGCGGGCGCCGGCGCGCTGTACGGCGGCCGGGTGGCGCTGATCGAATGCCTGATCCATCAACAGGACATCCGCAGGCCACTGCGGCTGCCCCGGGTGGTCGATCCCGCTGCGCTGTACGCCGCGCTCCGCTACGCCAGGGCGAGCCCGGTGATCGGCGCGGCCCGGCGCACCCGCGGGCTGCGGCTGGAGGCCACCGATCTGGACTGGGCCGCCGGGCGCGGGCCGCAGGTGCGGGGCGCCGCCGAGGCGCTGCTGCTGGCGATGACCGGCCGGGCCGCGCACGTGCGCGCCGAGCTGTCCGGTGCCGGGGTGGAATTGCTGCGCTGAGCGGAGTCAGGCCAGCTTCAGCTCGGCGAGCCGTTGGCGCAGGGTGCGCACGTGCTCGGTCACCACGTCGCGGGTGCCCGCCCCGCCGGCCAGCAGCGCCTCGATCAGCTGGTCGTCGTCGCGACTGCCGTCGAGCAGTGGCAGCAGCTGCCGATCCAGCGGCTCCAGCGGCACCGTTTCGTGCCAGCGGTTGAAGGTGGCCGCGTCGCCGGTATTGCTGGTCAATTCCGCTGCGCGCCTGGCGCATTCGGCGATACGCGGCATGGCGCCCAGCGGGTCGGGGCGCACCGGGTCCAGCCGGTAATGGGCTTGGCCCTGCATCACCAGCACACTGGTCAGATCGTCGAGGTGGGCGGCCAGGTCCGGACTCGGCTGCGTTCCCGCGTCGAGCAGCCGCTCGTGGGTGGCGGCCACCAGTTCATCGTGCGACACCGTCCACGGCCAGCGCGTGCCGAGCACCTCCAGCGCCGCTTTGATCGCCGGTGCGTTGGTGAACAGCGTGGCCCCGTCGGCCTGCCGGAACTCCTGGCGGGAATCATCCAGCCGCACCGGTCCGTCGATCGGTGGCACCAGCGCCGCCAGGTGCAACCGGCGCAACCGGTCGGCCGTCGGGTTGTAGTCGATCTGCTGTGCCCGTTCGGCGGGCACGAACAGGGACTGCCGGAAGGTGCGGTTGGTGACGAAGTCCAGGTATTGCTCCACCAGCACCTGAGCGGTGACGCCATTGGCGGCCAGATATTCGGCGACCTTCGGGCCGTGGTTGGCCGGGATCATCACCTCCGGGCGCGCCTCGCCCAGATAGGCCAGCCCGTGCGCGTTCGCCCTGGCGAGTACCTCGTAGAAGTAGCGCGGCGTGTTGAACGCCTCGAGCTCGTCGTGCAGCAGATACGAGTCGCCGAAACCCTCGTCGGCCGCCCGCCACTCGGCCAGGATGGCCGCCAGCACACCCTCAGCCGGGGCCACCTCCGCCAGGAAGTCGGCCATGCCACGGGCCTGGCGCACCTTGTCCTCCGGGGCCTGGCTGGCGCCGGCGGCCAGCAGCATGGCGTCGCGCACGACCTCCTTGGTCTTCCAGCCCGGGTACACGTTGTAGCTCAGGTAGGCGACGCCGTCGGCGGTCAGGCCGGTGCGGACCGCGGCCAGCAGCGCTTCGGCGACCTCGTCGGGCACCCAGCTGTACACGCCGTGGGCGACGATGTAGTCGAACCTGCCCAGCGCGGCCAGGTCCATCCGGGCGATGTCGCCGGCGATCAACCGCAGGTTCTCGATGCCCAGCGCCTGCAGCCGGGCGCGTCCGGCCTCGATCTGGACCTCGGAGAGGTCGATGCCCACCACCTCGGCGTCCGGATGGGTTGCGGCGAACGGCACGATGTTGCCGCCGGCGGCGCACCCGATCTCGAGCACCCGCGCGGTCGCGACGGCCGGCGGCTGCAGCCCGAACAGATGCGCCACCGCGGCCAGCGTGCCCGGCGCGGATTGCGGGAACGAATTCGAGACGTACGGGGTCTCGTCGTAGTCGGAACGAAGCATGTCGATGGCGGTCAATGCCACAACTCCTGTCTGTGCCCACGCAAAACTGCGCGGCACGGTACGCGGTGCAGGTGAACTCTCCGTGCCGCGCCCGACCCACCGGTGGATAGGCCTTAGTCTGTCGTCGTGGATATCAATGGAGCTAGTGCAATCGTCACCGGTGGCGCGTCGGGTATCGGCGCGGCCAGCGCACGCCAGCTGGCGGCCAAGGGCGCCAGGGTTGTCGTCGCGGACCTGAACGCCGAAAAAGGGCAGGAACTCGCGCACGAGATCGGCGGCGTCTTCGTCACCGTCGACGTCACCAACACCGACCAGATCATCGACGCCGTGAACACCGCCGTCGACCTCGGCCCGCTGCGCGCCCTGGTGAACTCCGCGGGCATCGGCTGGGCCCAGCGCACCATCGGCAAGGACGGGCAGTTCGAGTCGGCGCACAACCTGGACGTCTACAAGAAGGTGCTGGCGATCAACCTGGTCGGCACCTTCGACTGCATCCGGCTGGCCGCCACCGCGATGAGCCGCAACGAGCCCACCGACACCGGCGAGCGCGGCGCAATCGTCAACCTGACCAGCGTCGCGGCGTTCGACGGCCAGATCGGCCAGGCCGCCTACAGCTCGTCCAAGGGCGGGGTCGTGGGCCTGACCCTGCCGGTCGCCCGCGACCTGGCCGCCGTGGGCATCCGGGTGAACACCGTGGCGCCCGGCCTGATCGACACCCCCATCTACGGCGAGGGCGAGGCGTCCGAAGCCTTCAAGGCCAAGCTCGGTGAGTCGGTGCTGTTCCCGCACCGCCTCGGCAAGCCCGAGGAGCTGGCCTCGATGGTCATCGAGCTGATCACCAACTCCTACATGAACGCCGAGGTCGTCCGCGTCGACGGCGGCATCCGGATGCCACCCAAGTAACCCGGTTCACGCGAAGGGCCCCGCGCCAGCGGGGCCCTTTTGCGTGTCTAGCTTACCAGTCCGACTCGTCGAAGCGGATCACACCTCGAATGTTGTTGCCGTCCAGCATGTCCTGGTAGCCGGAGTTGATGTCCTCGAGCTTGTAGGTCCGGGTGATCATGTCGTCGATGTTGAGCAGGCCGGACTTGTACAGCGCCACCAGCCGCGGGGTTTCGACGTGGCTACTGCCGCCGCCGAAGATGTTGCCCTTCAACGTCTTCTGCAACATGGTGAACAGGAACAGGTTCAGCTTCACGTCGGCGTCGAGCATCGAGCCCATGCCCGTCACCACGCAGGTGCCGGTCTTGGCCGTCAGGATCATCGCCTCTTCGATGTACTCACCCTTCATCTCGCCGACGGCGATGATCACCTTGTCGGCCATCAGGCCGTAGGTGGTGTCGATGACGGGCGCGATGGCCTCGGCCATCGACGGGTAGACGTGGGTGGCGCCGAACTTGATGGCCTGTTCGCGCTTCCATTCGTTCGGGTCGATGGCGATGACATGCTTGGCGCCCGAGATCACCGCGCCCTGCAGGGCGCTCATCCCGATACCGCCCACGCCGACGATGATGACGGTCTCGCCCGGCTTGACCTCGGCGACATTGGTGGCCGAACCGAACCCGGTGGGCACGGCGCAGCCCATGATGGCCGCGGTCTCGAACGGGATGTCCTTGTCGATCTTGACGACCGAATCCTTGTGCACCGTCATATAGGGCGCGAAGGTGCCCAGCAGGTTCATCGGCGACACCTCGCGGGATCCCGCGTGGATGCGGTTGGTGCCGTCGGCGATGGCCTTCCCGCCGAGCAGCACGGCCCCGCGGTCGCACAGCGAGCGGAAGCCCTTCAGGCACGGAGGACACTGCCCGCACGCGGGGATGAACGCGAGGATGACGTGGTCGCCCTCCTCGATGCCCGTGACGTTCTTGCCCACCTTGGTGACCACGCCCGCGCCCTCGTGGCCGCCCAGGGCGGGCAGGCCGATCGGGGTGGCCCCGGTGGTGATGTGGTAGTCGGAATGGCACATGCCCGCGGCATGCATGCGGATCTGGACCTCGTCGGCGACGGGGTCGCCGAGCTCGATCTCATCGACTTTGAACGGCGAATTGAGTTCCCACAGCAGGGCGCCCTTGGTCTTCATGGCTTGCGATCATAGAACAGGTTTCAGATTATGTGCTAGCACCACCTGTGACCTGCAGTTTCGATGGCTTCGATGATTCGACATGGGAGGCCCGGTCTATACCGGTGACCAGTTTTTTCGCCGACGAGAGGTGACTCCCATGACGAAGATCGACGCGCGCATCGTCCCCAACCTGTGGTTCGACCGGGAGGCCGAGGAAGCCGTCGCGCACTACATCGCCGCCTTCGGCGGCAACGGCCGGATCGTCACCACCATCGCCGCGCACCCGGCCGCGCCGTCACCGCAGGATGTCCCGTTGGTGGTCGAATTCGAACTCGCCGGCCAGCGGTTCGTCGGGATCAACGGCGGTCCGCAGTTCAGCTTCACCGAAGCGGTGTCACTGGAGGTGCGTGTCACCGGGCAGGACGAGCTCGACCGGGTCTGGGCCGCCCTGGTAGAGGGCGGGTCCGAGCTGCCCTGCGGATGGCTCAAGGACAAGTACGGGCTGGCCTGGCAGATCACCCCGACCGAGTACTACGACCTGCTCGACGAGGGCGACGCCGCGGCCAACGACCGGCTGATGAACGCGGTGATGGCCACCATCGGGAAGTTCGACATCGCGGCGCTGCAGGCGGCGGTACGGGGCGAGGGCTGAGTGTCGGGTTGAGTCACGTGGCGCGGCATTTGCCGTGCCCGAACCCGACATTCGGTCTCATCCCCAGTCACGGATTCATCCACACGGACCGACTTCCGGCGCGGCGGGCACGCGTGCTCGGTCGGTCCCGGCGACGACATTGTTGCCATGAACGTCGCCATGGACCCCGCATTGCCGTTCCTCGGGACCGAGGCCCGCTCGGCCGGACTCGTCACCAAACGCACGCTGCGCAGTCGGCACCGCCTGATCTATCGCAACGTCTATCTGCCCAACGGCGTGGAACTGACGCCGGTGCGCCGTGCCATCGCGGCGTGGCTCTGGTCGGATCGCCGCGCGGTGGTGTCCGGGATGTCGGCCGCGGCGCTGCTCGGCTCGAAGTGGATCGACGGGGACACTCCCGCGGAGTTGACTCGGCGCGGGGCAGCCGACGCCGACGGGATCGTCATCCATCGCGAGGTGTTGCGCGGTGACGAGGTGATGACGGTTCGCGGCATACCGGTGACGACGCCGGCCCGCACCGCCTTCGATCTGGGCCGCCGCCTCGAGCGTGTCCCGGCCGTGACGGCGTTGGATGCGCTGGCCCAGGCTTCGGGTGTGGGTGCACACGATGTCGCTGCGCTCGCCGACAGGCACCGCGGAATGCGCGGGCTCCTGGGGCTGCGCGAGGCGCTGTCGCTGATGGACGGTGGCGCGGAATCACCCCAGGAGACGAGAACCAGGCTGGTGCTGCTCGACGCGGGTCTGCGACAGCCGCGCACACAGATCGTGGTGCGGAACGCTCATGGCGATTTCGTGGCGCGCCTGGACATGGGATGGGACGAGTTCAAGGTCGGCGTCGAATACGACGGTGCGCAGCACTGGACCGATCCTGTCCAGCGCACCCGGGACATCGACCGATCGGCCGAGCTTTCGGCACTGAAGTGGACGATCGTCCGCGTCAGCGCGGATCTGCTGCGTCGCCGCCCGCACGTCGTGGTGACGCGGATCCGCTCGGCCCTGCGGAACGCCGGCTGCCCATGGGTCGGCGATTCACCCGAGTGTCGGCCTGGGGCACGCTGAGGCGAAGAACGCGGGCCCGAACCCGACATTCAGAGCGCCGCGGGCAGCCCGAAGGTCTCGAACAGGCGAGGCTCCATGAACGCCACCACGTGGGCGATACCGCCCGGCGTGATGTCCAGGACGTGCAGCTGGAACGCCTCGTGCACGTCGGTCTCCGGGTTGCGCATGTACATCGCCGCCGCGGGCTGGCCGTTGGCGGTGGTCGCGATGAACCGCATATCGCCGGGACGCTCGGCCGGGCACTTGTGCTTGGAGAGCAGGCCGATGGCCTCCGGGCCGCGGTACCAGGTGTCGAACGGCGGCATCTCCCAGATCGCCTCGTCGGTGAACAGCGTCACCAGCTTGTCGATGTCGTAAGCCTCGAACGCCGAGATATAGCGGCGCAGCTGCTCCTGCGCCTCGGGGGAATCGGGCGCCGACAACGTGTCGTCCTGGCTGGGACCCACCTCGTCGAGCTGGGCGCGGGCCCGCTGCAGCAGGCTGTTCACCGCGGCCGTCGACGAACCGATCGCGTCGGCGACTTCGGCTGCCCGCCATTGCAATACGTCACGCAACACCAGCACGGCCCGCTGCCGCGGGGACAGGTGCTGCAACGCCGCGACGAAGGCCAGCCGCACCGACTCCCTGGACTCGACCACCTCGGCGGTGTCCGGGAGCGGTTCGAGCCAGGGCACCTCGTGATGTTCGAGGATCTCGGTGGTCGGGTCGGCGCTGTCGGTGCCCAGGCCGGAGGGGAGCGGCCGGCGCTGCTTGTTCTCGATGGCCGTCAGGCAGGTGTTGGTGGCGATGCGGTACAGCCACGTGCGGGCCGACGATTTGCCCTCGAACCCGTCATAGGACTTCCACGCCCGCAGGAATGTCTCCTGCACCAGATCCTCGGCATCGTGCACGGAGCCGGTCATCCGGTAGCAGTGCGCGAGCAGCTCGCGCCGGTACTGCTGCGCGTCGGCGAGGAACGCGTCGGGGGAATCCGCCTTCGCGGAACGGCCTGCCATATCTGTGAGGACGCTCACGCATGCGAGCTTACGCACCGGCACCGACAAACGTGGGCCCTCGCGCCCTCCGATTGCGGCGGCCCCCCGTTAGGCTCGTCGGGTGGCCACCACACGCACTGAACGTAGCTTCGACGGTGTCGGAGGCACCCGCATCGTCTACGACGTCTGGACCCCGGGTGTAGAGCCGAATGGCGTCGTCGTGCTGTGCCACGGCTACGCCGAGCATGCCCGCCGCTACGACCACGTCGCGCAGCGGTTCGGCGAGGCCGGGCTGCTCACCTACGCCCTCGACCTGCGCGGGCACGGCCGCTCCGGCGGCAAGCGCGTCTACCTCAAGGACATCTCCGAGTACACCGAGGACTTCCACCACCTGGTCGGCATCGCCACCGCGGCGCACCCGGAACTCAAGCGGGTGGTACTCGGGCACAGCATGGGCGGCGGCGTCGTGTTCTCCTACGGCGTCGAACATCCCGACGACTACGCGGCGATGGTGCTGTCCGGGCCCGCCGTGTACGCGCAGGACGCGGTGTCGCCGGTGATGGTCGCGGTGGCCAAGGTGGTCGGCAGCGTGTTGCCCGGCCTGCCCGTCGAGGACCTGCCCGCCGACGCCGTGTCGCGGGACCCGCAGGTGGTGGCCGCCTACGAGGCCGACCCGCTGGTGCATCACGGCAAGCTGCCCGCCGGGATTGCCAAGGCGCTCATCGGTATCGGCGAGACCATGCCGCAGCGGGCGTCGGCACTGACCGCCCCGCTGCTGGTGGTGCACGGCGGGCAGGACAAGCTCGTCCCGGTGGCAGGCAGCGAACGGCTGGTGGAGTGCGTGGCGTCGCAGGACGTCAATCTCAAGGTCTACCCCGAGCTGTACCACGAGGTGTTCAACGAACCCGAGCGCGCGCTGGTGCTCGATGACGTGACCACCTGGATCGAGACCCGGTTGTGAGGCGGATCCTCCTGGCGCTGCTGGCCCTGGCGGCTACCGCGCTGCTGGTCGGCGGCTGCTCGGCGGAGAAGAACACCGAGCCCACCGGATGGGTGGACGAGGACGTCAGCTTCGACGCCGACGGCCTGACGATCCACGGCACGTTCCGGCACCAGGGCACCCCGGGCCCGGCGGCCCTGCTGATCTCCGAGAGCGGCCAGACCGATCGCAACGGCGACAACGCGGTGGCCGGCCCGGTCGGCAATATGCGGCAGCTCGCCGAGTACCTGTCCGGGCACGGTATCGCGACACTGCGCTACGACAAGGTCGGCACCGGCCGGACCGGCCTGGGCAAGTACAAGGACCACCCCACCGAGGTGGGCAGTGCGGTGTACACCGCGGGTGCCCGCGCGGCGATCCGGTTCCTGGCCGGGCGGCCCGGCGTCGACCCCGCCAAGCTGTCGGTCTATGCCTTGGGCGAGGGCACGATCCATGCGATGACCCTGGCCGCCGATGGCGCTGTTGCGGGTTCGGACACGCCCAAGATCCACGCGCTGGGGTTGTTCCAGCCGTTGTCCGGCCGGTACCTGGACATCATCACCGGGCGGGTGCACGCCGATGTGGACGCCGCCGTCAGCTCGGGCGCCAAGACCCGCGAGCAGGCCGACGCCGTCGTCGCCGCCTGGAACGCCGCGGTGACCCAGGCCAGGACGCAGCGCACCGCCCCGGACAAGCTGCCGGAGGGTCTTTCGGCAATCCTCAACGCGCAGAACGTCAAAGCCGTCGTCGAGGCCGACGCCATCGATCCGGTGGCCCTGGCCGCCAAGGTTCCCGCCGCCACACCGGTGCTGCTGACCTGCTCCGACGCCGACAACCAGGCCGGCTGCCCGGACGAGCAGACGCTGATCGGCGCGCTGGCCCACACCGCGCTCACCGTGGTCCGGCTCAAGGGCGTCAACCATGTGCTGCGCGACGATCCCAGCGACAACGTCGCGAACTACGCGAAGCAGGCGCCATTATCCCCGCAGTTGACCGATGCGCTGAACACTTTTGTGACGAAATAGGTTGTCGGACTGAGCGGTTAGCCTGAGGAACATGAGCGACAAGATGCTGGCGCGGATCGCGGCCCTGCTGCGCCAGGCCGAGGGCACCGACAACGCGCACGAGGCGGAGGCCTTCATGGCGGCCGCCCAGCGGCTGGCCACCGCGACGTCCATCGACCTGGCGGTGGCCCGGGCGCATTCGGCGCAGCGCACCAAGGCCCAGCTGCCCGAACAGCGCACCATCACCATCGGGCCGGCCGGCACCAAGGGCCTGCGCACCTACGTGCAGCTGTTCGTGGTCATCGGGCTGGCCAACGACCTGAAATGCGATGTGGCGACCAATTCCACGTATGTCCAGGCGTACGGGTTCGCCGAGGACATCGACGCCACGCACGCGCTATACGCCAGCCTGGTTACCCAGATGGTCAAGGCCTCCGAGGCGTACATCAACTCGGGTGCGCACCGGCCGACGCCGACCATCACCGCGCGGCTGAACTTCCAGCTGGCGTTCGGTGCCAGGGTGGGGCAGCGGCTGGCAGAAGCCAAGGCGGAGGCCGAACGCGAAGCCGACCGCCAGGACCGGCCGGGCACGGCGCTGGCCTTGCGCAACAAGGATCTTGAGCTCAGGTCGTTCTACCGGGAGACGTCGTCGGCGCGGGGCACCTGGCGGGCCAGCAGCGCCTCGGCGGGCTACTCGTCGGCCGCGCGGCGTGCCGGTGACCGGGCCGGCAAGCGGGCCCGGCTGGGGCCCAGCCAGGAGCTGCCGGGTGCCCGCACCCCGCTGAGACCGTGACCCGCACCATGACGCCATGACCGACCGCGATGCCCAGCGCGCGAAAGTGTATGCCGCCGAAGGGTTCGTCCGGACCATGTTCGACCGCGCCGCCCAACGCGGTAACGGCGCGATCGACTTCTTCGGCACCCAGCTGACGCTGCCGCCGGAGGCCCGGTTCGCGTCGCTGGACGCGGTGCGCCGCTACGTCGACGAGGTGCTGGCGTTGCCCGCCGTGCGGGAACGCTGGCCGGGTGCCGGGCCGGTGTTGGTGCGGGCCCGGCGTGGATTGACGGCCGCGCATTACGAGGCGGACACCGCGACCATGGCGGTGCCGGACCGGCACGCCACCTGGGCGTTACGGGAACTCGTTGTGCTGCACGAGCTTGCGCACCACCTCTGCGCCGACGGCGCACCGCACGGGCCCGAGTTCGTCGCCACCTTCGGTGAGCTGGCCGGCGCCGTGATGGGACCGGAGGTGGCGCATGTGTTGCGAGTGGTCTATGCCAAGGAAGGGGTGCGTTGATGGCCGATCCGGTAGCGGTGGACGCGTTGTTCGGGGAATTGTTGGCAACCGAGGATGATGCGTTGCGGGCGGCGCGCGAGTCCACGGCGGCGGAATCCATGCCCGCCATCGAGGTGTCGGCCCAGCACGGCCGTCTGCTGCACCTGCTGGCCCGGATTCGCGGCGCCCGCCGGGTGCTGGAAATCGGCACGCTGGCCGGTTATTCCACGATCTGTCTGGCCCGCGGCGCCGGACCGGACGGGCGGGTGGTGTCGCTGGAGTTCGACCCACGGCATGCCGAGGTCGCCCGCCGGAATCTGCAGCGCGCGGCGGTGGCCGACCGGGTCGAGGTGGTCGTCGGTGCGGCACTGGACACGTTGCCCACGCTGTCGGGCCCGTTCGACTTCTTCTTCATCGACGCCGACAAGGAGAACAACAGCGCCTACGTCGAATGGGCGGTCCGGCTCGCCGAACCGGGCGCGGTGATCGTCGTCGACAATGTCACCCGGATGGGCCGGGTGCTGGAGCCGGCGGCGGATGACGCGCAGGCCCGCGGGGTGCGCGACATGCTGGCCATGATGGGCCGTCACCCCCGGCTGGACACCGCCGCCATCCAGACCGTCGGAACCAAAGGCTGGGACGGGTTCGCGATCGCCGTCGTCAGATAGCTCCGTGAAATGAGCGGGGTGAGAGGGCTACTTGGCCCGCTGGGCCAACCGGGCCGAGTCGTAGATCAGGATCGTCTTGCCCTGCAACTTGATCCAGCCGCGCTGGGCGAAATCCGACAACGCCTTGTTCACCGTCTCCCGGGACGCGCCGACCAGCTGGGCCAGCTCCTCCTGGGTGAGTTCGTGCGTGACGTGCAGGACGTTGCCCTCCTGCTTCCCGAACCGCATCGCGATGTCGAGCAGCTGCTTGGCCACCCGGCCGGGCACATCGGTGAAGATCAGGTCCGACAGGGCGCTGTTGGTGCGGCGCAGGCGGCGGGCCAACACCCGCAGTAGCTGCTCGGCGATCTCCGGGCGGCCCATCACCCAGGCATGCAGGGCCTCGCGGTCCATGCTGACCGCCTTCACCTCGGTCAGCGCGGTGACCGTGGAGGTGCGCGGACCCGGGTCGAACAGCGCGAGCTCGCCGAACATGTCCGACGGGCCCATCACGGTGATCAGGCTCTCCCGGCCGTCGACGGTGCGCCGCCCGATCTTCACCTTGCCCTCGATGATGATGTAGAGCCGGTCGCCGGGCTCGCCTTCGACGAAGACGGTCTGCCCGCGGGAGAACGAGATCTGCTGCAGCTGCGCGATCAGAGCGGCGGCAGCATCGGGCGTCACGCCCTGGAAGATGCCGGACCGCGCGAGAACGTCGTTCACTCAAGACTCTTTCCGTGCATCTCAATGCTGTGTTGTTGTGGGCCAACTCTCGTTGTCACCCTACATGAGACACGGACCACCGAACTGTCTGCGAGCGTGCGCAAAATGCCAGCGCGTGCGGCGTGTCGCCGTGCAGACACGCACGCTCGCGTGGATCAGGAACACACGGCGCCGGTGGCGGCCGAACCGACCAGCTTGGTGTACTTGGCCAGCACACCGGTCTTGTAGACCGGCGGCAGCGGCTCGAAACCGGCCTTGCGGGCCTCGAATTCGGCCTCGTCGACGAGCACGTCCAGGGTGCCGTTGGCCACGTCGAGACGGATCCGGTCACCGTCGCGGACGAAGGCGATCGGCCCGCCGTCGACGGCCTCCGGGGCGATGTGCCCGACGCACAGGCCCGTCGTGCCGCCGGAGAACCGGCCGTCGGTCATCAGCAGCACATCCTTGCCCAGGCCCGCGCCCTTGATGGCGCCGGTGATCGCGAGCATCTCGCGCATACCCGGGCCGCCCTTGGGGCCCTCGTAGCGGATGACGACGACGTCGCCGTGCGTGATGGTGCCGTCCTCGAGCGCGTCCAGCGCGGCCCGCTCCCGCTCGAAAACCCTTGCCGTGCCCTCGAACACGTCGGAGTCGAAACCGGCCGACTTCACCACCGCGCCCTCCGGCGCGAGCGAGCCGTGCAGGATCGTGATGCCGCCGGTCGGATGGATCGGATTGCTCATCGCCCGCAACACCTTGCCGTCCGGGTCCGGCGGCTCGATGTGGGCGAGGTTCTCCGCCATGGTCTTACCGGTTACGGTCAGGCAATCCCCGTGCAGCAGGCCGGCATCCAGCAGCGCCTTCATCACCACCGGCACCCCGCCGATCTCGTCGACGTGCTTCATCACGTGCCGGCCGAACGGCTTGACGTCGGCCAGGTGCGGCACCTTCTGGCCGATGCGGGTGAAATCGGCCAGGGTCAGGTCGACCTGCGCCTCCCAGGCGATGGCCAGCAGGTGCAGCACCGCGTTGGTGGAGCCGCCGAACGCCATCACCACGGCGATGGCGTTCTCGAAGGCCTCCTTGGTCAGGATGTCGCGCGCGGTGATCCCGCGGCGCAGCATCTCCACCACAGCCTCACCGGACTTGCGGGCGAACTCTTCGCGGCGCTTGTCGACGGCCACCGGAGAGGCGCTGCCGGGCAACGACATACCGAGTGCCTCGGCGGCCGAGGCCATGGTGTTGGCGGTGTACATGCCGCCGCAGGCGCCCTCACCGGGACAGATGGCGCGCTCGATGATGTCGACGTCCTCGCGGGACATCAGCCCGCGCGCGCACGCCCCGACCGCCTCGAAGGCGTCGATGATGGTGACTTCCTTCTCGGTGCCGTCGGTGAGCCTGGCGACGCCGGGCATGATCGAGCCGTTGTAGAAGAAGACGCTCGCCAGGTTCAGCCGGGCGGCGGCCATCAGCATGCCGGGGATCGATTTGTCGCAGCCGGCCAGCAGCACCGAACCGTCCAGGCGCTCGGCCTGCATCACCGTCTCGACGCTGTCGGCGATGACCTCGCGGGACACCAGTGAGAAGTGCATGCCCTCATGGCCCATCGAGATGCCGTCGGACACCGAGATGGTGCCGAACTCCAGCGGGTAGCCCCCCGCTTCGTGCACGCCGGCCTTGACCTGCTGGGCCAGCCGCTGCAGTGACATGTTGCAGGGGGTGATCTCGTTCCAGGACGAGCCGACGCCGATCTGCGGTTTGGCCCAGTCGTCGTCGCCCATGCCGACCGCGCGCAGCATGCCGCGGGCGGCCGTCTTCTCCAGGCCGTCGGTGACGTCGCGGCTGCGGGGCTTGATGTCGGGAGAACCGGAAGGAGCGTCTGAGGGCATGGCGTAAGTATGCCTTCGGGGTCGTTACCGGCCCAAACCACATTCGCATACCCCGCCGGGGTACCCGGTACGCTGGTGGAGTGCGTGTTCTGGTCTCGGTAGCCCTGCTCGGGGGCGCGCTGCTGCTGGCGGGTTGCTCGGAGGGATCCGAGCCGGCGCCCACATCTGCCGGCGCGGCTCCGGTGAGCACCGACGCGGCCGCGGGCAGCAACGCGCAGGACACCACCTTCGGGGCCGAGCTGCTGCAGTCACAGCAGCAAGCCATCGCGCTGGCCGGGCTGGCCGAGCAACGCGCCGCCAACCCCGCGCTGGTCGCCCTCGCCAAGGTCATCGCCACCGGGCAGCAGGGCGAGAGCGACACCATCAAGGCGCTGATGGTGCAGTGGAGCGACGGTTCGGGCCCGCCGGCCGCGCCCGGTGCGCCGGACCCGGCCACACTGAGCCGGCTGGAGTCGCTGCGGGGGCCGGAGTTCGACACACTGTGGGTGCAGTCGATGACCGGCCTGCACCGCGGCGCGATCGGCCTGGCCCAGGCGGAGATCAGTGGCGGGCGCAACGTCGACGCGCAAACGCTGGCGAAATCGGTCCTGACCACGCGTCAGGCGCAGGTGCAACAGATGCAGCAGATGGTGGGGTGACAGATGGACGATTCGAACGCCGTCGAGCACGGCTATTCGCCGCAGAAGGACAATTACGCCAAGCGGCTGCGGCGCATCGAAGGCCAGGTTCGCGGTATCGCCAGGATGATCGAGGACGACAAGTACTGCATCGACATCCTCACCCAGATCAGCGCCGTCAACAGTGCCCTGCAGTCCGTGGCGCTCGGCCTGCTCGACGAGCACCTGGGGCACTGTGTCACCCAGGCGGTGGCCGAGGGCGGCCAGGAGGCGGACGCCAAACTGGCCGAGGCGTCGGCGGCCATCGCCCGGCTGGTCCGGTCCTGAACCCGCCCTGGATCGGCGCCGTCGCCGACCACTGCAAACATCACAGCGTGTAACGCCGCGCGCCGCGGCCACGATCAAACACCCAGGTCAGTGGCGGCGGCCGGGCGGCGATGAGGGGTCTGCCCGGCCTCGCCAGGGTTAATGGGGGTTCGCCGCTGTGCCAGACTGGACCGCAGAAATGTACTGGAGGTGACGCATGTCGCAGCGGACGAGACGCAGACTCGCCAGCGCGATTCTCGCGGCCGGAGTGGTCGCCGGATGGACGATCGGCAGCCCGGCTGCCTGGGCCGATCCCGAGGTCGCCCCCGATCCCGGAGTGGTCGACGCGCCCCCCGCGCCGGCGCCGCCGCCACCGCCGGACCCGTTCGCCTTCCCGCCGCCGGCGGACCCGTTCGCGCCGCCGCCACCGCCACCCGGCGATCCGCTGGCCCCGCCGCCGGCCGATCCGCTGGCTGCCCCGCCGCAGCCGTTCAACCCGTTCGCCCCGCCGGCGGTCATCCCCGAGGGCACCCCGGCCGGGCAGAACCCGCTGCCGTACACCGGCGAACCGGTGTTCGCGCCGCCGTCGTTCAACCCGACCAACGGGGCGATCGCCGGTGCTGCCAAGCCGATCTACATCAACTTCGCCCGGCCGATCGCCAACCGGCAGCTGGCCCAGGACGCGGTGCACATCTCGTCGGTGCCGCCGGTGCCCGGTCGCTTCTACTGGACCACCGACACCCAGCTGCGCTGGCGCCCGCTGGCGTTCTGGCCGGCCGGCACCGTCGTCAACATCGACGCCGGGGGCACCAAGTCCAGCTTCCGGGTGCCCGAGCAGCTGATCGCGACCGTCGACGACGCCACCCACACCATGACGGTGACCCGCAACGGCAAGGTGGAGAAGACCTTCCCGGTGTCGATGGGCCGCCCCGACGGCAAGCACGAGACCAAGAACGGCACCTACTACGTGCTGGAGAAGTTCCCGGACATCGTCATGGACTCGTCCACCTACGGGGTGCCGGTAGATTCCGCCGAGGGCTACAAGCTCAAGGTGCAGGACGCCGTGCGCATCGACAACAGCGGCATCTTCGTGCACAGCGCGCCGTGGTCGGTGGGCGATCAGGGCAAGCGCAACGTCAGCCACGGCTGCATCAACCTGAGCCCGGCCAACGCCCAGTGGTTCTACGACAACTTCGGCAGCGGTGACGCCGTGGTGGTGAAGAACTCCAAGGGCACCTACAACGCGCCCGACGGGGCGTCGGACTGGCAGATGTTCTAGCCCCAGACACCAGACTCCCCG
Source organism: Mycolicibacterium cosmeticum (assembly GCF_000613185.1). Taxonomy (NCBI): domain Bacteria; kingdom Bacillati; phylum Actinomycetota; class Actinomycetes; order Mycobacteriales; family Mycobacteriaceae; genus Mycobacterium; species Mycolicibacterium cosmeticum. The sequence goes on from NZ_CCBB010000002.1 coordinate 177,056, forward strand.
CAGTTCCGTACCGGAACTGCGGGGAGTCTGTTTTGTGGGCTCGGTGAGCTAGTTCCAGATGCGCACGCGCTGATCGGGATCCAGGTACAGCTCGTCGGACTCGGCCACCTGGAACGCGTCGTAGAACGCGTCGATATTGCGCACCACGCCGTTGCAGCGGAACTCCGGTGGTGAGTGCGGGTCGGTGGCCAGCCGGCGGATGGCCTCGGCCTCACGGGATTTGGTGCGCCACACCTGCGCCCAGCCGAACAGCACCCGCTGCACCCCGGTCAGGCCGTCGATCACCGGAGCTTCTTTGCCGTCCAGGGAGAGTTCATACGCCAGCAAGGCGATGGACAACCCGCCCAGATCGCCGATGTTCTCGCCGACCGTGAACGCCCCGTTCACGTGGTGGCCCGCGTCCAGCGCCCGGGGGCTGAATGCCTCGTACTGCTCGATCAAAGCCTTTGTGCGCAGGCCGAACTCGGCCCGGTCCGCGTCGGTCCACCAGTCCACCAGGTTGCCGTCACCGTCGTACTTGGCGCCCTGATCGTCGAAACCGTGCCCGATCTCGTGCCCGATGACCGCGCCGATCCCGCCGTAGTTGGCGGCGTCGTCGGCCTCGGCGTCGAAGAACGGCGGCTGCAGGATGGCCGCCGGGAAGACGATCTCGTTCATCCCCGGGTTGTAGTAGGCGTTCACCGTCTGCGGGGTCATGAACCACTCGTCCCGGTCCACCGGGCCGCCGAGCTTGGCCAGCTCGCGGTCGTATTCGACGGCGTAGCCACGCTGGTAGTTGCCGTACAGGTCGGCGCGGTCGATCACCAGGGCCGAGTAGTCGCGCCAGCGGGCCGGGTAGCCGATCTTCGGGGTGAACTTGTCCAGCTTGGCCAGGGCGCGCTGCCGGGTTTCCGGGGTCATCCAGTCCAGGTTGGTGATGCTGACCCGGTAGGCCTCCCGCAGGTTGGCCACCAACTCATCCATCCGCGCCTTGGCGGCCGGCGGAAAGTGCTTCTGCACGTACAGCTTTCCGACGGCATCCCCCATCAGGTTCTCCACCAGGGCCACGCCCCGCTTCCAGCGGTCGCGGATGGCCTCGGTGCCCGACAGGGTGCGCCCGTAGAAGTCGAAGTTCTCGGCCACCAGGTCATCGGTCAGCAGTGATGCCCGCGAGGTGATGACCCGCCAACGCAGCCAGGCCTTCCAGTCCGCCAGGGGTTCGCCCGCCCACAGCGCGGCGAACGCGGTCAGGTAATCCGGCTGGCGCACCACCACCTGGGCCGGTGTGGCGCCCAGCGCGCCCACCCAGCCCGACCAGTCGAATCCCGGTGCCTCGCCGGGCAATTCGGCGAAGGTACGCAGGTTGTAGGTCAGGTCCGCGTCGCGGCGCTTCACCACATCCCAGTGCGCGGCGGCCAGTTTGGTCTCCAGCGCCACGATGCGGGCCGCGGTGTCGGCGTGGTCGCCCTCGCCCCTGGTGCCTTCCCCGTCGCTGCGCTCGCCCCTGGTGCCTTCCCCGTCGCTGCGCTCGCCCCTGGTACCTTCCCCGTCGCTGCGCTCGCCCCCGTACACCAGGGTCAGCATCCGCGCGATGTGCGCCGGGTAGGCCGCCAGGATCGCGGCATGCTGCGGATCCCGGTAGTAGGACTCGTCGGGCAGGCCGAGCCCGGACTGCGACAGATGCAGCAGGTACCGCGTGGAGTCCTTGGAGTCGGTGTCGACGTAGACGCCGGTACCACCGCTCACGCCGGTGCGCTGCAATCCGGCGAGCACCACCGCGAGCGCGTCCGCATCGGCGGCGGCGTCGATGCCCGCCAGCTCCTCGAGCAGCGGGGCCAGCCCGCGCCGGGCCACCGTGTCGGTGTCCATGAAGCTGGCGTAGAGGTCACCGATGCGGGTCGCATCAGTTGGGCCTGAGCTGCGTTGCGCGTCGCCGGCACCGCCGGACTCGGCGGCCTCGGTGATCAGGTCACGCACCTGCTCCTCGGCGCGGTCGGCCAGGGTGCGGAAGGCGCCGTCGGTGGCGCGGTCGGCGGGAATCTCGTAGTCGGTCAGCCAGCGCCCGTTGACGTGGCCGAACAGGTCGTCCTGGGGGCGGACCTCGGCGTCGACGAAGGTGAGGTCGATACCGGAAGCAATAGTTGAACTCACTCTCGCATCCTGCCAGAAGTCGACCCCAGCAACGGGCCGGGTAGCCTCACGGCCATGCCAGATCCGCTCACCGAAGAGCCACCCGAGCCGGCCCCGGCCCTCAGCCGCTACGGCATCGCCTCCGGGGTACTGGCCGTCGTGGCGGTCGCGGCCGCGTTGCTGGCCGCGATGATCTGGTCGGGGCACCGGGGCGAGGCCGGTGAGCTGGCCTACCGCACCCGCGTACTGCAGACGGCCGCGGACTGGACCGGCGGGCTGGTCAACATGAACAAGGACAACGTCGCGGGCAACCTGCAGAAGTTGCGCGACGGCACCGTCGGGCAGCTGAACGTGGAGTTCGACCAGACGGTCGAGCCGTTCAAGCAGATCGTGGCCAAACTGCAGGCGCAGACCGTCGGTCAGGTGGAGTCGGTGTCGCTGGAGTCGCTGCGGCACCGGTCCGGGGACGGCGACAAGCCGTCGGCCGACCAGCCCGAGTTGGCGGCGGTGGCATCCCGCACCGACACCGTCCTGGTGGTAGCGACCTCGGTCAGCCAGAACGCCGGTGGCAAACCGCAGACGGTGCGATGGAATCTGCGCCTCGGTGTCTCCGACGTGGACGGCACGTTGTTGATCTCGCGGCTGGAGACGATCCGATGAGCAACCGGCTGCGGGTCCTGCTCTTCGACGTCCTGGCGCCGCTCGCCGCGATCGTCGCGCTGGTGTACATCGGTGCCGCGCTGGCCTGGCCGCTCTGGTGGGTCTCGGTGTGTTCGGTGCTGTGCGTGCTGATCGTCGAGGGCGTGGTGGTCAACGCGGTGCTGTTCCGGCGCGATCGCGTCACGCTGGGCACCGACGACGACGGGCCCGGGCTGCGGCTGGCCGTCGCGGCCGGTGCGGCCCTGACGCTGAGCGCGGCGGTCGTCGTCGGCTACACCAGTTGGACGGTGCCCGAGCGCGACCTGCACAACGACAGCGCCGAGGTGGTCGGCATCGCCAGCAGTGTCGCCGAGGCGTCGGCGACGTTCACGCCCAGCAGCCCGAATGCCTCCATCGACCGGGCGACCGCGCTGATGACACCGGACCGGGCGGAATCGTATCGAACCGAATTCGCAGCCGTGGCAAAGGATTTGACGAGTCGCAACGTCTCCGGTCAGGCGCAGACCATCTCGGCCGGGGTGGAGGCCATCGGCCCGGCCGATGCCAGCGTCGCCGTGGTGTTGCGCGGTACCCAGAACGCGCCGGGCAAACCGGCCGACGTGGCCGTGCTGGCCCTGCGGATCCTGCTGGCCAAAGAGGACGGCAAGTGGCTGGTGACCGACGTGACGCCGATCAACGCCCGTTAGCGGCGTCCCGCTGCGCGCGGATCTTGGCGAACCGGTCCGACAGTCGCCGCATCCGGACCATCATCGACGCCGACGGGCAGGCGGCGCCGTCCAGCCAGCCGGTGAACTCGTCCAGCGGCACCCCGACCCGGGATGCGAACTCGTGTGGTTTCAGGCCGGAGCGTTCCAGCAGCAGCCGCACGTGGTGGGTCACCTCGGCGCGTTCGGTGGCCTCCAGATGTGCCCGCGCCTTGTCCAACACCTCCGCCAGCGCCGCCGAAACACCGTACGGCTGGGCGGTTTCCAGCACCTCTTCGACCTGACGTGCGGTCCGGCCGAACGGGTCGCGCTTGATGGCGGTCGCGATGCGCTGCCACACCGACAGGTCGTCGTTGTCTAGGGCCGCGCGGATCGCCGAGGTCGGCCAGAACTCGACCGGCCGGTCCCCGGAGGGCACCGAGGTCTGCGCGGGCTTCGCGGCCACCGTCACCTCGTTTCCTCAAGCATCGCCACGGCAACGGACAAGCAGCGCTTGCGGACCGTGGCCCAATCGGTGTCGGCCGAAGTCAGCACCTCGGCCGGGTCGTCCTCCGGGCGCGGGTCGGCCAACCGCCTGATCAGTTGGGAGGCCACCCACTGCGACCGCGAGCGTGTTCCACAGTAATACCGGTCCATCCCGGTCAGGACCGCGGCCGCGGTCTGGGTGTCCATCGACTCGGCCCACCCGGCCAGATCGGCGTAATCGCGGGTCTGGTTGCGGGTCAAGATCAGGTACCCCGCCAGCCGCAGCGTCTCGGCGCCGGTCGGGATCAGCAGCCGGTCCCCGGTGGGCAGCGCGACGTTGGTGGTTTCCATCGGACTGCTGCGTTCCACCGCCGACCGGTCGGACGCCGCGATGTCCAGCGCGTCCAGCGCCACCGCCAGCCGGCCCCGCCACATGGTGACCGGATGCACCGGCTTGCGCACCGCCTGGGTGACGCCGTTGATGGTGCCGCCACGGCCCGAGCCCACGCCGGCGAACCGGCGCGCGCCGGCCGTCGGGTCGGCGAGCGGGGTGACGCGGGGCCGGCACCCGCTGAACACCAGCGGGTCGGCGACGATGATCGACTGCGGCGCAAGGGTCTTGAGCTTGGCCGATGATTTCATCACCACCCGCAGATCCGCGCCGGGCGCGACCAGACCGGAGATGTCGTCGGGGATGAGGACCAGGTCGCCGATGTCGATCTTGGGCAGCGGCTTCTCGAAATCCACCGACGGCAGGATGCGGTCCAGCCAGCGCGGCAGCCACCAGTTCCACTGGTCGAACATCGCCATCAGCGCCGGCACCAGGACCAGGCGGACCACGGTGGCGTCCACCGCGATCGCCGTCGCGCAGGCCACGCCGATCTGGGCGACCAGTGGCATCCCCGCGAACGCGAAACCGATGAACACCGCGATCATGATCAGCGCCGCGCTGGTGATGGTGCGGGCGCTGGTGCTCACGCCGTAGGCGACCGCGTCGCGGGTGTTGTTGGTCTGCAGGAACCGTTCCCGGATCCGGGTGAGCAGGAAGATCTCGTAGTCCATCGACAGCCCGAAGGTCATGGCCAGCACCAGCGGCGGGACGGTGCTGTCCAGGGACGCCAGCGGGGCGAACCCGAGGTCCTCCAGCCAGCCCCATTCGAAGACCACCACCAGACTGCCGTAGGCCGCCGCCACCGACAGCACCGTCATCAGCACGCCCTTGAGGGCCAGGAACACCGACCGGATCGAGATCAGCAGCATCACGAAGGCGATGACGCAGACGAACAGGAAGACCCACGGCTGCATGGCCGAGACCCGGTCGTCGAAGTCCTTGATCAACGCGGTGGGACCGCCGACGTCGATGCGCGCGCCGTCGGTCGGCAGCTTCGGCAGTTCGGCGCGCAGCCAGTCCACCGTCTTGCGCGCCGCGAGGTCCTCCGGGTCGACCGAGAGCACCGCCGAGAACAGCGCGCTGTGGTTGTCCTTGCCGAACACCGGCGGCGACACCGACGCGACATCGGGGGCCTGGGTGATCCTGGTGCGGATCGACTCGAGCGCCGGCGCCGCCTGCGTGCTGTCGGCGTTCCCGTTCGGGAAGCTCACCATGATCCGCACCGGTCCCAGCGCGCCGGGACCCAGTGCCTCGGCCGCGGCGTTCACCCCGCCGCGGATCTCGTGACTGGGGTCGAACTGGCGGAGCATGCTGTTGCCCAGTGACATCGCGAACACCGGGGCGGCCATGGCGAGCAGCAGCAGCGACGCCAGCAGTGCCGACAGCCAGGGTCGGTGCATGACCCAGCCCGTCCACCGGGTCCAGAACCGGGACTGCGTGGTGACCGGCCGGCGCGACCAGTGCAGCAGTGCCGACCGTTTGGCCGCCGCCCGGCCGAAGGTGGCCAGCACCGCGGGCGTGAGCGTGGTCGAGGTGAGCACCGCGATGGCCACCGCGAGGATGGCGCCGGTGGCCATCGACCGCAGGATCGGGGTGTTGATCAGGTAGATGCCGGTGACCGAGGCGATCACGGTGAGCCCCGACAGGACCACGGCCAGCCCGGAGGTGGCCATCGCGGCGTCGGTGGCCTGGGCCGGGTCACGGCCGGCCCGCAGCTCCTCCCGGAACCGCATCAGGATGAACAGGGAGTAGTCGACGGCCAGGGCGATACCGAACATCGACACCGTCGACGTCACGAACACCGACATCGTCGTCACCGTCGACAACAGGAAGACCACGCCCATGGTGACCACGACGGTGCACACCGCCAGCAGCATCGGCATCGCGGCGGCCGCCAGCGACCCGAACACCGCGAGCAGCACGATCAGCACCACCGGCAGGTTCCACTGCTCGGCCTGGGCGATGTCGTGTTTGGTGGCGGTCTGGGCGGCCGCGCCGAGCGCCCCTTGGCCGATGACGTAGAGCCGGACCTTGCCGTCCCGGGTCTGGCCGGCCTGGTCGCCGTCGATGCCGACCTTGGCGCGCAGCTGCTTGGCGATGTCGACGGCGCCGCTGTTGTGGAAGTCCAGTTGCAGGGTGACGACGTACGGCCGGTCCGGGGCGGGCGGGCGCTGTTGCGGATTGGGAGTCACCGTGACGCTCGGTACCTGACCCGCGATGCGCTCCAGTTCGGCGACGGCGGCGTTCATATCCTCGAACGACGCGTCGGCGCGGGGCACCGCGACGAGCGCCAGCGGCGACGCCCCCTGCTCGGGGAACTGCTGTTCGAGCTGGCGCTGGACGTACAGCGACTGGGACCCGGACACCTCGAAGCCGCCGCCGGTCAGGTTGTCCGACTGGCTCATCGCGAGGTAGATCGAGGGCGCGAGCAGCAGTAGCCACGCGACAAACACTGCCCAGCGATATCTGCGCAGGCTGCCGCTCAAGCGCATCATGAACTGCTGGATGGCGAGCCTCCGCCTCTCTCCCCGCTCGGCTGGTAAGCCCGGAGCCTACCGCAGCCACCTGTGTCCTGACCTGCCGTGAACCGTCCCGGCCCGGGATGTGCCGGGGCGGTGTACGCCGTGGATGGGCTCCGAGCGCCGGTTGCCGCCCGGCGGCACCGCCCGCCTTGAACTGGAAGTTTGCTGTGTCGATTTCCCGTCGCCCCGCCGGGGTGGCATCATGGGCAGCGCTGTTTGCGGGTCGGGGTCTCTACAAGCCGCTACACGCGGCCACAACGGCTGTGTATGTGCCGGTCATCACTGTCAGCTGACCGGTTATGCGGCCGTCACCGTGAAGGAGTGACCCATGTCGACAACGTCCAGCACCTCGCGCTCGGTGCGCCGCGCCCTGTTCGGAACATTCGCTGTGAGCGCATTCGGCGGTGTGCTGGCGGCGGGGTTGCTCACCCCGGGGGCCACCCCGACGGCCACGGGGGCCACCGATCCTTGCGCCGCCAGCCAGATCGCCAAGACCATCGGCTCGGTGGCCACCTCCACGGGCAGCTACCTGGACGCGCACCCCGAGACCAACCAGGCGTTGACCACGATCGCGCAGCTGCCCGCCGGGCCGCAGTCGTTGGCGGCGACCAAGTCGTACTTCGACGCCAACCCGCAGGCCGGCAAGGACATGCAGCAGTTGCAGCAGCCCTTGGTATCGCTGTCGACGCAGTGCCGGCTGCCGATCACGGTGCCCCAACTGCTGGGCTTGATGCAGGCCGCGCAGAACCAGGGGACGGGTTTGCCGGCCGCGCTGACACCGGCCCAGTCCCTGGGCGCCGCGAGCACCTCGGGGGCCGGTTCGGCGGCCGGCACGGCACCCGACCCGGTGGGTGGCACCGGCACCGGGCCGCTGCCCGGACCGGCCGCGATCACCCCTCGGTAGCCCGAACGGGGCCGTCGAGCCTCCCACGCACGCCGTGCGAGCTGCATATTCAGGGTTTCTGAGGATTCGTTGTCAGCAAGCCGCGAAAGTCCATGGGGATTCTGCTTAGCTTCATGGTGTCGATAACCGCTCGTGGTTACCGGCCCTGGTGAACCTGGATGAATCGGTAAGGAGCTTGACCATGTTGCTCTCGGCTCGTGCTGCGCGGCGTGCGGTTGCTGGCGCGGTGGGCACCGGCGCAGTCGCCGGCGCGATGTTGTTCGGTGCCATCCCCTCGGCACTTGCCGACGACCCGGCCAACAACCCCCCCAACTGCACCGCGGCCGACCTGGCCGGCGTGGCGTCCGGAGTCTCCGCGGGGACGTCCGCGTACCTGTTCACCCATCCCGATGTGAACTGGTTCTTCACCAGTCTCGAGGGCCTGCCCCGCGATGAGGTCCGCAAGCAGGTGGCCGACTACCTCGACAAGAACCCGCAGACCAAGGCGGAGCTGACGGGTATCCGGCAGCCGCTGGTGGATCTGAAGAACCGCTGCGGCGCCGCACCGGCGCCTGCCATACCGTAGGTAGCGTGCCGGGCACGCCTGACTCCTCTTCTCCGGAAAGCACCGGTCGCATGGTGCTGATGGTCGACGACGACCCGGACGTGCGAACGTCGGTGGCCCGCGGGCTACGGCATTCGGGGTTCGACGTCCGGGTCGCGGCCAACGGCAAGGAGGCGCTGCGCCTGCTGGCCACCGAGGCGCACGACGCGCTGGTGCTGGATGTGCAGATGCCCGAACTCGACGGCGTCGCCGTGGTGACGGCGCTGCGCGCGCTGGGCAACGACATCCCGATCTGTGTGCTCTCGGCCCGCGACACGGTCAACGACCGCATCGCCGGCCTGGAGGCCGGCGCCGACGACTACCTGACCAAACCGTTCGATCTGGGTGAGCTGGTGGCCCGGCTGCACGCGCTGCTGCGCCGCGCCGGCCATTCCGAACGTTCCTCCGACGTCATGTCGGTGGGGCCGCTGACCATCGACACCGCCCGGCGGCTGGTCTTCGTCGACGGCGACCGGGCGGATCTGACCAAACGGGAATTCGATCTTCTGGCCGCCCTCGCCGAGAACGCCGGCGTGGTGCTGTCACGGCAGCGCCTGCTGGAACTGGTGTGGGGCTACGACTTCGACGTCGACACCAACGTCGCCGACGTGTTCGTCTCCTACCTGCGGCGCAAGCTGGAGCGGGACGGCCATCCGCGGGTCATCCACACGGTGCGCGGTATCGGCTACGTCCTGCGGGAGGAGGCGTAGCGCGTGCGGCTGTCCCGGTTCGGTCGGTCGGCATCGCTGCGCACCCGGGTGGCGGTGGCGTCGGCGGTCGCCGCGGCGGCCGTCGTCGCCGGATTCACCATCCTGACCTCGGTGGTGCTGGCCAGCAACGACGACGCGCAGCTGGACCGCCGGCTGGACTCGATCGTCGAGGCCAGCATGTTCCCCGAACAGCTCTCCGACCCCAAACGCGGGGTGCTCACCACCGGCCGGTCGCTGTCCACCGGACAGGTGATCTTCCAGCGCGGCTTCCAGCTGCCGTCGTTGCCGCCCGGCACCGACACCGTCACCGTCAACGGCGTGGACTACCGGGTGCGCACCATCAAGATGACCCAACAGGCCGGAAATGTCTTGGTGTCCATCGGGATCCGGGCCGACAGCATCTTGCTGAACCGGGCCAGGATCCCGGTCTACACCGCCGTCGGGGTGTTCACCGTGATCGTCGCCGGCGGGCTGGGCTGGTTGTTGGCCGGGCCCGCGGTGCGGCCGCTGCGCAAGCTCACCGAGCAGACCAGCCGGCTGAGCGGGGGGACCGAGCAGATGCCCGCGGTGACCGGCGCGCGGGAGGCCGAGGAACTCTCCGAAGCGATGGCGGGCATGCTGCACCGGCTGGCCGCCGCGCAACAGGCCACCTCGAATTCCCTTCAGGCGGCCCAGGATTTCGCGGCCAACGCCGCCCACGAGCTGCGCACCCCGCTGACCGCCATGCGGGCCGATCTGGACACCCTGCGCATCCACAACCTGCCCGACGAGGAACGCGACGAGGTGATCGCCGACCTGCTGCGGGCCCAGTTGCGGGTCGAGGCCACCATCACCGCGCTGGGCCAGCTGGCCTCGGGGCAGCTGGCGCAGGCCGAGGACCGCGAGCCCATCGACGTCACCGATCTGCTGGACCGGGTGGCGCGGGAGAACCTGCGGGCCGGGCGCGCGGTCGACATCAGCGTGGAGGCCGACGACGACCTGGGCACCGTGTGGGGCTGGCCGGGCGGCCTGCGGCTGGCGGTGGACAACCTGGTGCGCAACGCCGCGACGCACGGCGGCGCCGAACGCGTTGTGCTGACCGGGCATCGGCGTCCCCACACCATCGACATCGTCGTCGACGACGACGGGGTGGGGCTGCCCGTGGCGGAGCGCGACATCGTGCTGGGCCGGTTCGCGCGCGGCAGCACCGCCGCGCCGGGCGGTTCCGGGCTGGGGCTGGCGTTGGTCACCCAGCAGGCCGAACTGCACGGCGGTGAACTGGTGCTGTCCGACAGCCCGCTGGGCGGCCTGCGCGCCACGCTGACGATCGCGATCTCCGCACCGGTGGATCCCGACGCCACCGTCCCGGTCAAGACCGGGATGCAACCTTGGCTGCGGCGCGCCAACCGAGTAGCAGGATGGCGGTCGTCAGGGTTGCAACCACCACAAAGCTGAACGCGGTGCCCGCCGACGTCGCCTTGCGCAGCAGCATCCCGACCGCCACGGTGGACACCCAGACGATCAGCCCGGTCGGTGTGATCGAGGTGGGCCGCCGCCAGCCCCGGGCGATCAGCCAGCCGACCAGCGTGCCGGTCAGGAACGGCCACGCCGTCTCGGCGACACCGGTCAGCGTCACCCCCTCGGCGTGGCTGCGCCGGCCGACGGAACAGAAGATGACGACGGCCACCGCATCGGCGACCGCGGCGGCCAGGACGGTATTGCGCTTACTCACCGGGATAGTCCATCACATCGGAAACCAATGGCGTGACCGCCGATTCGTCGCGGGCCTGGTTCCCCGGCCGCAGCGGCGCCGGTCGCCCGGCGATCAGGGTGTCGAAGACGTCGACGCTCGCGGTCTGGGCGTCCAACCGGAAGGACCGGAACACGAACGGCAACCCGTCCGAACGCAGCGGATCGGGGCCGTCCATCACGTGGAAGTGCAGGTGCGGTGCATCCGAATTGCCGGTGTTGCCCAGGCTGCCGAGCACCTCACCGGCCTTGAGCTGTTGTCCCGGTTGGACTTTCACGCTTCCGGTCTTCAGGTGGGCGTACAGCGCATAGTTGCCGTCGCCGAGGTCTTGCACGACACGGTTGCCCGCGTACTGATCCAGCGCCAATCCGGTGGGGGTCTGGCCGGGCACCTGCTCGGGCAGGCCGTCGAGCACCGCCACCACCGGTCCGGCGGCGACGGCGTGCACATCGGCGCCGAAGTACCGGTAGCTGGTCAGCTTGCCGGGGGCGCCCGCGAGCAGCCGGTAGCCCGCATCGAGCTGCACGTAGTCGATGGCGAACCGCTCCGCGGCCCACAGCTGACCGTCGAGCGGGTTGAGGGCCATCCGGTGCGGGGTCATCTCACAGCACCCGTTGGCGTCCAACCATTTCGGCCCGCGCAGCGGTGGATCGATCGAGACGGGCTTGCGGGTCTGTACCGGCACCGGGGCCACCGTCTCGGTCATGATCGCGGGCAGCAGCGGGGGAGCGGGCCGGCTGATCGCCACCGTGACGGCGTGATCCAGCCGGTCGGGCACGTTGCCGGGAGCCACCGTGGCGTCCAGCCACACCGCGGCGGTCTGGGCGGGACCGATGGTGGTGGTCGGTTTCCCGGACTCACCCAGCACCCGGGTCCAATGGGCAAGCGCGGCACCGGATATCGACAGTAGCGAGGCATCGCCGCCGCGCACGGTCACCGTCTGCAGCGTCACCTCCTGGTTGAGCGCGTTGGTCAACAGCAGTTCGTAGGCCAGATGGGTGCGCCCGTCGGTGGCCGGGACGGGGACGGGGGCGGCCACCACCCTGGCCAACAACGGTGTGGCGGCGGGTTTCCCGGCCGGACCGGGCGACGTGGACGTGGTGGCCGGAGCGGGGGCGTTGTCCGGTGCGCCCGCGCACCCGGCCGTCAGCGCGATGGTGCTGAAAAGCGCTGCTGCCCATCGCGTACGGCGCATCAGGACTCCGATCGCCGTGGGTTCTCGGGTTCGGGTGTGACGGTCAGCGCTTCGACGTCGGGGTCGAGGTCCACCTCGGTGCGGAACATGAAGAAGAACACCACCCAGCCGATCGCCGAGATGAAGATCCAGCTGACCAGGCGATAGATCAGCATGGCCGAAATCGCCTGGGCCAGAGTCATTCCACTCGACACCAGGCCGGGAACCAGGACCGCCTCCACCACCAGCAGGCCACCCGGCATCAGCGGGATGGAGCCGACGGCGCGGGCCGCCGCGTAGGCCACCGTCAGGCCGGCCAGCGACGGGTGGCCGCCGGCGGCGTAGGCGGCGAAGGCCAGGCACGCGACATCGGCGATCCAGTTGAACATCGACCAGCTGAACGCGTTGCTCAGCGCCCGCCGGCTCAGACTCACCGATTCCAGCTGGGCGAGCATTTTGCGCCACTTCGTCAGCCCGGTATCGGCCGGGCGGCCGCGCACCGAATTGACCCAGGACAGCAACCGCACCCCGATCCCGTCGATCTGCTGTGGGTTGGCCGCGACCGTCTGCGCCAGCAGCAGCAGCGCGACGAAACCGCCCAGGGTGAAGATCAACGACAGCGGGTTCTTGCTGGCGCCCAGCAGGAACGCCCCGCCCAGGCCGAGCAGGGCCAGGCCGACCACTTGCAGTACCCCGGACATCACCAGCTGCCAGGACGCCACCACCGGCGACGCGCCCCAGATGCGCTGCTGGCGGTAGACGAACGTGGCCGAGAGCACCGGGCCGCCGGGCAGCGTCGTCGACAACGCGTTGCCGGCGTAGAACGCCGCCTCGGAGCGCCACTGCCGCACCTGCACCCCGGCCGAGCGCAACAGCGTGCGCTGGATCTGGGCGAAACTGTGCATCGAGGCCATCGCGGCGACCACCGCCGCCAGCACCCACCACCAGTTCGCCGACAGCAGGCTCTTCCACGCCTTGGCCAGCTGATCCCAGACCAGGACCAGTTCGACGGTGAGCACCACGACGGCGATCGCGATGACGACCCAGCGCACCCACCAGTACTTGCCGCGGGGGCGGCCGTCCTGTGGGCGGGCCTCGTCGTGGTCGCGGCTCGTCGGCGCGTCGTCGTGCGACACGCCTTTCAGGGTAACGGCCGGTGTCGTGCGGAAACGTACGTTGGGCGGGCGCGCCGCGCCGTTACGCTCAAACGCATGACCCTGATACCCAGTGCCGACCCCGTGGCCGACGAATCGGTCAGCCCACTGGTCCGTAAGGCGGCCGCCTGGTCGTGGCGGCTGCTCGTCATCGGCGCTGCGGTGGTTGCGCTGCTGTGGGTGATCACCCACCTGGAACTGATCTTCGTGCCGGTGGCGCTGGCCGCCATGATGGCCGCGTTGCTGCTGCCCGCGGTGGACCTGCTGCACGCACGCCGGGTGCCGCGCGGCGCCGCGGTGGCCACCGTGATCCTCGGTGCGATCGCCGTGGTGGGCGGCATCATGACCTTCGTCGTGAGCCAATTCATCAGTGGCGCACCGGATCTCGTCGAGCAGGTGACGCGCAGCATCGACGGGTTGCGGGTCTGGCTGATCGAGGGTCCCGCCCACCTGAGCAAGGACCAGATCGACCACGCCGGCGACTCGGTCATCACCGCGCTGCGGGAGAACCAGGCCAAACTGACCAGCGGTGCGCTGTCCACCGCGGGCACCATCACCGAGATCGTCACCGGCGCCCTGCTGGTGCTGTTCACGCTGATCTTCCTGCTCAACGGCGGCCGCGACATCTTCGCCTTCGTCACCAAGATCTTCCCGGTGACGGTGCGCGACCGGGTCCGCGACGCCGGGCGGGCGGGGTTCCGCTCCCTGATCGGCTACGTGCGGGCCACCTGCCTGGTGGCACTGGTGGACGCCGTCGGCATCGGCACCGGCCTGGCCATCATGGGGGTGCCGCTGGCGTTACCCCTGGCGTCGCTGGTGTTCCTCGGCGCGTTCGTGCCCCTGGTGGGTGCGGTGCTGACCGGCGGCATCGCGGTGATCGTCGCGTTGATCGCCAAGGGCTGGGTGTACGCCCTGATCACCCTGGGCCTCATCATCGCGGTGCAACAGCTGGAAGCGCATGTGCTGCAACCGATCGTGATGGGCCGCGCGGTCTCGGTGCACCCGCTGGCGGTGGTGCTGGCCATCGCCGGCGGCGGTGTGCTGGCCGGCATCGTCGGTGCGCTGCTGGCCGTGCCGATCGTCGCGGTGCTCAACAGCGCCGTGCGGGTGCTGCTGGCGCCCGACCCGGCCACCGAGGAAGCCCTGCTCGCGGCGGAAACTCCGGCCGTGCGGTCCGATCCGGACCTCGACCCCGATACCGACTCCGGTTAGAGCCGGCCCTCGCGGCGCAGCAGATCGGCGGCGCTGAGCCCACCGCTGCGGCGAGTCGGTGCGTCGTCACCGGCCTCGGTGTCGCGGATCTTGGAGGTGTCCAGCTTCTCGGTGGCATCCGCATCCCGCTGCGTCGGGATGGCAGTGGTCGGGGCGTTGCCGGCCGGGTCGCCCATCGCGACCGTGGGCTGCGCCGACGGCCGCGGCGGCGGCGCGCTGCTGCCGCCGCTGCGCAGGTCACCGAGCCACGACTCGATCTCGCGCTTGTCCCGGCTGGGCTCACCACGGCGGGTCCGCTCGGTACCGGCGGCGTTGACCGCGTTGCGGGCCGCGTCGATGGCCACGGTCGCCGGCGAGTCCGGCTGTGCGGCGAACCGCGTGGTGGGCGGCTCGGGCGCGGGGGCACCGGTGGTGGGGATCCGCGTCGTGCCCGCGGCCGACGGTCCGGCCGGGCGCACCGGCGGGACCGGGGGCCGGCCACCGGCGGGCGCGGCCGGCGCCGGGTGGGTGGGATCGTGGGCGGGCAGTGCCTGCATCGGGGCGCCGGCGCCGACCAGCGCGGCCGGGTCCGGGGCCGGCTCGTTCGGGTCGCGCACGGTGGGCCGTTTGCGCTCGTCGGGCAGCTCCACCTCGCCCAGCCCGATGCGCTGCTGCACCCGCTTCATCCACTGCGGTGCCCACCAGCAGTCGTCGCCCAGCAGCTTCATGATCGCGGGCACCAGGAACATCCGGATGACGGTGGCGTCCAGCAACAGCGCGATGAGCAGGCCGAAGGCCAGGTACTTCATCACCACCAGGTCGGAGAACGCGAATGCCGCGACCACCACGGCCAACACCAGCGCGGCGCCGGTGATGAGCCGGCCGGTGGTGGCGGTGCCGATGCGGATGGCCTCCGCGGTGGACAGGCCGCGCTCGCGGGCCTCCACCATCCGGGACACCAGGAACACCTCGTAGTCGGTCGACAGACCCCAGATGACGGCGATGATCAGGCCGATCATCGGAGCCAGTAGGGGCTGCGGGGTGTAGTTGAACAGCCCGGAGCCGTGCCCGCCCTCGACGAACATCCACGTCAGGATGCCCATCGTCGATCCGAGCGTCAGGGCGCTCATCAACGCGGCCTTGATCGGGAGCACCAGCGATCCGAACGCCAGGAACATCAGGATGGTCGTGGTGATCACCAGGATCACCGCGATCAGCGGCAGTTTGTCGAACAGCGTCAGGATGCTGTCCTGGGCCAGTGCCTGGGTGCCGCCGACGAGGATCGTGGTGCCCCGCGGAGGCGTCAGCGCCCGCAGTTCCTCGATCTTCTTGGGCGCGGTGCTGTTGTCGACCAGACCGTTCTGGATCACCCGGACCGACGGGTCCTTGGATCCGCTCTCCTGCGCCGAGCGTTCCTGCCACATCTTCGACGGGTTGTCGGTGCCGGCGAACCCGGAGACGGTCTGCGCCTCGGCGCGCACGGTGGCCAGCTGCTGATCGGTGACCGGGTCGCCGTTGTCGGACTTGATCACCAAGGTCAGCGGTTCGGTACGGAAGCTGGAGAATTCCTCGTCGAACTGTTGCTGGGCCATCCGCACCGGGTTGTCGGGCGGCAGGTACTTCTCGCTCAGACCGCCGAGGGCCAGTTGGCCGATCGGGATCACCAGCAGGGTCATGATGATCAGGATCGGGGCGGCGAACGCGATGGGCCGCTTCATCACGACATTGACCAACTTGCCCCAGAAGCCCTTCTCGACCTCTTCCCGGGTCTTGGTCTTCTGGGTCTTCTCGATGAACCAGTCGATGATCTTGCGGGAGAACGGCCAGTTGGCCAGGAACGGCACCCGCAGCAGGGTGCGCACCCCGAGCGCGTCGACATTGGTGCCCAGGATGCCGAGGACGGCGGGCAGCACGGTGTTCGACAGCAAAGCGGCCAGCAGCACCGAGGCGATCACGGCGTAGGTGATGGATTTCAGGAAGCCGAGCGGGATCAGCAGCAGCGGCAGGATCGACGCCACGATGATGACCGCGGAGAACGCCACCGTGCGCCCCGACGTCATGATCGATCTGCGGACCGCGGCTTCGACGTCGTAGCCCTCGGCGAGTTCCTCCCGGAACCGGCTCACGATGAACAGGCCGTAGTCGATGGCGATACCGAAGCCCATCATCGTCACGACGGGCTGGGCGAAGTAATGCACCGGGCCGAATTCCGCGGTCAGCCGCAGGATGCCCAGCGCACCGCCGATGGTCAGGCCACCGATGATGGCGGGCAGCGCGGCCGCCACGGCGCCGCCGAACACGAAGAACAGCACCACCGCCACCAACGGGATGATGACCACCTCGGCGCGGGCCTGGTCGGTGCCGATGGTCCCGGTCAGCTCGCTGGCCAGCGGGTTCAGGCCGGCGAGTTTGATATCGCCGCCATTGATCTTCTCCAGGTCGGGCTGCACCGTCTGGTAGTTCTTCAGGATGGTGTCGTCGTCGTCGCCCTTGAGCGGAATGCTGACGAAGGTGTGCCGAAGATCCTGCGTCTTCATCTGGTTGACGGTCGGATCGGTGGTGTCGGGGGCCTTGAGCCAGCCGACCCAGCCGACGATCTGATCGGGGTGGTCCTTGACCACCTGGTCCAGTTCCCCGACGACCTTCTTCTGCCAGTCCTTGTCGGTGACCTTCTTGTCATCCGGCGGCGTCAGGATCGCGACGACGTGGCTGGTCCGGTCACGGCCGTACACCTCGTCGCTGAGCAGCGAGGCCTGCACCGATTCGCTGCCCTCGTTGTAGAAACCGCTCTGGGTGACATGCTGACCGAGGCTCGCCCCGAACACGCCGCCACCAAGGCACAGTGCGACCATGACACCGATCACTATGTATCGGAATCGGTACACCGTTCGACCCCACCAGGCGAACACGTCAACTCCTTAATATGCTCTGGTCACGCTGCGCGCGCATATCACTTCTGTTGTCTATAAGCGCGAGGTCAAAAGCGCGGACAGCGGCCGGAAGGGCTGCAGCCAAGCGCCCTGCTCGGGCAGCGAATCAAGGCCGATTCGCGGTAGCGGCTCCCGGAAGACACCTGCGATGTCCTCCAGGTCGACAAACTCCAAGGTATCCGACGCTAACGCCCAACTGGCATGTTCGCGAAATCCGAGCACCTGCACCGGAACGCCGTCGTGAGCTATCTCTTCCAGCGGCGCCCGGAACGCCTGACCGTCGGCCGATGCCACCACCAGCCCGGCCAGGCCCTCGCTCCGGCGGAGCGCGATGTGGCTGAGCATGTCGCTGTCGACGTCGCTGTCTTCATCGATCTTGGGTTTGGCGAAAACCGCGAAGCCCACGTTACGCAGTGCCTCCACCCAGGGGCGGACGACATCGGCGCTACCAGGGGCGATGTTGGTGAAGACGGTGGCTTCCGGCTCCACCAGAACTTCGGGCTGGGCGTCGGTCCCGGTGTCCGGCGCGGGCGCCGCGGTGGCGGAGATGTCGGCGGTGCGCTGCAGCAACCAGCGGCCCAGGGCGTCGAACCGCGGGCGGTGCGCGGCCGTCGGCCGGCCCCCGAGGATGGAACCCAGCCCCATGTCCAGGTTGGGCGCATCCCAGACCAGCAGCACCTTCCGGATCTCCGGAGCGTGCACCTCCTCGGCCGGTGCCGAGATCTCGGGTACCGCCGGAATGTCGGTTGCGATGCTCATCGGCCAGTCACCTCTGCTCACTCCGTCATTCCATGGGTACGTACCCACACCAGCTCGGCGATATCGCGGCCGGCCTGCAAACCCTTGCCTTCGTACTTGGTCTCGGGTCGCCGGACCGAGATCGGCAACGCGCCGGCGGCGGTGTCGGCGACGCGGCGCAGCCTCGGCTCGGCGTCGCCCACCTCGGCGATGTGTTCGGCGTACTCGGCGTGATCGGTGGCGGCGTGCAGCACGCCGCCTGGCACCAACCGGTCGGCGATCAGCGCCACCGTCTCGGGTTGCAGCAACCGGCGCTTGTGATGGCGGGCCTTGGGCCACGGGTCCGGGAAGAAGATCCGCACGCCGGTCAACGACGCCGTACCGAAGATGTGCTCCAGCACGTCGACACCGTCGCCGCGGATCAGCCGGATGTTGGTGACGTCGTTGCGGTCGATGGCACCCAGCAGCTGGGCCAGCCCCCGCCGGTAGACCTCCACGGCCACCACGTCCAGATGCGGCTCCTCCACGGCCATGGCCAGCGTCGAGACGCCGGTACCGCAGCCGATCTCCAGCACCACCGGGGCCCGGCGCCCGAACCACTGCGCGATATCGCGGGTCAGCGGCCGGCCGGCGGCGTCGCGGGCCTCGGCCCCGATCTCGGGCCAGCGCCGCTCCCACAACTCCTGCTGGGTGCCGCTGAGGGTCGAGCGCCGGTTGCGGAAGCTGCTGACCCGCCGGTGATGGTGTTTCTGCTCGGGGGCGTCCTGCGGACCGTCCGTTGTGCTCCGGCCCGAGATGCCTGAATCCGACAGCTCGTGGCCGGCTTCCTGGCTCTGGGCATGCATCGGTCCATCGTCGCTCATCGAGGCCGATCTACCTGCATCGTGGTGCAGATTGATACCCAACAGTTGCCGAGCGCGGCGTGTGCGGAAAAACACCGTTCACGAGTACGTCGGCGCGGTGCCACCATTTGAGGTGGGAAATGGTGTCAGTGCGACTCGTGAGGTAAGGAGCCGGTCATTCTCGCCGACGTCTTGGCGGCCTTCGCCGCGGAAACCGGCGAGTCCCGGCTGGCCCCGATCGTGGGTCGGTTGAACCGCCCGATCCGGGTCGAGGTGACCGGCCGGCCCGGGACCGGGCGCGCCACGGTGACCGCCGCGCTGCGCCACGCGGGCCGCGCCGTCGTTCGGGGCCCGGCCGACGCCGCGGTATTGGTGGTCGCCGAGACCGTCAAACCCGAGGATCTGGCCGGTTGCGGCCCCAACTCCCTCGTCGTGCTCAACAAACAGGACCTGCTCGGCTCGGCGCTGGCGCGCCAGGTCGCCGAGGTGCGGGCGCGCACCGGACGGCCGACGGTGCCGATGAATGCCCTGCTGGCGGTCGCCTCGACGGCCGCGCCGGACGAGGCGCTGCTCGGTGCGCTGCAAGCGATGGCCGTCGACCCGCCGGACCTGTCCACGACCGACGCGGTGACCGCCGGGCCGCACCCCGTCGACGCCGCGACCCGCGGGCGGCTGCTGGCCGTGCTGGACCGGTTCGGCATCGCCGCGCTCACCGCCGCGCTGCGGGCCGGCACGGATCCGGAGTCGCTGCCGGCCCTGATGCGCGAGCTCAGCGGCCTCGACGGGGTGCTCGACGCGCTCGATGCCGTGACGGCGCCGCAGCGCTACCGGCGCCTGCAGGCCGCGCTCACCGAGGTGCGGGCGCTGGCGGTGCGGTCCGGGAACGCCGAGTTGTGGGAAGTGCTGGCCTCCGACCGGGTGGTGCTGGCGGAGATGACGGCGGCGGCCGAGGTGCTGCGCGCCGACGGGTTGCCGGTCGGTGCGAACGCCGACGCCGGGCGCTGGAGCCGCTACGGCCGGGGGCCGCTGAACTCGCTGCACCGCAGTTGCGCGAGCGCGCTGACCAGGGGATCGCTGCGGCTGGCGGCGCGCGGATGACCGCCCCGGAGGCCACGCGGGATCCCGAGCCGGACCTGACCGGCATTCCGGACGGCGTCGATCCCCCGGAGGTGGTGCACCGCGACGTCGTGCTGGTCGCCGGGCCGTGGCTGGCCGGGGCGTCGGCATTGGCCGCGGCGCTGCGGGCCCGGATGCCGGACCGGACCTTCGTCGAAACCGGTGACCTGGCGCCCGACCAGGCGCCCTCGGCCGTCGTCTTCGCGGTGTCGGCGGTGGCGCCGCTGACCGAGTCCGACGCGGTGTTGCTGGACGCCGCGGCCCGGCACACCGATCTGGTGGTCGGGGCGGTGACCAAGACCGACGTGCATCGGGGCTGGCGTGCGGTGCTGGCCGCGGACCGCGACGCGGTGGCCGCCCGGTCGCGGCGTTACGCCGGCATGCCGTGGGTGGGCGTCGCCGCGGCACCCGAGGCGGGCGAACCGTCGCTCGACGAGCTGGTCGATGTGCTGTCCGAGCGTCTCGCCGACGCCGCCGCCCTTCACCGAAACACCTTGCGGGCGTGGGAAACTCACCTCACGGCGCGGATCGGCGAGCTGTCCGGCGCGCACCGGCCGGACGGCCGGGCGGTGCAGCTGCGGGCCGAGCGGGACGAGCTGCTGCGGGCCGGCCGGCTGCAGCGGTCGCAGCGCAACATCGCCCTGCGCAGCCAGGTGCAGCAGGCCCGGGTCCAATTGGGCTACTTCGCCAGGAACCGGTGTGCGTCGGTGCGCACCGAGCTGTCCGAGGACGTGGCCGACTGGAACGGCCGGCGAGCCGAGCGGCTGGTGTCCTACGTGCACCGGCGCTGCGCCGAGGTGGTCGGGGAGGTCGACGACGGCATCACCGAGCACCTGACCGATGTCGCCACCGAACTCGGCCTGCCCGCACCGGAGGTGCCGCCGGCCGCGCCGGTACCGGACGCCGGTGCGCCGGGATTGCGGTCCAGGACGCTGGAGACCCGGCTGATGATGGTGCTCGGCGCGGGCTTCGGCCTCGGTGCCGCGTTCGCGGTGAGCAGGCTGTTCGCCGGCCTGGCGCCCGGGCTCACCGCGCTGGGGGTGGCGGTCGGCGCGGTCGCGGGCCTGCTGCTGACGGTCTGGGTGATCGGGATCCGCAGTGTGCTGCACGACCGGGCCGTGGTGGACCGCTGGGTCGGCGAGGTCACCGCGCGCCTGCGGGAAGCCACCGAGCAGCGTGTCGCGCACCGGGTGCTGATGGCGGAGGTTCGGTTCACCGGGGAGGCCGCCGCTCAGGACGAACGTGCGGCGGCGGCGCTGGCGCGGCGTATCCAGGAGATCGATGCCGAACTGGCCGATATCGCGGCGCTCACCGCGCGGTCGGCGGCCGCAGGTCAGCGCGAACTGCCGCGGCTGCGCACCGCATTGGCCAGGGTTTGTGCCGGGTTGGAAAGTGGGTAATAAGAGGAAGCGGCCAACTGGAGTATCTGAATCGTTCTTGTGAGTGATCGGACATTGTTCCGATTCACCACGGGTATGTCACGGGCGTTAACCTCTCCATAGGGACGACCGTGACCTACCAGTTATCGCCGATGCTACCGGCGCGTAACCTACGCAGGAGATATTAGATGACCTCAGCGACCATTCCCGGTCTCGACAGTGCACCGACCAAACATCAGGGGCTGTTGGCCTGGGTCCAGGAGGTTGCGGAGCTGACGCAGCCGGACCGGGTGGTGTTCGCCGATGGCTCCGAAGAGGAATACGAGCGCCTGGCGGCGCAGCTGGTCGAGGTCGGCACCTTCCAGAAGCTGAACCCGGAAAAGCAGCCGAACTCCTACCTGGCGTTGTCCGATCCGTCCGATGTCGCCCGGGTGGAGTCGCGCACGTTCATCTGTTCCGAGCGTGAGGTCGACGCCGGCCCCACCAACAACTGGATGGCGCCCGCCGAGATGCGCGGCATCATGACCGAGCTGTACCGCGGCAGCATGCGCGGCCGCACCATGTGGGTCGTGCCGTTCTGCATGGGCCCGCTGGATGCCGAGGACCCCAAGCTCGGCGTCGAGATCACCGACTCCGAGTACGTCGTGGTCTCGATGCGCACCATGACCCGGATGGGCGCGGCGGCGCTGGCGAAGATCGGTGACGACG
The DNA here is from genome assembly GCF_000613185.1 of Mycolicibacterium cosmeticum. Taxonomy (NCBI): domain Bacteria; kingdom Bacillati; phylum Actinomycetota; class Actinomycetes; order Mycobacteriales; family Mycobacteriaceae; genus Mycobacterium; species Mycolicibacterium cosmeticum. The sequence goes on from NZ_CCBB010000002.1 coordinate 199,065, forward strand.
GTTTCTTCGTCAAGGCGCTGCACTCGATCGGCGCCCCGCTGGAGCCGGGCCAGCAGGACGTGCCCTGGCCGTGCAACGACACCAAGTACATCAGCCACTTCCCGGAGACCCGGGAGATCTGGAGCTTCGGGTCCGGCTACGGCGGTAACGCCCTGCTCGGCAAGAAGTGCTACTCGCTGCGGATCGCGTCGGCCATGGCCCACGACGAGGGCTGGCTCGCCGAGCACATGCTGATCCTCAAGCTGATCTCGCCGGAGAACAAGGCGTACTACATCGCCGCGGCGTTCCCGTCGGCATGCGGTAAGACCAACCTGGCCATGCTGCAGCCCACCATCCCCGGCTGGCGCGCCGAGACCGTCGGCGACGACATCGCCTGGATGCGGTTCGGCAAGGACGGCCGGCTGTACGCCGTCAACCCCGAGTTCGGCTTCTTCGGCGTCGCGCCGGGCACCAACTGGTCGTCCAACCCGAACGCCATGAAGACCATCGCCGCCGGCAACACCGTCTTCACCAACGTCGCCAAGACCGACGACGGTGACGTCTGGTGGGAGGGCCTGGAGGGCGACCCCGACCACCTCATCGACTGGAAGGGCCAGGACTGGTACCGCGAGTCGGAAGACAAGGCGGCGCACCCGAACTCGCGCTACTGCACCCCGATCTCGCAGTGCCCGTCGGTGGCCCCGGAGTGGGACGACCCGCAGGGTGTGCCGATCTCGGCGATCCTGTTCGGCGGCCGCCGCAAGACCACGGTGCCGCTGATCACCCAGGCCCGCGACTGGCAGCACGGCGTGTTCATCGGCGCCACCCTGGGCTCCGAGCAGACCGCCGCCGCCGAGGGCAAGGTCGGCACCGTGCGGCGTGACCCGATGGCCATGCTGCCGTTCCTCGGCTACAACGTCGGCGACTACTTCCAGCACTGGATCAACATCGGCAAGAACGCCGACGAGTCCAAGATGCCGAAGATCTTCTTCGTGAACTGGTTCCGCCGCGGCGACGACGGCCGCTTCCTGTGGCCGGGCTTCGGGGAGAACAGCCGCGTGCTCAAGTGGGCCGTGGAGCGCATCGAGCACAAGGCCGACGGCAAGTCGACCCCGATCGGCATCGTGCCCACCGCGGCCGACCTCGACCTGGCCGGCCTGGACGTCGATGCCGCCGACGTCGATGAGGCGCTGGCCGTCAACGCCGAGGAATGGCGGGCCGAACTGCCGCTCATCGAGGAGTGGTTCGAGTTCGTCGGCGAGAAGCTCCCGACGGGCATCAAGGACGAGTTCGACGCGCTCAAGACCCGGTTGGCCGAGTCCGACTGACGCCGATCTTCTGCACCGACACCGCCTCCGGCTCCGGCCGGGGGCGGTGTCGCCGTTTCGGGGTCAGTGCGCGCGTCGGCTGACGCGGCGCAGCGCACCGGCCAGGATGACCCGGTGTAGCGGATACAACACATGCCAATAAGCCTGTCCGGCAAGGCCTCTCGGTGTGAACACGGCCCGCAGGTGTAGCCGGGTGCGGTGCTCGCCGAGGGGTTCGAGCCGCCATTCCAGCCACCCGCCACCGGGTGCCCGGGTTCGGGTCCGCAGCCGGACGAACCGCTGATCGGTCTGCTGCTCGACCAGCGGGCGGCGGCCGGTTCCGAAAGGATAAGAGCGCCACGACTTCCCGGTGTCTGCCCGGTCGTCTTCTTCCAAGTCTTCCTGGAGGGCCCGCCACACCTGGTCGGCGGGGGCGGCGCAGTCGGTGTGGCGTTCGGCGGTGTAGACCGCCTGCCCGGCCCAGCCGGGGTCCGACGGCAGCGGGTCCGACGGCGCGCCCGTCGGGGACGTGGTGGCCCAGGTCGGGTGCCCTTCGCCGGTGGCGGCGTATCGCAGGGCCAATGCCACGGCCTGCCGGTAAGCCGTCGGCCCGCCGGGCGGCGGTGCGATGACGGCGTCGATATCATGTTCGGTGGCAACGGCATTGGTGCTCAAGGACTCGATCAGGGCGCGCCCGATGCTGCGCGGCACCGGTGTCACCAGGTCGATCCACAACCCGGCCAATCGCGGGGTGAGGACGGGCAGCACCAGGATCCGGCGCCGCGCCAGGCCGGCCACCTCGGCATAGATCTGCATCATCTCGCCGTAGCGCAGCACGTCGGGTCCGCCGATGTCGTAGGTGCGGCTGCGGGGCAGGTCCGCAGTCGCCGCCTCGATCAGGTAGTGCAGGACATCGCGGACCGCGATGGGCTGGATGTGGTTGTTCACCCAGCGCGGTGTGGTCATCACCGGCAGCCGGTCCGTCAGGTGCCGGATCATCTCGAACGACGCCGAACCGGACCCGATGACCACACCGGCTTGCAGCACGATGGTCGGGACACCGGAGTCGATCAGGATCTGCCCCACCTCGGTGCGTGAGCGCAGGTGCGTCGACAGCGGACCGGAGTCGGCGTGCAGGCCACCCAGATACACGATGCGGCCCACCCCTGCCCGGCGCGCCGCCTCGGCGACATTCTGGGCGCTGCGCCGCTCCTGCTGGATGAACTCGCCGGCGCTGTTCATCGAGTGCACCAGGTAGTAGACGACGTCGACGTCGCGCAACGGCGCCTCGAGGGTGTCCGGATCCATCAGGTCACCGCGGAAGACCTGCACGTCGCGGGCCCACGGCACCGCCCGGATCTTGTCCGGGTCGCGGACCAGCACCCGCACCTGATGGCCGGCGTCCACCAGTCGCGGTGTGAGGCGAGCGCCGATATATCCGGTGGCCCCGGTGACCAGCACCCGAAGTGGTCCGTCGTCCGTCACTGGTCTCCTTGCGGGCCTCGAATCGAGCGAGCAAACCGGTATTCCACCGTAGCGCCGAACCGAAACCGGCACGTGGTCCCGGCCGAAGAAGGTGTGGCGGAGGCCACCACTTGACAGGTGTCAAACGCGGCATCGTAGAGTCAGCCCATGCAGATCCGTGAAACCGCGCTCGCGACGCCCGACAAGCCGGCTGTCGTCCTCTACCCGGCAGGCACCGTGGTCACGTTCGGTCAGATGGAGGCCCGGGCGAACCAGCTCGCGCACTACTTCCGCAGCCGCGGCCTGCGGGAGGGCGACGCGGTCGCCATCCTGATGGAGAACACCGAACACATGCACACGATCATGTGGGCGGCGCGCCGGAGCGGTCTGTATTACGTACCGCTGAACACGCATCTGACCGCCGCCGAGGCCGCCTACATCATCGACAACAGTGCGGCCAAGGCGATCGTCGCGTCGGCCGCGCTCCGGGACACCTGTGCCGCCCTGGCCGAGCACCTGCCGGGCGGGTTGCCCGAGATCCTGTTGACCACCGCCGACGATCTGGACGGCTGGGCGCGCTATCCGCAGGCCGTGCAGGATCTGCCCGAGACCCCGATCGCCGACGAGATCGAGGGTGATCTGCTGCAGTACTCCTCGGGCACCACCGGCCGCCCGAAGGGCATCAAGCGCGCGTTGCCGCACCTGCCGCCGTCGGAGGTGCCGGGCATGATGGCGATGCTGGTCGAGTACTGGATGGGGCCCGACGCCGTGTACCTCAGTCCGGCGCCGCTGTACCACACCGCCCCGTCGGTGTGGTCGCTCAACGCCCTCGCCGGTGGGTTGACCGTGGTGGTCATGGAGAAGTTCGACCCGGAGGGCACTCTCGAGGCCATCGCGAAACACGGTGTCACACATGGGCAATTCGTGCCGGTGATGTTCACCAGGATGCTCAAGTTACCGGCATCGGTGCGTGAGTCCTATGACATCTCGTCGCTCAAGCGGGTCATGCACGCCGCGGCCCCGTGCCCGGTGGAGATCAAGAAGCAGATGATCGACTGGTGGGGGCCGATCGTCGACGAGTACTACGCCTCCTCGGAAGCCATCGGCTCGACGCTGATCAGCGCCGAGGAGTGGCTGGCCCACCCGGGTTCGGTCGGCAAGCCGATGGTCGGTGCCATCCACATCCTGGACGAGGACGGCAACGAGCTGCCGCCGGGACAGCCCGGCGAGATCTACTTCGAGGGCGGCAACGACTTCGAGTACCTCAACGATCCGGACAAGACGGCGTCCTCGCGCAACACACACGGCTGGCTCACCGTCGGCGATATCGGCTACGTCGACGACGACGGGTACCTCTACCTGACCGACCGGCGGCACCACATGATCATCTCCGGCGGGGTGAACATCTACCCGCAGGAGGCCGAGAACATGCTCGTCACCCACCCCAAGGTGATGGACGCCGCGGTGTTCGGCATCCCCGACGACGACATGGGCCAGGCCGTCAAGGGTGTGGTGCAGACCGTCGACCCGGCCGACGCCACCGAGGAATTCGGCCAGGAGCTGCTCGGCTGGCTGCGCGACAAGCTGGCGCACTACAAGTGCCCGCGGTCCATCTCGTTCGAGGCGCAGCTGCCGCGCACCGATACCGGCAAGCTCTACAAGCAGGAGCTGATAAACAAGTACTCGTGACCGAAGTGGCGCTGCCCCCAGGCATTCTGGTGGGCATCGGCACGCCCGCGGATCACCTGACCTTCACGCTCACCGAGCGGCCCTCCGCCGACCCGCGGATGGTCACCGTCGCATCCGTCGAGCAGACCGTTGCCGAATTGCGGCAGCGGTGCGCCCGCTGGCCGCACGCGGCGGCGGTGTGCGACGACGTGCTGCGGGCCCTGGATCCGGCGGCGCCGGCCTTCGGCGGGGTGATCACCGAATCGCTGGCGTACTCGACCCTGCAGGCCGGGCCCGAGTTCGCCCGCTGGCTGGCCGAACGCGGCCCGGTGGCGCTGCCCGTGCTGCCGGACCCGGTTCAGGCCGACCGTGACGGCGGCACCTTGTACGTGCGGTTCAACCGGGCGCGGCGGCACAACGCCTTCACCACCGACGCCCGCGCTGCCTTGCTGGAGGCACTCGAGGTGGCGCGCGTCGACGACAGCGTCACCGAGGTGGTGCTCTCCGGCAACGGCCGGTCCTTCTGCAGCGGAGGCGATCTGGCCGAGTTCGGCACCTTCGCCGACCCCGCGGCCGCGCACCTGGCCCGCACCCGGCACAGTCCCGCGCTGGTGCTCGACGAGCTCACCGCCCGGCTCGGGGTGCGGTGCCGCGCGGTGGTGCACGGCCAGGTGCTCGGCAGCGGACTGGAAATGGCCGCCTACTGCGGTCGGGTGCGCTGCCACCCCGATGCGGTCCTGGGGCTGCCCGAACTCGCGCTCGGGCTGATCCCCGGCGCCGGGGGGACCGTGAGCATCACCCGCCGGATCGGCCGCTGGCGCACCGCCTACCTCGTGCTGTCAGGCCGGACCATCGATGCGGGCACGGCGCTGGCGTGGGGTCTGGTCGACGAGATCGGATGAACCTATATGTGCGCAATTGCGCACATATAGGGCATACTGGGCACATGATCCTGCGCCACCCTGTCTTCCGGCGGCTCTACACCGCCCAGGTGACGGCCCTGGCCGGAACCGGGTTGCTGACCGTCGCGCTCGGTCTGCTCGCCTTCGACCTCGCCGGTGGGGCGGCCGGCGCGGTCCTGAGCACCGCGCTGGCCATCAAGATGGTCGCGTACGTGTTCGCCGCCCCCGTCATGTCCGGTCTGACGGCGAGACTGCCCCGCAAGGCCGTGCTGGCCGGGGCCGATATCGTGCGCGCGGTGGTGGCCTTGGCGCTGCCGTGGGTGGATCAGGTGTGGCAGATCTATCTGCTGGTCTTCGTCCTGCAGGCCGCGTCGGCGACGTTCACCCCGACGTTCCAGTCCGTGATCGCCGATGTGCTGCCCGACGAACGCCAGTACACCCGCGCCCTGGCGTTGTCCCGGCTGGCCTATGACCTGGAAGCGCTGCTCAGCCCGCTGCTGGCCGCGGCGCTGCTCACCGTCATCACCTACCACGGGTTGTTCGCGGGTACCGGTGCCGGATTCCTGGTGTCGCTGGCGCTGGTGCTGGGCACCGCGATCCCGCGCCAGCCGGCCACCGGCGCCTCCGCACCGCTGCTGTCGCGGATCTCGATGGGTACCCGAATCATGCTGCGCAGCAGCGAATTACGGTCACTGCTGGCGATGAACGTGGTGGTGGCGTCGGCCACCGGGTTGGTGGTCGTGAACACCGTGGTGTACGTACGCGGCCGGCTCGGCGGCGGAAACGCCGACGTGGCACTGCTGCTGGCCTGCTACGGCGCCGGATCGATGGCGCTGGCCCTGCTGATTCCGGTCGTGCTGGGCCGGGTGGCCGATCGCACCGTGATGCTCGGCGGCGCGGTGCTGGCGGCGGCCGGGTTGGTCGCGACGGCCATCCTGCTGGCGACCGGGTCGGTGGGCTGGCCCGCGTTGACGGTGTTGTGGATCGTCCTGGGCGCGGCAACGTCGATGATCAACACGCCGGCCGGGCGGCTGCTGCGCCGCAATGCCGGCGAGCACCGCACGGCGGTGTTCACCGCGCAGTTCTCGCTGTCGCATGCCGGGTTCCTGATCACCTATCCGGTGGCCGGGTGGGTCGGCGCGGCGGTGGATCAGGCGGCGACGGCCGGGATTCTCGCTATTCTCGCTACATTCGCGGCGATCGCCGCGGTGCGGATGGCAGGGACGGCACGGAGGGGCGGGACGGCCGATGAGCAGGGATCCACTCCCGCGCGGACCGAAGCCCTCGCTGGTCCATGAGGGTGCCCCGGACGGGCAGCGGCTCGATATCGCCAGCGAGACCTTCCGCATGCTGGCCGACCGGACCCGGCTGCACCTGTTGTGGCTGCTGGCCCAGGGCGAAGCCGATGTCACCGCGCTCGCCGAGGCGACCGGCGCATCGCGCACGTCGATCAGTCAGCACCTGGCCAAGCTGCGGTTCGCCCGGTTGGTCGAGACACGCAAGGACGGCAGGCGGGTGTTCTACCGGCTGCGGGACGGGCATCTGAGCCGGCTGGTGCAGGAGGGCCTCAACCATGCCGATCACCAGGTGACCGGGGAGCCCGTACATCCCTGACCTACAGTGCGAACGTGAACGCCAACACGCCGGGCGGCCCCTACTTCGACGACCTGCACGTGGGCCAGGTCTTCGACACCGCGCCGTCGATGACGCTCACCTCGGGCGCCGCGGCAGCGCACCAGGCCATTCTGGGTGACCGGCTGCGGCTGTCCCTGGACGCCGAGCTCGCCGGCGCCGTCACCGGCCGGAGCGGCCCGCTGGCGCATCCCGCGCTGGTGTGCGATATCGCCATCGGGCAGTCCACCCTGGTCACCCAGCGGGTCAAGGCCAACCTGTTCTACCGCGGGTTGACCTTCCACCGGTTTCCCGTCATCGGGGACACCCTGACCACCCGCACCGAAGTGGTCGGCCTGCGGCAGAACTCCGCCAAACCTGGCCGTGCCCCCACCGGGCTGGCCGCCCTGCGCATGACCACCGTGGACCAGGCCGGCCACTCGGTGCTGGACTTCTACCGGTGTGCCATGCTGCCGCTGTCCCCGGACGCCGCCGATACCGGGCATGGCGACGACCTGGCCGCGATCGGCGCCGACCAGCCGGTCCCGCCGGACCCCACCGCGGGCTGGGACCTGGGCGCCCTGGGCGGCCCCGCGTTCGACCCGGCCCTGGTGGGCACCGTCCTGGCGAGTACCGCGGACGTGGTGTCCAGCGCTCCCGAGCTGGCCCGGTTGTCCTTGAACATTGCTGCCACACATCATGATCGGCGCCCCGGCGGGCAACGGCTGGTGTACGGCGGGCACACCATCGGCCTGGCCCTGGCGCAGACCACCCGGCTGCTGCCGGATCTGGTCACCGTGCTCGGCTGGGAGTCCTGCGACCACACCGGGCCGGTGCACGAGAACGACACCGTCTACAGCGAGTTGCACATCGAGGCCGCCGAACCGGACGGGACGGGCGTGCGGCTGCGGCTGCGTTCGGTCGTGTTCGCCGCCGCGACGGAGCCCGGTGCGCCGGATCGTCAGGTGCTCGACTGGCGTTTCACCGCTCTGCACCCCTGAACCGGCCCGCCGGGGCAAGATGGCGGGATGGTTCCGGTCGGTGCACCGCAGCAGGTCTGCGCGCGCGCCCAGGAACAGGCCGACCGCTTCGCGGCGCGCACCGGTGTCGCCGTCGACGCCACCGCGCTGATCACCGGACGTGCGGCGCAGCTCGGTGCGGTGTCGCGGGGGCGCATCTCGGTCGGCGGCGCCACCCGGCTGCTGGGCGGCGCGGACGGATGGTGCGCGGTGACCCTGGCCCGCGCCGACGATGTCGACGCGGTACCCGCACTGGTCGGTGCCGATCGCGTCGGCGACCCGTGGCAGGCACTGGCCGCGTGGGTGCACCGGCACGGCGCCGGCGCGGCGGTCGAACGGGCGCGGCTGTTGGGCCTGCCCGCCGGGTTGCTCGGCGAAACCGCCGCGGCGGCACCGCGAATCCGGGTGACGGGTGCCGGGGCGGCCCGGCCGGTTGCCGATCTGCTGGTCGCCGACCTGTCCTCGATGTGGGCCGGCCCGCTGTGCGGGCGGCTGTTGGCCTGCGCCGGTGCCACCGTGGTCAAGGTGGAGAGCCCGCGGCGCCCCGACGGCACCCGAGCGGGACACCAGGGCTTCTACGACTGGATGAACGGTGGAAAGCTCTCGTATGCGGTCGATTTCGACGACATCCGGGCGCTGCACCGACTGCTGTCGGTCGCCGACGTGGTGATCGAGGCGTCCCGGCCGGCCGCGCTGCGCCGGCGCGGCCTGGGCCCGGAGACGGTTGCGCCGCGGGCCGGTCGGGTGTGGCTGCACATCACCGGGCACGGCACCGACGAGCCCGGGGCGGACTGGGTGGCCTTCGGTGACGACGCGGCGGTGTCCGGCGGCCTGGTCGAATACCACGGCACCGGACCGATGTTCGCCGGGGACGCCATCGCCGATCCACTCACCGGCCTGTGCGCGGCGGACGTGGTCACCGAATCGCTGGGCCGGGGCGGCGGCGAACTGATCGAGGTGTCGATGGCGGCGACGGCGGCCCGCTACGCCGGGCTGGCCGGCGAACCCAGCCACGCGCCGGCGCCGCGCCCGGCCGCCCGCGCACCTGACCTCGGTGCCGACAATGCCCGGGTGCAGACGATGATCGAGGAAAGGTGGTCCGTGTCATGCTGATTCGGCGTGCAGCCCTGCTGGACGGCAGTGTGGTCGACATCCGGGTCGGCACCCGGATCGACGAGGTGGGCCCCGCGCTGGCGCCCGTCGCGGGGGAACGGGTGCTCGACGCGGCGCTGGGACTGGTGCTCCCCGGCCTGCACGATCACCACGTGCACGTGCATTCGGCCGCGGCCGCGGCGGACTCGGTGCGGGTCGGTGTCGGCGAGGTGCACGACCGTGACGACCTGGCACACGTGCTGGCCGGTGCCGCCGTCGGCGACGACGGGTGGATCAGGGCGGTCGGGTATCACGAGGCGGTGGCCGGCGCGCTGGACCGGCGCGTGCTCGACACGCTGGCGCCGCCGGTGCCGGTGCGCATCCAGCATCGCAGCGGCGTGCTGTGGACGCTCAACTCGGCCGGCCTGGCGGCCGTCGGCCTGGCCGATCACCCCGACGGCCGGCTGCGCAGCGCCGACCGGTCCTGGTCGGACACCCTCAAGCGGCGCGACACGTCCGTCGCCGCCCTCAGCGCCCGGCTGAGCGGTTACGGTGTCACCGGAATCACCGATGCCACACCGGATCTCGACGTCACCGACATGGTTCTGCTGGCCGAGGTGCACCGCCGCGGCGGGCTGCGCCAGCACGTGCACCATCTCGCGCCCGGTAAGCGCATCCTGCATGACGACGATCTGGATTTGGGCGCGCTGACCGCCTGGATCGGGCGCAGGCACGACGAAGGCGCGCCGGTGGCGCTGCACTGTGTGACCGCGGCGCAGTTGGTGGTCAGCCTTGCTGCCCTCGGCGACGCGGGTGTGCACCCCGGCGATCGCATCGAGCATGCCGCCGTGGTGCCCGACGATCAGCTCGAGGTGCTGGCCGCCCTGGGCGTGACCGTGGTGACCCAGCCCAACTTCGTCGCCGAGCGTGGTGACCAGTACCTGGCCGATGTGCCTGCCGACGAGCACCACCAGCTGTGGCGGCTGGCCTCACTGCTGGAAGCCGGTGTCCCGGTGGCGCTTTCCACCGACGTGCCGTTCGGGGACGGCGACCCGTGGGCGGCCCTGCGGGCGGCCGTACACCGCACCACCGCATCGGGCGCGGTGCTGGGGCCCGACGAACGCATCGACGCGCGCACGGCGCTGCGGCTGTTGCTGGGCACAGCGACGGCGCCCACCTCGGTCCGCACGGTTGCTGCCGGTCAGCCCGCCGACCTGTGCGTGCTGAGCGCCGCGCCGGAGGATGTGCTGCGCGACCTGGATGCGAAACTGGTGGCCGCCACCGTCATCGACGGTGAGGTGATCAGCCCGTCTGGCGCTGCAGCGTGATGGAGGCCGGCTCGGCGTCGGCTCCGGTCAGGCCGCGGCCCTGCGCGGTGACCGACAGCGCGGTGCGGTCCCCGCGGAACAGGTCACGGGAGTACTCGTACGGCGTGCCGTTCTGGTCGTGCGTCACGCGGGTGATGAGCAGCAGTGCCGCCTTGGGTTTGATACCCAGCAGCGCCGCCTCGTCGTTGGTGGCGCTCACCGCCTCGATGCGTTCGACGGCCCGGCCGGCGGTCAGGCCGTACTCGGACTCCAGGATCTCGTACAAGGAGCCGCGCAGCGGTTGCTCGAGCAGGCCGGGGACGGTGTCGGCGGGAAACTGGGCGTGCTCCAACGAGATCGGTGAGCCGTCGGCCAGCCGGACCCGCTGCACCTCGACGACGTAATCGGCGGGCCCGAGCTTGAGGGCGTGCTGGGTGGCGTGGTCGGGGATGCCGATCTTGGTGGACAGTACCCGGGTACCGGCGACATAACCCTGATGGGCGAGGAATGCCGGCACGCCCACCACGTCGGCCAGGTTGCGCTCCACCTGCCCGTGGCTGATGAAGATGCCGCCGGCCCGCCCGATCACCCGGTGCACCAGGCCGGCCTCCTCCAGCGCGGCGAGCACCTGGCGCAGGCTGGACCGGCTGGTGCCGTAGCGCTCGGCCAGATCGCGTTCGCTGCCCAGTTTGGAGCCGGGGGTGCCGGCGTTGACGTCTCCCACGATCCGGCGCCGCAACTCTTCGCTGTGAGTTGCCACCGCGCCCCCTTGCTCAGCCGTGATATCCCGACGGTCTTATTGGTATACCCAATTCTAACCGTACGCGTATCAGAGTTCGGCGATAGCCAGGTGCGATTCGGGCAAGATCTGGCCACCATCGACCACCAGCGACTGGCCGGTGATGTAGGCGGCCTCGTCGGTGGCGAAGAACAGTGCTGCGTTGCCGATGTCGGCCACCGAGCCCAGCCGGCCCGCCGGCACCGCGGAAGCCATTTGGTCGAGGTATTCCTGGCCCATTTCGCCGAGTCCCTCGGTGGCGATGTTGCCGGGCAGCACCGCGTTGACGGTGATGCGCTTCGGTGCCAACTCCATGGCCGCGGTGCGCAGGAACCCCAGCTGTGCGGCCTTGCTGGCGCCGTAATGCGACCAGCCGGGGTAACCGGTGATCGGTCCGGTGATCGACGACGTGATGATCACCCGGCCGTGCCCACTGGCGGCCAGGGCGGCCAGGGCGGCCTGCACGATGTACACGGTGCCCTTGAAATTCACCGCGAGCACGGCCTCGATATCGTCGGGGGTGAGATCCTCCAGCCGGCCCGACGGGAAGATGCCCGCGTTGGCGCACACGATATCGACGCCGCCGTGCCGCTGCGCCGCCTCGGTCACCACCCGGCGGCAGTCGGCGGGATCGGACACGTCGGCGCTGATGGCACTGACCTTGCCCGGCGCGCCGGCCAGGGCCGCGACGGTGCGGTCCAGATCGTCGGAATTGCGGCCGGTGATGACGACGTCGACCCCGGCGTTGGCGAAGGTCTCGGCGATGCCGCGGCCGATGCCCTTACTGGCGCCGGTGACGATGGCGGTGCGGCCCTGCAGTGACGTGAACATGGTTGGTGCCCTTCAGATGTGATGCCGAGAACCGGCAGTCGGTCAGAACAGCGTGTGGCCGGCGGAGCTCAGGTACCGTTCGGCCAGCGCGCAGCTGCCCGCGGCATAACTGATCGCCTTGGTGGCCGATTCCCTGGAGTGGCTGTGGCTGCCCATCCAGGCCAGCAGCAGCAGCCGGCGCAGCAGTACGAACGAGGCCAGCATGTCCTCGTCGCCGGCCGACAGCTCCCGCCGGGTACCGGGGCGAGCGGAGCGACGGGAGAAGTCGCGGTATCCACTCACCCAGGCCGCCTGCCATTCCGGCAGCGCCGGATCATCCTCGATGAACGACACCGCGGTGCCGAAATCATAGAAATACCAGCCGAATCCGCAGTCGTCGAAGTCGATGACGGTGATCTGGTTGCCGGCGGCGGCATCGACCAGCAGGTTGGCCAGCCGCAGGTCGGCGTGGATCAGCCCGTACACCTCGGGTCCGGTGCCGTAGCCGGTCAGCCGTTCCCGCAGCAGCGCCTGGGCGCGCTCGAGCACGGCCCGTTCGGCCGGGCCCACGCCCTGGGCGTCCTGCCAGCGGCCCCACCGGGGTGTGCCGCCGAGACTGTGTTCCCAGTCCCAGGCGAAGCGGCCGAAGCCGGCCGGCCGCTGCCAGCTCCTGGCGTGGTCGTGCAGCGCCGCGGTGATCCGGCCCAAGGTGTGGAAGTCCTGCGTCGTCAACGCGGTCTCGTCCGGTTCGACGCCGCCGACCATGCCGAAATGCACGACGTGACGCGGTGTTCCGGCGGCGCCGGGGTCGTCCACGGTGACCACCCGGCGACCGTCGCGGGCCGCGAGCACGGTGGGGACCGTGACATCGCTGTCCGCCCGCAGCGCGGCCAGCCAGTCCAGCTCGGATTCGATCTCGTGCGGCAGATGGTAGTTCTGCCGGTGCACCCGCAGGATCGACCGTGCGTCACCGTCGGTGACCAGATAGGTGGCGTTCTCGGACAGGTTGAGCAATCGCAGGTCGGCGTCGGCGGAGATGTCGTACTGCGCCAGCGCCTGTTCGGCCACCGCCCGGTCGTCGGTGATGCTCACGACTGATCCTGCCCGTCGATGCCGGCCAGCACCTCGGTGATGTGATCGCGGGCCACCGTCACGTCGGCGGTGCTGCCGCCGATGTAGAGCCGCCCGGCCGCCCCGATCATCTGCACATCGACCACGGTAAGTCCGGGGGCCACCCGTTCGGCCTCGTTCGCCGCGACGGCCGCGAACAGCGCCGGGGTCATCTCGTACACCAGCAGCGACTGGCCGGGCAGGATCATCGACGCCTGCCGGTTGCGGTTCAGGATCACCGCGTGCTGGTCGGTGATATCGGTGATGATGTCGTGATAGAGCACCCGGGGGCGGAGCTGGTCGGAGGCCTTGTTGCCGGTACCGGCCAGGATCGCCTCGCCGGCCCGGCGCACCTCGTCGAGATCGGCCGAGTGGATCTCCAGCACGCCGAACTGCCGCTCCACGTAGAGGATTCCCGGCTGGATGCCGGGCACCTCGCGCAGCGCCAGGTCGATCACCCGCTCGATCGCCAGAGCCGGCGACACCTCCACGATGAGGGCGTGCTCGCCCGCGTAGGGCGGATACCCCCTGGCCCGGGTGGGGGTGCCGAGGTAGGCGGCGAACTGCCGCTGCAGATCCTGCACCAGCAGGTAGACGCGGATCTGGGTGCGAATCCGCGCGCTCGCCTGTGCTTCCGTCGGCATGGCTACTTGCTGGTGACCGAGAAGTGCGCCCCGAGTTCACCGTGCGGGCGCGGGATGACGTGCACGCTGACCAGTTCGCCCACCTGCGAGGCGGTTTCGGCGCCGGCCTCGGTGGCGGCCTTGACCGCACCCACCTCACCGGTGACGATCACGGCGACCAGGCCGTCGCCCACCTGCTGACGATCGGTGATGGTCACGTTGGCGGCCTTGACCATGGCGTCGGCTGCGGCGAGCGCGGCCACGAAGCCCTTGGTTTCGATGAGGCCGATTGCATTGCTGGACATGAACTTTTCTCCTTATTTGTTGGGATTGGTGTCGATGGATCCGATGATGAGGGCGTCGACCGGGGGTGGGGTGCCGGTGAACCAGCTCGACGCCACCGAGCCCTGGGCGATCAGCACCCGCTCGCCGACGCCGGTGCCCAGCACGTCGAAGGCGATCAGGGTGGCGCCGCCGTCGACCTGGACCTCCAGGAACGCGCCGGCCGGGATACCGTCGACGCGGCGAGTGGACCAGACGTTGCCGGTCACGGTCGCTGATATCATTTTCGCTCCTCCGTCGCTGGGGCGATCTTTTGCGCACTCTTCGTGATGGTGATGCCGAGCGTTCTGGCCTTCTCCCGCGCCAGGGGCGTGAGCACCGCACGCGGTCCGAGCACCAGCGTGCCGCCGGCCAAGTCGGCGATCTGTCGTTCGGTTACCGCACCGCTGTCGAACCGGTGCACCGTCCCGCCCGGCGCGGACCGGCCGGTGCCGCCGAGGCGGAAGCGCAGCCGGCCGGCCTTGATATCGGCCCGGTTCTTCGGATTCTCGAACAGCCGCAGCAGTTTCCGGACGAAGCCGTCCAGGTCGGCGTCGGTGGCCAGCCGCACCTCCTCGGTGCGCACGCGACCGTCCGCCGCGCGCGGGCCGGTGGGCTGCAGGCCCATCTGCTCGGCGACGCCGGCGGGCTGAACCGGTGGGGCGGGCGGCTGCGGTGCCGGCGCCTTGAGCCCGGTGACGGCTTCGCGCACCACCTCCCGCACCAGCGCACGCAGCTCCTCGGACGAGATGCTCATGTCCGTGCCAGCGCATCCCGCGCCGCGTCGGCGGCCTGGCGCACGTCGGCCTCGGTGCCGGACAGGTACACCCGGCCGGTGGCACCGATCATCCGGAAGTCGACGACCTTGATATCGGCGGCCTTTTCGGCCTCGTTGGTCGCCAGGATGGCATAGGACGCCGGCTGCACCTCGAGCACGAACAGCGATTCCCCGGCCAGCACCATCGAACCGATCTTGTTGCGGTTGATCAGGAAAGCGTGTTGATGGTCGACGCTGGAGATGATCCGCGAGGCCAGGATGGTCGGGCGCACCGCCGCGTGCGAATCACCGCCGAGCGAGTCCAGCGCCGCATCGGCGGCGGCCTTCACCGCGCCGGTCTCACCGTGGAACTCCAGGTAGCCGAACTGCCGTTCCACCACCAGGATTCCGGCCTTCACCTCGGCATGCTTGAGCGCGACATCGGTCACGCCCTCGATGTCCAGGCCCGGGGCCACCTCGATGATCTGGGCGGCCTGGTTCGCCCGCGGTAACGCACCCTTGATCCAGGTGCCCAGGTACGACATCGTCTGCGGCTGCAGCCGATCGATGAAGATGAAGGAACGCAGTTCAGCCACGGATCTACCTCTTGATCAGTTGAGCGAGTTCTTCGACGACAAGGGCGCGCAGCTCGGCGCGCAGGGCGTCGAGATTCGGATCGGCAGACCGGGGCGGGGCCTGATATGCGCGCCGGGCGGGGGCCGCGGCACCGCCGGGGTCGTTGGATGCCCGCGGATAGGCAGGTACCGCACCGGCCGGTGCCTGCCATGGGCTGATCGCGCTGAAATCACCCATCGGCACTCCGGATTCGGCGTTGTACGCGATGCGCGCCCAGTTGACCAGGTGCTGCGGTGCCAGGTTCTCCCCGATGGAGCTGCGGCCCACGAATCCGGTGCCGATGGTCATCGACGGTGCCAGGTTGGTGTCCAGGCCGGAGCTGCCGGTGCTGTTGCCGACATTCACCGAGACCCGCAAGACCGGCACCTGCGCCGCGAAATCGGCGATCACCGAGGGGTTTTCACTGTGGATGGCGGCCGAGTGCCCGGCGCCGCCGATCCGCACCACCGCCCGGGCGGCCCGGATACCGCGCGCCGCGTCGGCGGCGGTGGTCATGCCGAGCACCGGGGAGAGCTTCTCGTGGGCCAGCATCTCCTCGGCGACCACGTCACCGAACGGGGCGATCAGCACCCTGGTCTTGGGGGTGACGCGCAGGCCGGCCTGCCCGGCGATCCACGCGGCGTCCCGGCCGACCACCTCGGTGTTGAGGTGGCCGTCGGCGAACATGTAGGCCCGCAGCCGGCGGGCCCCGTCCTCGTCGAGGATGTGCGCACCGGCCCGGGTGAGCGCGCCACGCAGCTTGTCGGCGATCGTCTCCTCGGCGATCAGCACCGATTCGTTGGTGCACAGCACCGAATTGTCGAAGGCCTTGCTGTCGACGATGCGCTTGGCCGCGGCGGTGATATCGGCGCTGGCGTCGACGAACACCGGCACATTGCCGGGACCGACACCCAGGGCCGGATTGCCCGACGAGTAGGCCGCACGCACCACGCCGGTGCCGCCGGTCGCGACGATGACGTCGGTGCGCTCGTCGGCCATCAGCGCCTGCACCAACGGGATGGACGGCTCGTCGACCACAGCCACGATGCCGTCCGGAGCGCCCGCGGCGACCGCGGCCTCGGCCAGCACCCGGGCCGCGTCGGCCGAGCAGCGCTTGGCCCGCGGATGCGGGGCGATGACGACGGCATTGCGGGTCATCAGCGCCAGGATGGTCTTGAAGTACACCGTGGCAACGGGATTGGTGGTCGGCGTCAGCGCCAGCACCACCCCGGCGGGGCGCGGCAACTCGACGATCTTGCGGGCGTGGTCGACGCGCGGGGACACGAAGTCCTGGCCGGTGTAGTAGTCGACGATGCCGCGCGAGCAGGCCCGGTTCTTGGTCACCTTGTCGGCCACCACGCCCATGCCGGTCTCGGCCACCGCGTCGGCGGCGAACCGTTCGGCCGCGGCGTAGCCGGCCTCGGCCACCGCGGACACGATCGCCGACACGGTGCCCGCATCGTATTCGGCGTAGGCGGCGGCGGCCCAGCGGGCGCGTTCCAGCATGTGACCGGCCTGTGCGGTCGTTGTCATGATTTCCTTCCCCGCGCAGCGTTTTTGGCTCGGCCGACCGCGACGGACAGGCGGTCCAGCACGTCCTCACAGATGTCGCGCGACAGCAGCACACCGGGTTTGAACTGCAGAACCCGTGGATCCAGGGTGGAGAAGATGGCCCACACCCCGTTCTCGTACAGTTCGCGCATCACGAATTTGGCGCCCTCGGGGTGGTCGAACTCGAGTCCGATCACCACGCCGTTCTGCCGGATCCCGACGAACCAGTCCGGGTGATCGGCCTGGATGCGGTGCAGCCCGTGGTCGAAAAGGTCGGCGATGTAGTGCACCATCGAGCGCACCTCCGGCCGGGTACAGATCTCCAGCGTCTTGATCGCGGCGACGCAACCGAGCTCGGCACCACCGAAGGTGGAGATGTGGCCGAAGCCGTCCTGGTCCAGCCACTGGGCGGCCCGGTCACCCAGCAGTGCGGCGGTGATCGGGTACATGCCGCCGGACAGGCCTTTTCCGGTGACCAGGATGTCGGGTTCGATCCGGTGCTTGGTGATGCCCCACAGTTCGCCGGTGCGCATCAGACCGGTTTGTACCTCGTCGGCGATGTACAGCGTGCCGTGTTTTTCGGTGGCCGCCTTGACCGCCTCCAGGTAACCCGGTGCCGGCAGCGGGAATCCGTACGTCGCCGGGATGGTCTCCATGATCACCGCGGCGATGTCACCGGCGGCCAGCACCCGTTCCATGGCGTCGATGTCGTTGAAGGGCACCTGGAGGAACTCGTCGGGGTTGTCGGACAGGAACAATTTGGCGAAACGGTCATCGCCGGTGGCCACGGCCAGGCCGGTGTGGCCGTGATAGGCCTTGACGATCGAGACGATCTTGCGGCGCTGGGTGGCATGCCGGGCGCTCTTGAGCGCGATGTCGATGGCCTCACCGCCACCCGAACCGAAGGCGACCTTCGTGATGGACGCCGGCGCGGTCTCGACCAGACGCTGCGCCAGTGCGGTGCGGGCCACCGAGGGGAAGTGGTGGTTACCGACGTCGAAATGCGCCATGCCCTCGGAAAGAGCTTGCATCACTTCGGGATTACGGTGGCCGATGTTGTAGGTCCCACCGTTGAGGTGCATGTCGATGAGCCGGCGCCCACTCATGTCCCACAGGAAGTACCCCTCGCGGCGGTCGATCACCAGATCGACACCGGAGTCGGTCCAGAACTGGGTCTTGTCCGGATTCCAGAACGTCTTCGCGCGCTCCAGCACCTCGGTCTTCGATTCGAACGAGAACGTGCCGTAGTCGTACATGCGGCTCCTCTACCGTCACTGGGAAGCTGTGACGGCGCCCACCGTAAAACGGTAGGACCAAATATGTCAATGGCCGCGATTGGGTCTTGCGTCGGGCTTTTGGTAGTGCCAATATACGAGGGGTTCGGGCTGTGGCGTGCGCCACACCGTCCCTCATTTCCAGCGTGGAAGGTATGTCCCACCGATGACCGACAACATCGCACCACCCACCAAAGCCGCAGGTGACGGCGCCAGCGACGTCCAACGATTGAAACGCAACGCCGTCGGCACCATCGGTGTCATCTTCATGGCGGTGGCCACCGCCGCGCCGATCACCGCGATGGTCGGCAATGTTCCGATCGCCGTCGGATTCGGAAACGGTTCACACGCTCCGGCGGGTTACATCGTGGCGACCGTGGTGCTGGGCCTGTTCGCCATCGGGTACGCCACCATGGCCAAGCACATCACCGCCACCGGTGCGTTCTACGGCTACATCTCGCACGGTCTGGGTCGCGTCGTCGGCATGGCGAGCGGATTGCTGATCACCATGGCCTACATCGTGTTCGAGGCCTCCTTGATCGGCATCTTCGCGTTCTTCTTCCAGAACCTGTTCGCCTCGCAGCTGGGGCTGCACGTGCACTGGCTGATCCCGGCGTTGCTGATGCTGACGCTGAACTGCATCCTGACCTACTTCGACGTGAACCTGACGGCGAAGGTGCTGGGAGTGTTCCTGGTGACCGAGATCGTCATGTTGGCCCTCGGGGCGCTGGCGGTGTTGTTCTCCGGCGGGGGCCCGGACGGTTTCGCGGTGGCCGAGACGCTCAACCCGATCGGTGCTTTCACCCCGGCGGCGGTCGCCGGCGCGAGCGCCGGGCTGGGATTGTTCTTCGCCTTCTGGTCCTGGGTCGGGTTCGAGTCGACGGCCATGTACGGCGAGGAATCCAAGGATCCCAAGCGGATCATCCCGCGCGCCACCATGATCAGCGTCATCGGCGTCGGGCTGTTCTACGTGTTCGTGTCGTGGATGGCCATCGCGGGTACGGGCCCGCAGAAGTCCGTCGAGTTGGCGCAGAGCGCGGACACCTCGTCGGAGATCTTCTTCGGCCCGGTGCGCGGCACGTACGGCGAGTGGGCCATCACGGTGTTCAACATCCTGCTGGTGACCGGATCGTTCGCCTGTGGCATGGCCTTCCACAACTGCGCGTCGCGCTACATCTACGCGCTCGGTCGGGAGGGGCTGTCCAAGGGCCTGCAGAAGACCATCGGTGCCACGCATCCGACGCACGGGTCACCGCACATCGCGTCCTTCGTGCAGACCGGGATCTCCCTGGTGCTCATCCTCGCGTTCTTCGTCGCGGGCATGGATCCCTATGTGCACATGTACACGCTGCTGGCCATCCTGGGCACCATGGCCATCATGATCGTGCAATCGCTGTGCGCCTTCTCGGTGATCGCCTACTTCCACTTCCACAAAAACCACCCGTCCAGCGCGCACTGGTTCAAGACGTTCACCGCACCGCTGCTCGGCGGTATCGGGATGCTGTACGTGGTGTATCTGCTCTGGGAGCACAAAGACGCCGCTGCGGGGGCCGCATCGGGCACCCTGCTGTTCAAGCTGACACCGTGGATCGTGGTCGCGCTGTTCGTGATCGGCGCGGCGATCGCACTGTACTTCAAGTTCCGCGACCAGCGCCGCTATGAGTTGATCGGCCGGATTGTGTTCGAGGACAGCGAAATCAGGGAGTAGTCCGAGACCAACCGGTGAACGCCCGCCGCAGTGTCGCCACCTGGCTTTCGAAGAAGGATTGCGACACTGCGGTTTTGGGCGCTATGGCGTCGAAACCGTGGAAGGCCCCGTCCACCACCTGCACCTCGACCGGCACCCCGGCCTCGCGCAGTCGCCGGGCGTACGCGAGATCCTCGTCGTGGAACAGGTCCAGGGAGCCGACACCGATCCAGGCCGGCGGCAGCCCGGACAGATCGCGGTGCCGGGCCGGGACCGCCCGATCGGGGTCGGCATCACCCAGATACGCCCGCCAGCCGAATCGATTGCTGCCCTGTGTCCACAGCCGGTGTCCGGGATCGTCGAACTCCGGGCCGACGGTGCGGTCGTCGAGCATGGGGTACACCAGCAGCTGCGCCGCGAGTGCCACCTCGGCGCGGTCGCGGGCCAACAGCGCCAGCGCCGCCGACATGCCGCCACCGGCGCTGGCACCGCCGACGGCCAGCCGGGCCGGATCCACCGCGGGCAGCCGGGCCAGCCATGTCAGGGCGGCATAGCAGTCGTGCAGGCCGGCCGGGTAGGGGTGTTTCGGGGCCAGGCGGTATTCCACCGCCGCCACCGTCGCACCCAGTTCGTCGGCGAACCGCCGGCACAGCCGATCGTCCTGAGCCGGATTGCCCAGCACGTAGCCACCGCCGTGGATCCACAGCAAGGCGGGGCCGGGGGAGGGTGCCTGCTGCGGGCGGTGCAGCCGCACCCGCACGCCCGAACTCAGCGTCAACACCTCCACCCCGTCGGGCGCGGTGCGCCCCATCCGGCGGGACAGGTATTGCATCACCGGGGCGGTGCGGGCGGTGACCAGTTGGCGCGGCATGAAGCGGGCGATACTGGCCAGATCGGGGTGGTACACGGCAGCGGGTACGGGGCTGGGCACCCGCTCAGTATTACGACAGGGTGGTCTCGAAAGCTATCCGGTCGCCGCGGTAGAGCGCACGGACCGTCTCGATCGGCACCCCGTCGGTGTCCAGTGAGCGCCGGTTCAGCAACAACATCGGCATGGCCGTGGTGGTGTCCAGCAGCTCGGCCTCGCGGGGTGAGGCCAGTGCGGTCTCGATGCGTTCGGTGGCCGTGCCGAACACCACGCCGGCGGCCCGGATCGCGGCATACAGCGAGGTGGTCGGGTCGAAGGTGGAGCGCAGTGACCGGAACCGCTTGGCGGCCAGGTAGGTGCTCTCCAACCCGATCCGGCGACCGTCGGCCAACAGGACGCGCTCCAGCCGCATGACGGTCGCGCCGGGACGGATCGCCAGCGCCGCGGCCAGTTCGGCGTCGGCCTCGATATCGGTCCAGTCCACCAGGAGGCGCCCGGGCACGCGGCCGCGTTCGGCGGCGCCCTCGGTGTAGGACCGCAACGACAGCGGCTGCACCAGTTTGGGGGCGGCCACGACGGTGCCCCGGCCCCGTCGTTCGATGCGGCCCTCCACCAGCAGTTCGTGGAGGGCCTGCCGGACGGTTTCCCGGGCCACCCCGAAGCGCAGGGCCAGCTCGCGTTCCGGGGGGACCGCGTCACCCTCGTGCAGGGCGGCCAGGATCCGGTCGAGACCGGTGCGCACCATGTGTGGTTTGGGCACCGGCCTGGATGCCGGCCTCGATACGGGGGTCATCGCTGCAGCACCCGCCGGGCCACGGCCAGCACGTCGTCGACGGATGCGCCCCGGCCGGCCGGATCCTTGGCGGCGTCGTCATAACGGCGCAGCCGCAAGGCGTCCGGCCACCACGGATGCGTGGTGAAGGCGGGGTCGACGCCCGGGCCGCCCTGTTCCTGCAGCGACAGCGCCGACACTGCCGACAGTGCGTAGGACGGATCGGTGGCGGCCAGATAGCGCTTGGCTGCCACGTGCGCGCCGGCCAGCCAGCCCACCCGCGCACCGAATCGTGGGGTGAGCCAGTCTCTGGCCACCCGATCGTGCTCGGAGCCGGCCGCGACGAGGGGACTGTGTGCCAGGTCGTGCAGGGCGGCGGCGAGGACCAGCTCGTCGTCCGCGCCGTCGTCGAGCGCCCGGGCGGCGGCCTGTAATGCGTGGTCGAACTCGTCGACCGACTCCTCGTCCCACACCCCGCGCATCGAATGCAACACGGCGGTGACCTCATCGAGAATCCGCATGGCGCAACGATACCCCACTTTGGTCTATACCAATTGTTCACTCAGTATTCGCGCCGCCAACATGATCAGGTCGGGCACAGGTCGCGCGCGCAGGTCAGGGTCGACCACCATGCGCGTGACGATCATCGGCGGCGGCATCCTGGGCACCGCCCACGCCCTGGAAGCGGTGCAGCGCGGCCACACGGTGCTGCAGTTGGAGCGGGAGGTGCAGGCGCGCGGCGCGACCGTCCGCAATTTCGGCCTGGTGTGGGTGTCCGGGCGTTCGACCGCCGAGCTGGACGCGGCGCTGCGCTCGCGTGAACTGTGGGAGAAGCTCGGTGCCGAGATCCCCGGAATCGGTTTCCGGCCCACGGGTTCCATGACGTTGCTGCGTACCGAGGCGGAGCTGGCGGTGGCTCGGGCGGCCGCCGACCGGGGCGACGCCGAATATCGCGGGTTCACCCTGCTGGACCCGGACCGGGTCCGGGCGCTGAACCCGGCCCTGCGCGGCACCTTCCTGGGCGCGCTGCACTGCGCGCTCGATGCTGCCGTCGAATCGCGGCAGGCACTGCCGGCCATCCGCGAATACCTCTCCCGCACCGGGCGATACACCTTTGTACCCGGTGTGGAAGCGCGTTCGGTGGACAACCTGACGGTGCGTGACGACCGCGGCGAGCGGCACGGCGCCGACTTGGTGATGGTGTGTGCCGGTGCGGCACATGCCGGCCTGGTCCGCGAGCTCGCCGGCGACCTTCCCGTCCGCCGGGTGCGGCTGCAGATGATGCAGACCGAGCCGCTGGGGGAGCCCCTGACCACCGCGATCGCCGACGCCGACAGCTTCCGTTACTACCCCGGATTTGCCGGTCCGGCGCTGGATACGCTGCGGCGCAGCGAACCTCAGCTTCCGGTGGCGGCCGCCGAGCACATGCAACTGCTGTGCGTGCAGCGCCAGCACGGGGGCCTGACCATCGGCGACACCCACGAATACGACGAACCATTCGCCTTCGACGTCACCGAGGCGCCGTACGCCTACCTGGCCGCGCGGGTCGAGGAGTTCCTCGGCCGGCCGCTGCCGGCCGTCCGGCAGCGCTGGGCCGGCGTCTACAGCCAGTGCGTCGACCCGCACCAACTGGTGTGCCGGACATCGCCCGAGGACAACGTGTGGGTGGTGACCGGGCCCGGCGGCCGGGGCATGACGCTGGGCCCCGCCATCGCCGAACAAACCGCCGATCTCATCGGACTGTAGGAGAACGTATGTCGGACAACCCGATCCAGGTCGCCGTGCTCGACATGGCCGGCACCACCGTGGCCGACGACGGCCTGGTGGTCCGGGCCTTCGAGGCGGCCGCCTCTGCGGCAGGCCTGCCCGCCGAGGGGCCCGAACGCGAACAGGCCCGCCGCTACGTGCTGGATACCATGGGGCAGTCCAAGATTGTGGTGTTCCGCGCGCTGTTCGGCACCGAGGAACGAGCGCAACGTGCCAACGCCGAATTCGAGCGCGCCTACGCCGAACTGATCGACAACGGCCACGCCACGCCGATCGACGGCGCCGCCGACGCCATCACCGACCTCCGCGCGGCCGGCATCAAGGTCGCGCTCACCACCGGCTTCTCCGGCACCACCCAGGACAAGCTGTTGGCGGCGCTGGGCTGGCAGCACCTGGCCGACCTCGCCCTGGCGCCGGGCGGCGGCATCCGCAGCCGCCCGTACCCGGACCTGGTCCTCACCGCCTTGATGCGACTCGGTGCCGACGGCGTCGGCAACGTCGCCGTGCTCGGGGACACCAGCACCGATGTCGACAGCGCACTGCGGGCCGGCGCCGCCATCGCCGCCGGCACCCTCACCGGTGCCCACAGCGAGGAAGAACTGCGCGCCGCCGGCGCCACCCATGTGGTCGGCTCCGTCGTCGACTTCGCCGATCTGCTCCTGGCCACCCACCAATCGGAAGACCAATGATGAAACTGCGCAGTATCTTTCGCACCGCTGCGGTCACGATGACCGTCGCCGCCACCACCCTGACCACCGCGTGCGGCGGCACCGGATCCAGCGGCTCGGCCGGCGGCACCACCCTGACCGTGTACAGCGCCGACGGGTTGGCCACCTGGTACAAGGGCCAGTTCGACAAGTTCACCAAGGACACCGGCATCGCGGTCAACCTGGTCGAGGCCGGATCCGGCGAAGTGGTCTCCCGGGTGGAGAAGGAACAGTCCAACCCGCAAGCCGACCTGCTGGTGACCCTGCCGCCGTTCATCCAGAAGGCCGACAAGTCGGGCCTGCTGGTGCAGAGCGGTGCCGACACCGCGGGAATCGCCGCGGATCAGGTGGGACCGGACGCCCGGTACGTGCCGATCGTCGACAACGCGTTGAGCTTCATCGCCAACCCGGCCGCCGATCCCGCCCCGGTCACCTGGGACGACCTGCTCAAGCCGGAGTTCAAGGGCAAGCTGCAGTACTCGACGCCGGGCCAGGCCGGTGACGGCACCGCCGTGCTGGTGTTGTTGCAGCACCTGCTGGGCAAGCCGGGAGCCCTGGACTACCTGAGCAAGTTGCAGGTCAACAACGTCGGCCCGTCGTCGTCCACCGGCAAGCTGCAGCCCAAGGTCAGCAACGGAGAACTGTTGGTGGCCAACGGCGATGTGCAGATGAATCTCGGATCGATCAAGGATGACGGGTCGAAATTCACCATCTTCATCCCGGCGCACAACGGCACCCGCACCACCGTCTCGCTGCCGTATGTGGCGGGCGTGACGAAGGGTGCACCGCACGCCGCGGACGCCAAGAAACTGCTCGGCTACCTGCTGTCCGACGAGGTGCAGAAGACCGTCGAACCCGACGCGTTGGGCATCCCGGTGCGCGACACCATCCGCACCGTCGCCGGCCAGACACCCGCACCGAACACCCCGGCCGCCGTGCTCAAGGACGTGCAGATCTGGGTGCCCGACTGGGACAGTGTGCTGGCCGACCTGGACGCCGACGTCGCGGCTTACCAGAAGGCGACCGGCAACTGATATGGCGCAGATCAAGGCGGCGGGGCGGCACACCACCCGCGCCTCCGAGACCGCCGTCCCGGCGATCGTGTTCGACCGGGTCGGCGTGCGGTACGGCCGCGGTTCCGATGCCGCCCATGCGCTGATCGACTTCAACCTGCGGGTGGCTCCCGGTGAGACGGTGGCGCTGCTGGGACCCAGCGGGTCCGGGAAGTCGACCGCCCTGGGCGCGCTGGCCGGATTCGTCCGGCCGTCCTCCGGCGCCGTGCGCCTCGACGGGCGCGACATCACCGACCTGCCACCGGCCAAGCGCGGCATCGGGGTGGTGCTGCAGTCCTATGCCCTGTTCCCGCACATGCGCGTCGCCGACAACGTCGCGTTCGGGCTGCGGGCACAGCGCGTGCCGCGCGCCCAGATTGCCGACCGGGTCACCGAGGTGCTCGAGATGGTCGGCATGGCGGCGTACGGAAAGCGGCTGCCGCGTGAGCTTTCCGGCGGCCAACAGCAACGGGTCGCGATCGCCAGGGCGCTGGCCATCCGGCCCAGGGTGCTGCTGCTCGACGAACCACTGGCCGCCCTGGACGCGCAACTGCGCCAGTCGATGCTGGCCGAGCTGCAGCAGCTCAAGGAGTCGCTGCCCGACACCGCCATGCTGTATGTCACCCACGACCAGTCCGAGGCGCTGGCCCTGGCCGACCGCATCGTGGTGATGAACAACGCCCGGCTGATGGACGTGGACACCGCCGAGAACCTGTGGAGGCGGCCGCCCACCAGCTTCACCGCGGCCTTCCTCGGTGGGGCCAACCTGATTCCGTGCACCGTCGGCCGCGTCATCGGGACGTCGGCGTTGGTGACGGTGTCGCACAAGACGGTCAGCGCCGAAGCGCCGCAACCCGCCGCCGGCAGGATCGACTGGGCGCCGGGCACCAAGGCACTGTTGTGCATCCGGCCGCACGCGCTGCGCGTGGTCTCACTCGGTGAGCGGGATGCGTTGCGCGCCACGGTGAACGCGGTGGTGTGGCGGGGTGCGGTCACCCGGCTGGTGCTGGCCATCACCAGCATGCCCGATCAGCTCATCGAGATCGACCTGCCGGGGCATGCCCGGTTCCAGGTGGGCTCCGAAGTGGGCGTGCGGATTCCGGAGCCGGCCGGGGTGCTGGTGCAGGCCGGTTCTTGATGATCCTGGGGCGAGCGGAGCGACGGGGAGTATGACGCTCGTGGAAGAGCCGGTCCGGACACCGGTACCGGCAAAGCGCGCCCGCGCGCACTGGTGGGTGCTGCCGCCACTGCTGCTGGTGGTGCTGGTGGCGGTGTACCCACTGCTGCGGGTGCTGGGCGAGTCGGCTCGGCCCGGCATCTGGGCGCAGGTGCTGGGCTCGGCGCAGTTCCGTGATGCGTTGTGGCGCACGGTCGCGATCGCGGTCACCTCGACGCTGGGCTGCCTGCTCCTGGGGGCCTTCCTGGCCGTCGTACTGGCGTTCGTGCCGTTTCCCGGCTCGCGGTTGGTCGGCCGGCTCATCGACACCGTGCTGGCGCTGCCGTCCTTCCTCATCACGTTGGCCTTCACCTTCCTCTACGGCACCGCGGGCGTACTCAATTCCGCGCTGGGCCTCGAGCTGGACTTCCTGTACACCCCGGCCGGGGTGATCGCCGCGGAGATCACCTTCTTCACCCCGTTCGTGGTGCGGCCGCTGCTGGCGGCGTTCGCCTTGATCCCGCCGGCACAGCTGAACATCGCGGCCAGCCTCGGGGCGTCACCGTGGCGGGTGCTGCGGGCGGTGGTGCTACCGGAAGCCTGGCCCGCGCTGATGGCCGGGGGTGCCCTGGTGCTGTTGTTGACCCTCAACGAGTTCGGCATCGTGCTGTTCACCGGCGCCAAGGGTGTGCTCACGCTGCCCGTGCTCATCTACACGCGGGGCATCGTGACCTTCGACCTGCCCGGCGCCGCGGTGATCGCGACCGTGCAGGTGGTGCTGTCGCTGGCGCTCTACCTCGCCTACCGAAAGATCTTCGCGCGCATGATGTCCGGAAGGGGCGGTCCCGATGCTGCTGTGGAACCGGCGAAGTAGGACGGTGGCGCTGGCCGTCTTCGGTGCGGTGGTGCTGGTGGTGTTCATCGCCCCGCTGGGCACCGTGCTGGTGGCCGGGTTGGCCGGTTCGTGGACCGGTGCGCTGCCGTCGGACCTGGGCATCACCCGGTTCGGCACCGCGCTCAGCGGTGACAACCTGGCCAGCTTGTCGGTCAGCCTGCAGACCGCGTTCGTCGCCGGTGCTGTTGCGCTGCTGGTCGGCACCTGGGCCGCGCTGGCCGCCCGGGACTGCCCGATGTGGTTGCGCCGCTGCACCGATGCGGTGTTCCACCTGCCGATCGCGGTACCGTCGGTGGCCATCGGTCTGGGCCTGCTGATCGCGTTCAACTCGCGGCCATTGCTGTTGGGTGGTACCCGGTGGATCGTCATCGTGGCGCACGCGGTGCTGGTGCTGGCCTTCGCGTTCAGCTCGGTGTCGGCGGCACTGCAGCGGCTGGACCCGTGCTACCGGCAGGCCGCCGAATCGCTGGGTGCCGGGCCGGTGCGGGTGCTGGTGCAGGTGACGCTGCCGCTGTTGTTGCCGGCCCTCGGTGCCGCCGCCGGTCTGGCGGTGGCCTTGTCGATGGGCGAACTCGGGGCCACCATCATGGTGTACCCCGCGACGTGGAAGACGTTGCCGGTGACCATCTTCGGGCTGACCGACCGCGGTCAGGCGCTGCAGGCCGCCGCGTCGACCACCATCCTGCTGTCGGTGACGCTGCTGGCGCTGGTGCTGCTCGGCCGGATCCGCGGCCGCGCCGCACTGCGGTGATCGGCGATTTGTGGAGCCGCAGCCGTAATGGTTACGGGTGCGGCGCCACAAATCACTTCAGCAGCGGATCGCGGGGCAGGCCGAGGATGCGTTCGGCGATGGTGTTGCGGGTGATCTCCGAGGTGCCACCGGCGATCGTCATGGCCCGATTACCGAGATAGGTCCGGGCCAGCGTCGCCTCGGAACCCACCACCGCGGCCGGTCCGGCCAGTGCCATGCCCAGTTCGGTGAGCCGCTGGGTGTGCTCGGCCAGCAGCAGTTTGGTGACATTACCCTCGGGCCCCGGGTCGGCGCCGACGATGGCGCGGCTCACCCGGCGCAGATTCAGCAGCGGCAGGGTGTGCGCCTCGGCGATCACCGCACCGGCCTGGCGCACGTATTCGGCGGTGGTCAACGGCGGTGCGGCGTCCAGCAATCGGATCAGGTCATCGGGGGTGAAACCGGTCGGTGCGGACGAGCCGCCGCCGATCGAGATGCGCTCGTTGCCCAGCGTCGCCCGTGCCACCAGCCAGCCCTTGTTGACGTCACCGACCACATCGGCGTCCGGGACGAACACGTCGTCGAAGAAGACCTCGTTGAAATGCGCGTCGCCGGTCAGCCCGCGCAGCGGATTGACCGTCACCCCAGGGGCTTTCATGTCGATCGCCATCATGGTGACACCGGCGTGCTTGGGTGCGGCCGGATCCGTGCGCACCGTGGCCAGGCCCCACTGGCAGTGCTGGGCCAGGCTGGTCCACACTTTCTGGCCGGTGACCCGCCAGCCGCCGTCCACCCTCTTGGCGGCCGTGCGCACGGCGGCAGCATCGGAGCCGGCTTCCGGCTCGGAGAACAGCTGGCACCACATCACCTCGCCGCGCAGCACCGGTTCCACCCAACGCTGCCGCTGGTCGTCGGTGCCGGCCTGGGCGATGGTCAGCGTCACCCAGCCGGTGATGCCCATGTCCGGGATGTCGACATCCCGGAACTCTTCCTCGATCACGAGCTGTTCCAGCACGTCGGCCGCCCGGCCCCAGGGTTTCGGCCAGTGCGCCACCAGGTATCCGGAGTCGACGAGGAAATCCCGCTGCCGTTCGGCGGGCAGCCCCCGCACCGTGGCGGCGGCTTCGGCCGCGGCCGGGCGGAACCGTTCGGCCTCGGGCGGCACACGCAACGACGCGGCGCGGGCGGCCCCGCTGCGCTGGGCGTCGACGATGTCGAGTAGTGGATCGGCGCCGTCACCGAGCAGTGTCGCCAGCGTGCGGGCCCGCCGTAGGTACAGATGCGCGTCGTGTTCCCAGGTGAAGCCGATACCGCCGTGCAACTGGATATTGTTCTGCGCGTTGAACACCTGGGCCCGGATGGCATGGGCGGCCGCGATGGCCGCCGGGAACCAGGCGGCGTCCAGGTCACCGGCGCCCGCTGCCGCCCAGGTGGCCGAGGTGGCCTGCTCCGCCTCGACGAGCATGTTCGCCGCGTGGTGCTTCACGGCTTGGAAGGTGCCGATGGTCCGGCCGAATTGTTCGCGAACCTTCGCGTACTCGACCGCCATGTCCAGCGTCGCCCAGCTGAGCCCGACCGCCTCGGCCGAGGCCAGGATCCGGAACACCGTGCGGGCCCGCCGGCCGGCCCCGCGCAGCACCCGGTCGGCGGGAATCTCGGCCCCGCGCATCGACACCGCCCCCACCGAGCGGGTGGTGTCCATCGGGTCGAGCGGGGTGACGGTGACACCGGCGGCGTCGGCCCGCACGATGACCAGGTCCGCGCCGGCCGCCAGCACCAGGATGTCGGCGTCGGGGGCGCCCAGCACGGCGGGCCATTGCGCGGTCGCGGTGTGGTCGCCGCCCATCGACACCTTGATGTTCAGCCCGAGCGCGGCCTTCAGGCTACCGTCGGCGAGTCCTGGAAGCAGTTGCGCGCGAACGGAATCCGGTGCGCACCGGTCGATGACGACGGCCGCGGCGACGGTGGGCAGGAACGGCCCGGGCATCAGCGCGCGGCCGGCCACCTCGGCGACCACCACCAGTTCGGCCAGCCCGTAACCCGAACCGCCGAACTCCTCGGACAGCGCCAGCCCGTTCCATCCGAGACCGGCCCCGGCCGACCAGATGTCGGCGGCGTGCGTGCCGGGGGCGTCCAGGGTCGCGCGGGCCGCCGCGAGACTGCGCGAGCGCGCCAGTTGCCCCGCAGTCGCATCGGCCAGCTCGCGGTGCTCCCCGGTGATGGCCAGCGCAGATCTGCTCATGATCAGCGAAGTTACTCCGGCCACCGAACGCGTCAAAAGTGACACAACTCACAATCGGGTAACGCGGTATACAAGTCTGGCAAGTTGTCGCTTGGCTCCGGCGGTGCGGGGGTACTCTCGCGCCATGACGGCACCCTCCGGTCCCCAGCGCCCCGCCCCCAGCGTGTGGAGGCGCGCCCGGTGGATGATGACCGCCAGCCCCGCCGACCACGTGCTGGCGCTCACCGTCGCGTCGGCCTCGCTGCCGCTGGTCGGCAAGCGTCTGGAGCCGCTCGGCGCGGTCGCCGCGATGGGCGTGTGGGGTTTCCGGCACATGCCGGATTACTTCGCTTCGTCGGCCAGGGCCTGGATGGCCCCCGGCGGCGCCGCGGTTCGCAAAGCGCAGCGCGACCAGACCAATGCCGTCGTCCGCGACGGGCTGCGCGAGGTGGTGCCCGCAGCCGACCTGGCGGCCGTCCACTTTCCCGCGCCCGAACAGCTGCCGCCGCTGTGGAACACCGTCGCCTACCGGCGCAGCGTGTACCGCACGTCGGTGCGCTACGGCGACAGCCCGACCCAGCTGATGGACGTGTGGCGGCCCAAGGATCTGCCGTCCGAGCCGGCGCCGGTGTTGTTGTTCGTGCCCGGCGGGGCGTGGGTGCACGGCAGCCGGACGCTGCAGGGCTACGCGCTGATGGCGCATCTGGCGGCACAGGGCTGGGTGTGCCTGTCCATCGACTACCGGGTGGCCCCGCACCACCGCTGGCCCCGGCACATCCACGACGTCAAGGCGGCCATCGCCTGGGCCCGCGCCAATGTCGACAAATTCGGTGGGGATCGCGACTTCGTGGCCATCGCGGGCTGCTCGGCGGGCGGGCATCTGGCCGCACTGGCCGGGCTGACCGCCGGAGATCCCGAGTTGCAGGGCGACCTACCCGAAGGGTCGGACACCTCGGTCGACGCGGTGATCGGGATCTACGGACGCTACGACTGGGAGGACCGCTCCACCGTGGAACGGATGCGCTTCGTCGACTTCCTGGAGCGCGTGGTGGTCAAGAGCAAGATCGATCGGCACCCGGAGATCTTCCGCAAGGCCTCGCCGATCGCCCAGATCCACCGTGATGCACCGCCGTTCCTGGTGATCCACGGCAGCGGCGACACGGTCATCCCCGTCGAGCAGGCCCGCAGCTTCGTGGAACGGCTGCGCGGGGCCTCCCGCGCCGCGGTCGGTTACATCGAGTTGCCCGGGGCCGGTCATGCCTTCGACATGACCGACGGCGCCCGGACCGGGCCGATCGCCACGGCAATCGGCGTCTTCCTCGACCAGATACACCGAAACTCCCCGGCAAGACAGGCCAAAGCGGTTATATAGACGCCTCACGCGGGGAGGACGCCGGTGAAGAGGCTCAGCGGGTGGGACGCGTTCCTGCTCTACACAGAAGCGCCGAACGTGCACATGCACACCCTGAAGATCGCGGTGATCGCGCTCGACGACATCGGCGACCGCACGTTCGGCGTGCAGGAGTTCCGCCAGGTGCTGCACGGCAGGCTCTACAAGCTGGACCCGTTCCGGTACCAGCTGGTCGACATCCCGTTCAAGTTCCACCACCCGATGTGGCGGGAGCACTGTGATGTCGACCTCGAGTACCACGTTCGGCCCTGGCGGGTGGCCGCTCCCGGTGGGCGGCGCGAACTCGACGAGGCCATCGGGCAGATCGCGAGCACCCCGCTGGACCGCAGCCGCCCGCTGTGGGAGATGTACTTCGTCGAGGGGCTCGCCAACGGACGTATCGCGGTCGTGGGCAAGATCCATCACGCGCTGGCCGACGGCGTCGCCTCGGCGAATCTGCTGGCCCGCGGCATGGACCTGCAGGACGGGCCGCAGCGCGACCGCGATTCCTACGCCACCGACCCCGCCCCGTCCCGATCGGAGTTGGTGCGCTCGGCGTTCACCGACCACCTCCGCCAGATCGGCCGGCTGCCCGGGCTGATCAAGTACACCGCCGACGGCGTGGGCCGGGTTCGCCGCAGCAACCGCAAGTTCGGGCCGAAGCTGACCCGCCCGTTCACGCCGCCGCCGAGTTTCATGAACCACGTCCTGACCCCGGAGCGTCGCTTCGCCACCGCGACGCTGGCCCTCGCCGACGTCAAGTCGACCGGAAAGATGTTGGGCGCCACCATCAACGACATGGTGCTGGCCATGTCGTCGGGAGCGCTGCGGGCCTTGCAACTGCGCTACGAGGGCAAGGCCGACCATCCGCTGCTGGCCTCGGTGCCGATGAGTTTCGACTTCTCGCCGGAGCGGATCTCGGGCAACCGGTTCACCGGCGTGTTGATGGCGCTGCCGGTGGACGTCGACGACCCGCTGGAGCGGGTGCGGCGCGCCAGCGCGGACGCCGCGCTGGCGAAGGAGAGCAATCAGCTCATCGGCCCCGAACTGGTGGCGCGGTGGGCGTCGTACGTGCCCCCGGCTGCGGTCGAGGCGCTTTTCCGGCGACTGTCGGACAAGGACGGCCAGAACAAGGTGCTCAACCTGAACATCTCGAACGTGCCGGGACCGCGGCAGCAGGGCAAGGTGGGGGGCGCGACCGTCACCGAGATCTATTCGGTCGGGCCGCTGACGGCGGCCAGCGGGCTGAACATCACGGTGTGGAGTTACGTGGACCAGCTCAACATCTCGGTGTTGACGGACACCGCGACGGTGGACGATCCGCATGAGGTCACCGAGGCGATGGTGCAGGAATTCCGCGAGATACGGCGTGCGGCAGGGATTTCCGATGACCTGACGGTCATCGAGACCGCCATGGCGTGAGCCGGCACCGCGCATACGCCAGAATGACTGCCATGGAACGGCTGAGAATGCTGCGCGCCGGCGCCGCGACCGCGGTCATCACGGCGTCGATGGTGGCCGGCTGTTCGTACGGGCCGGCCAGTCCGCCGATGGCCGAGAGCAGGCCGGCCAACACCAGCACCGGACCGGCGGTGGTCTCCATCTTCCCGGGCACCGCCGCGCTGGGCACCCCGCTCACGGCGAAAGGGGCCACCGTCACGCCGCACGCCGACAACCTCGCGGTGATGCGCCTGGACGGCGGTGACGATCTGGAGCTCGGCATCCAGGTGTCGATCACCGGTGTCACCGCGCCGATCGACGTCACCGGGCCCGACGGCGGGTTCCGGCTGTACGTCAGCAGCGGTGAGCAGATTCCGGCCACGCCGGCCGCTGTCCTCAAACAACCGCCGCTGGCTTCGCCGGTCACCGCCGACGCGGACGGATGGGTGTTCTTCCGGATCACGCCCGGCACGCACGCGACCCAGCTGCAACTGCAGGCAGCGCCTGCCGGATACGGGCTGGCGCCGCAGTCGATCGCGGTGTGGCTCATGCCCGACACGTTGCCCGGCGTCGCGGCGCCCGCCCCACCGCCCCCGCCGCCGGGGGCACCGGCGCCTGCCCCGCCGCCGCCCGTGGCCGCCCCGGGCGGTGGTGGAGGCGGATTCCAGCCACCCCGGCTGCCCCCGCCGCCGCGACTACCACCCCCACCGCGGCTGCCCGCGCCGCCGCCGGTGCCGGCGCCGCCGGCCGTGGTCTGCCAACACACGTCGCTGTGCTGAAAGCCGGCCGGTCGAGCACGTCGTCGTAGAACTCGCGGGATGGGCCGCGGTGGCCTCGGTGTTGGTGCTGTCGGTGGTCGGGTGCACCCGACCACCGCCACCCCGAGAGAAACAGTGACGACCATGCCGAACGCGAATCGCCCGGACATCCTCATCATCGGCACCGGAGAGCTCGGCGCCAGCGTGCTCGCCGCGCTCAACCGTCGTGTCACCGACAACCCCGGTGTCGCATCGATCGCTGTGCTGCTGCGCCCGTCGACGGCGACGCCGGACCCGCGCGTCGAGGAGATGACCAGGCAGGGCATCACCGTCGAGCACGCGGACGTCGCCACCGCATCCGCGGCCGAACTGGCCGCGGTCATGTCGCGCTATCACACCGTGATCAGCTGCGTGGGTTTCGCGGCCGGCCCTGGCACGCAGCGCAAACTCGCCCAAGCCGCGCTCGCCGCGGGCGTAACACGCTATTTCCCATGGCAATTCGGCGTCGATTACGACGAGATCGGCCGCGGCAGTGCCCAGCCCCTGTTCGACGAACAGCTCGACGTCCGCGACTTGTTGCGCGGTCAGAGCGCCACCGAATGGGTCATCGTGTCGACCGGCATGTTCACCAGTTTCCTGTTCGAGCCGGCGTTCGGCGTTGTCGACCTGGCGACGAATACCGTGCACGCGCTGGGCAGTTGGGACAACGAGGTCACCCTCACCACGCCGGAGGACATCGGCGTGCTCACCGCCGATATCGTGTTCGCCGAACCCCGCATCCGGAATTCGGTGGTTTACCTGGCCGGCGACACGATCAGTTACCGGGAACTGGCCGACATCGTCGAGCGGGTCACCGGAACCGCCGTCACCCGCGAGGTGTGGACGACGGCGTTCCTTGCCGAGCAGTTGCGCAGGCAGCCCGAGGACACCATGCGCAAATACCGCGCGGTGTTCGCCAGGAGCACCGGCGTCGCCTGGCCGAAAGCCCAGTCCTACAACGCTGCCCGGGGTATCGACACCATCACAGCCGAGGAATGGGCGAAGGTCAACCTGACGTGATGGGCGGGGCCGGCGGTATCTCTACCGTGCCGTCGCCGGACTCAGGTGCTTGGACCAGCCCGACGCACACGCCAGGGTGCACACCGCCGCCAAGATGCCGACGGCGGTCAGCATGACCGGGTAGCTGAAGTAGTGCGCCAGCATCGCCAGCGCCGCGGGCAGCAGGAACCCGACGTAGGCCAGCGAGTAGTACACCCCGGAGATGCCGGCCAGCTCGTCGGGTTCGGCGATGCGCTGGATCTCCAACAGACCCGACACGATGGCGATGCCGTAGGCGCTGCCCAGCAGCATCGCCACCACCAGCGCGATGATCGGGGAGCGGGTGATCGCGGTGGCCACGGCCGCGAAGACGCCCGCGGCCATCAGCACCATGGACACCACCACCGCGCGGGCACTGGATCGGTCGTCCAGCCGGCGCGCGATCGGTTGCACCAGCACACCGCACAGCAGCGTCAGGGTGGTCAGTGCCGAGGTGTACAGCAGCGCCCACTGCCCGAGCCGCTCGCTGACCAGTGCCGGCACGATGGCGTAGGCGATGGCGGCCGACCCGAAGATCCATGGCGCCATGGGCACGACGACGCGCAGGAATCGGCGATGGCCGGCGGCCGGCACCCGCAATCGGCTGACCAGCGACGCGCCGTCACCGCTGGGCTCGTGCCGGGTCTCCACCGCGTACCGGATCACCACGACGAGCCCGCCGAGGCAGAGCACCGCCTGCGCGATGTACGTCAGCACCAGCGGCAGCGGGGCGAACGCGGTGAGTACCCCGGCGAACAGCGGCCCGACGCCCAGGCCCAGGGACAGCCAGATCGACGCCCGGCGGGCACCGGTTCCGGCGGAGGCCGAATCATAAGGCGCACGGGATAATTCGGTGATCCATGCCGACCCCACCGCCATCGCGATGCCCACCGCCAGGCCGCTGAGCAGCCGGCCACCGAACAGCGCCGCGAAACCCGCGTAGTCGCCGACGGCCAGGATGACACTGCCCAGCGCCGAACTGATCAAACCGGCCAGCATCACCGGGCGGCGCCCGTGCCGGTCCGACAGGGCCGAAGCGATCAGCAGCCCGGGCACCAGGCCCAACACGTAGGCGCCGAGCAGGATGTCCACGTCCACCCTGGTGTAGCCCGAGTGCTGCGCGTAGGCGATCAGCAGCGGCGTGAACTGGTTGCCACCCCAGCCGATGCAGAAGACGGCCAGCGCGACGGCCCGCCAGGCTTTCATGTCGGCGCCGGAGCGCCTCGGGGGTTTCATGTCGGCGCCGGAGCGCCTGAGAGGCTGCACGTTCACAGCACCACCCCGTACGTCGTCTGCAGGTGGGCCAGCAGCAGCATCTCGAACTCGGCCAGGTCGCGCCGCTGGATCGCGTCGGCCAAGCGGCCGTGCTCGTCGATCAACCGGGCCGCGCGTGCGGTGTCGGAGCGCACCACCGACGCCATCATCCGGCGCTGCCGATCGCGCAGTGACCCGTAGAAGCGCTGCCCGATCGCATTGCCGGCCGCCTCGACGATGCGGTGATGGAAGGCGTCGTCGGCGGCGGCGAACCGGTGTTCATCCCCGGCCGCGGCACCCTCGCGCTGGGCGCTGATCAGGTCGGTCAGCTCGGCGAACAACGCCTCGAGGGTGTCGGATGTCCGGCACAGGCGGCGCACCGCCGACGATTCCAGCGCCAGACGCATCTCCAACAGATCGGTGGCTTCGCGCGGCGGCACCGGCACCACCACCGCACCGCGGCGCGGGAGCAGTTCCAGCAGGTCCTCGGCGGCCAGGCGGAGGAACGCCTCGTGCACGGGCGTCCGGCTCACCCCGAGCGCAGCGGCGACCTCGACCTCGCTGAGCAGCTGTCCACCGCGTACCGCACCGGACAGGATCTGGTCCTTGGTGGCCTGGTAGGCGCGCTGCCCGCTGGAGTCTCCGTCGCTCATGGAGACCAACCCTACGCCGCTTGCATGCAACCTTGCATGCAAGCTGCGTCACACCTCTCTTGCGATTTCGGCGCGCATGACGGCGGTGGCCCTCTTTGCCAGGCTGGTTGTGAGTCAGTTTCGCAACCAGCCTGGAGGGGTGTGTGTCGATTAGTCCGGGGTTCACGACTGAGGAGATCGTGGAGTTTGTCGCCGAGTATCACCGGCAGCCGTGGGGGCAGAAGGGCTCTTGGCTTGCCGAGAAGGGCTTTTCCAGTGACCGGATGAGGCGGTGGCAGTCGGCTCTTTTTGATGGTGATCTCGACCGGGGCTTGATTCCGCGAGAGGGTGGTCCCAGGACTGCTCAAGGGAAACGGATCTCGATGGCCAAACAGCGTGACGCGCGGATCGCCCGCGACGAAGCCGAGATCGCACGCCTGCACGCTCGGGTGCGCGAACTCGAAGCGAGCAACGACGCGTTGGGAAAAGCTATCGGGCTCTTGCACGAGATGAACGTGCCCGAGCCCGACGCTACCCCGACGATCACCGATCTCGACGATTCCTCGACCTGGAGAACCGACTCGTCGTCGAGCTGACCGCGGCGTTGGGGTCCCAGCGTCAGGCGTTGACGATGATCGAGTTGTCCCGGTCTAGCTGGTACTACCGATCGCACCCGCGCAGCAGGGTCTGCGATCCGGTGCCGCAGAAGGATCGGGGGTACCCCTCACGCATCGGTTCCGCTGAGCGCGCGAGGATCGAAAGCGAGATCCTGGCTGGCTGGATGGCTGGGGTCTCGGTCGATCACGCCTTCGCCACGGCGTGGGATGCCGGGGTGCTACTGGCCTCGCGGCGATCGTGGTGGCGCATTGCGGCGGCGATCAACGATCAAAGTGCACGTCCGCTCGCGCCGACCCGCAGGAAGAACACCACACCCCGTCCGGTGCCGGTGCTCAAAGCAACTGGTCCCCAACAGGTTTGGAGTTGGGACATCACCGACCTGCGTACCCCGTGGCGAGGTGTGGCGTTCAAGGCGTACTCGATCATCGACATCTACTCCCGCAAGATCGTGGGCTGGCGGGTCGAGGAACGTGAATGCGATGACCTGGCCGTGGACATGTTCGAGGCGGCGTTCGCCGATCACGGACTGCCCGCTGTGGTGCACGCCGATTCCGGGCCGGCGATGCGTTCGAGCGCACTCAAGGACCTGCTGGCCGACCTCGGCGTCGGACAGACCCACAACCGGCCCCACGTGAGTAACGACAACCCGTTCTCCGAATCGGAGTTCCGGACCATGAAGTACCGGCCCAACTACCCCGGTGTCTTCGATCATCTCGATGCCGCCCGAGCCTGGGTGAGCGCCTATATCGGCTGGTACAACACCCACCACCGCCACAGTGGCATCGCGCTATTCACTCCCGACCAGGTGCACAGCGGAGCGTGGACCCGGCAATGGGAACGCCGCGATCACGCTCTCCAGACCTACTACAACACCCATCCCGAACGGTTCCGAAACCGCCCGCACACCAAGACGCCCAACCTCGTCGTTGGGATCAACCTGCCCGCCGAAAACGAGCACAACCGACTCCACGCAGCTTGACAACGCCCGTGGACGCGGGTTTCCGCGCCGAAATCACCTCCGTGTAGGCTGACCGCCATGGAACTCGCCCTGCAGATCACCCTCGTCGTCACCAGTGTCCTGGTGGTGCTGTTGGTGCTGCTGCATCGCGCCAAGGGTGGCGGCCTGTCCACCCTGTTCGGTGGTGGCGTCCAGTCCAGCCTGTCCGGCTCGACGGTGGTGGAGAAGAACCTGGACCGGCTGACCTACTTCGTGGTCGGCATCTGGGTGGTGTCCATCATCGGTATGGCGCTGCGCATCAAGTACAACGTCTGACGCCGGCGGCTTACCGAGTCCGCCGGTCTCGCCATGCGTGGCCGAAGCGGCCCGTCGATAATTGTGGACATGGCTGAGAACGGACGCGTGGACACGGTGCTCGAACCGATCGGATCGGTGCGGCGTACCAGCGTCGGCCGGGAAGCCACCGAACCGATGCGCGAGGACATCCGGTTGCTGGGGGCCATCCTCGGCGACACCGTCCGCGAGCAGAACGGCGACGTGGTCTTCGATCTGGTGGAGCGGGCCCGGGTCGGTTCGTTCCAGGTGCGCCGCTCCGAGCTCGACCGCACCGACCTGGCGCGGCTCTTCACCGGTATCGACATCCATCTGGCCATCCCGGTGATCCGGGCGTTCACCCATTTCGCCCTGCTGGCCAACGTCGCCGAGGACATCCACCGCGAACGGCGCCGGGCCGTCCACGTCGCGTCCGGCGAACCGCCGCAGAACAGCAGCCTGGCCGCCACCTACGGCAAGCTGGCCGATGCCGACCTGGACGGGGACGCCGTCGGTCAGGCCTTGCGCGGTGCGCTGGTTTCTCCGGTGATCACCGCCCATCCCACCGAAACCCGCCGCCGGACCGTCTTCGACACCCAGCACCGGATCACCGAGCTGATGCGGCTGCGGCTGCACGGCCAGACCAGCACCGCGGACGGCCGCGATATCGAGACCGAACTGCGCAGGCACATCCTCACGCTGTGGCAGACGGCCCTGGTGCGGTTGTCGCGGCTGAAGATCTCCGACGAGATCGAGACCGGCCTGCGCTACTACCAGGCGGCATTCCTCGAGGTGATCCCCGCGGTCAACGCCGAGGTACGGACCGCGCTGGAGACGCTGTTCCCCGGGGCGGGACTGCTGGCCGAGCCGATCCTGCGGCCCGGGTCGTGGATCGGCGGCGACCGCGACGGTAACCCCAACGTGAACGCCGATATCGTCCGGCTCGCGACCGGGCGGGCCGCCCACACCGCGATCGCGCACTATTTCGGTGAGCTCACGGCGCTGGAACAGGAACTGTCCATGTCGGCGCGGCTGGTGCACGTGTCCGAGGAGCTGCTCGGCCTCACCGCGCTGTGTACCGAGCCGGCCCGAGCCGACGAACCCTACCGCCGCGCGCTGCGCGTCATCCACGCCCGGCTGACCGCGACCGCCGCGGCCATTCTCGACGAGCAGCCCGCGGATGCGCTGGACCTCGGCTTGGAACCGTACGTCACGCCCGCCGAGTTGCTGGCCGACCTGGATGTCGTGGACGCGTCGCTGCGGGCCAACGGCAGCGCCGTGCTGGCCGACGACCGGCTGAGCCGATTGCGAGAAGCGGTGCGGGTCTTCGGGTTCCACCTGTCCGGGTTGGACATGCGGCAGAACTCCGAGGTGCACGAACAGGTGATCGCCGAGCTGCTGGCCTGGGCCGGGGTGCACCCGGACTACACCTCGCTGGCCGAGGACGAACGGGTGGCGCTGCTGGCCGCCGAGATCGCCACCCGCCGGCCGCTCATCGGCGAGGGCGCCGAACTGTCCGAGCTGGCCCGCAAGGAACTGGGCATCGTCGCGGCCGCGGCACGCGCGGTGAAGGTACTCGGACCGCAGGCGGTGCCCAACTACATCATCTCGATGTGCCAGTCGGTCTCCGACATGCTGGAAGCCGCCGTCCTGCTCAAAGAGGCTGGCCTGCTGGATGTTTCGGGTGAGCACCCGTACTCCCCGGTGGGTATCGTGCCGCTCTTCGAGACGATCGACGACCTGCAGCGCGGGTCCGGGATCCTGGAGGCGGTGCTCGACCTGCCGGTGTATCGGGCCATGGTCTCCGCCCGCGACGACCACCAGGAGGTGATGCTCGGGTACTCGGATTCCAACAAGGACGGTGGGTACCTGGCGGCCAACTGGGCGCTGTACCGGGCCGAACTCGAACTCGTCGAATCGGCCCGCAAGACCGGGATCAGGTTGCGGCTGTTCCACGGCCGCGGCGGCACCGTCGGCCGCGGCGGTGGCCCCAGCTACGACGCGATCCTGGCCCAGCCGCCGGGGGCGGTGAACGGCTCGCTGCGCATCACCGAACAGGGCGAGGTGATCGCCGCGAAATACGCCGAACCGCGGATCGCCCACCGCAACCTGGAGACGCTGCTGGCGGCGACGCTGGAATCCACCCTGCTCGACGTCGAGGGGCTGGGGGAGGCGGCCGAGCCGGCCTACCAGGTGCTCGACGACCTGGCCGCCCGGGCCCAGCGCGCGTACGCCGAATTGGTGCACGAGACACCGGGTTTCGTCGACTACTTCAAGGCCTCCACCCCGGTCAGCGAGATCGGCGCGCTCAACATCGGCAGCCGGCCCACCTCACGCAAACCGACCACGGCCATCTCGGACCTGCGGGCCATCCCGTGGGTGCTGGCCTGGAGCCAATCCCGGGTGATGCTGCCCGGCTGGTACGGCACCGGCACGGCGTTCGAGGAGTTCATCGCGGGCGGAGATGGCCGGCTTGAGGTGCTGCAGGACCTCTACGAGCGGTGGCCGTTCTTCCGCACCGTGCTGTCGAACATGGCGCAGGTGCTGGCGAAGTCCGACATGGGGTTGGCCGCCCGGTATTCGGAATTGGTGGAGGACGAGGCGCTGCGGGCGCGTGTCTTCGACAAGATCCTGGCCGAGCACGACCGGACCATCCGGATGCATCGGCTGATCACCGGTCAGGACGACCTGCTGGCCGACAACCCCGCCCTGGCCCGGTCGGTGTTCAACCGCTTCCCGTACCTGGAACCGCTGAATCACCTGCAGGTGGAGTTGCTGCGGCGGCACCGGGCCGGGGACACCGACGAGCTGGTGCAGCGCGGCATCCTGCTGACCATGAGCGGGCTGGCCACCGCGCTGCGCAACTCCGGCTGAGATCTTCTAGGGCCGCAACCGCCCGAACACCCGGCGCACGGCGTTCTCCGTCGCGGCCACCGGAGCCAGCATCGTCTCTCCGACACCGACCATCACCTCGACCCGCTCGACGATGCGCTCCATCCGCTCCAGCACCCCGAACAACCGCGGGGCGAGCTCGTCGATGCGGGTGATCGTCTCGTTGAACCGCGCCATGGTGGTGTCCAGGCCGCCGATGGACTTGTTGAGGTCCACCACCGTCACCTCCAGGTCGGCCAGCAGCGCCTCGACCTGCCCGACGGTCATGTCTGCGTTCAGGGCGGCCTGGGTGAGCGTCTTGATGCGTTGCCGTCCGCCCTTGCCCGCCGTGGGGTCTGCCATGACAGTCAGTATGGCCGGAGCCGGAACCTGGGCGGGGGATGCTGCGTCTGAACGGAGATGAGCACCTCATGCACGTTCCGCTGGCGCGACCCGATGCCGACGGCCGAAGCGGCAGCCGAATACCTGGCCGGTTACCGCGACGCGCACACCGACGCGCCGCCGCGCGCCGAGTGAGCCGTCACAGCTTGGCGGCGGCCGCCTCGTCGAGCAGCCACACCGTCTTCTGCTTGCCGACCGCACCCGCCGCCGGGACGTCGACCGGGGCGGCGCCGCCGAGCGCCGCGGCGACGGCTTCGGCCTTCTCCGAACCGGCGACCACCAGCCACACCTCGCGGGCCCGCGCCACGGCGGGCAACGTCAGGGTGATCCGCCGGGGCGGCGGCTTGGGCGAGTCGGTCACGGCGACGACGAGCCGGCTGGTTTCCCGAACCGCCGGCGTATCGGGGAACAACGAGTTGATGTGCCCCTCACCGCCCATGCCCAGCAGATGCACGTCGAATTCGGCGGGCAGCAGCTTTTCGTATGCGGCGGCGGCGGCGTCGATATCGTCGCCGAACTCGCCGTCGCTGGCCGCCATCGCGTGCACATTCGCCGCCGGGATGTCGATGCTCTCCAGCAGCGCCTCACGGGCCTGCTTGACGTTGCGGTCGTCGTCGGCGGCGGGCACGAAACGCTCGTCCCCCCAGAACAACTGCACCTTGGACCAGTCGATCTCGGTGCTGAATCCGGCCACGTGGCGCAGCAGCGCGATGCCGACCGTACCGCCGGTCAGCACGATCGCGGCCTCGCCGCGGTTGGCGATCGCCGACGTGATGGCGCCGACCAGCCGGGCACCGGCGGCCGCCGCCAATTCGGCTGCGTCGAGGTAGGTTTCGGTCACCTGCTCGGGCTGGTTCTGGTCAGACTGGTTCTGGTCAGACATATGTCACCTTGTCGATTCCCTGCAGTGCTTCCTGATAGATCTCGTCGGCGTCCAGGCGGCGCATGTCCTCGGCCAGACAGTCCCGGGTCTCCCTGCGGGCCAACGGGATCTGCGCGTCCGGCCGCCCGGTACGGGTCAGCGTCGCGGTCACGCCGGTCTGCGGGCGGCTCAGCACGATGGTCTCGCTCGCCCGGTTCAGTTCGACCTTGAGCTCACCGACCGCACGGGACACCGGGCATTCCAGCCGACCGGCCAGCCACCCGGCCAGGATGTCCAGGGCCGGTTCTTCTTTCAGCCCTGACACCAACACCGAGGTGATCGGCTCGTAGGGTGCCTGGTCCAGCGTGGCGGCCAGCAGCGCCCGCCAATAGGTGATGCGGCTCCATGCCAGGTCGGTGTCACCGGGGGTGTATCCCGCCAGCCGGCTCTTGATGCAGGCCAAGGGGTCCTCGCCGTTGGTGGCATCGGTGATGCGGCGGATCGCCAGCTTGCCCAGCGGATCCTGCGCGGGCACCCGCGGCGCCAGGTCCGGCCACCACGTCACCACCGGGGTGTCGGGCAGCAGGAACGGGATCACCACGCTGCTGGCATGGTTGGCCAGCGGTCCGGACAGCCGCAGCACCACCACCTCGTTGGCGCCGGCGTCGCGGCCCACCCGCAGCTGGGCGTCCAGCCGTGGTTCGGTGGTCAGCCGGTCACCGGGGATGACGACGATGACGCGGCAGGGATGCTCGCGGCTGGCGGCGTTGGCGGCCTCGATCGACTCCTCCAGCAGCGACTCGCTGTCGGGGGCGACCACCAGCGTCAGTACCCGGCCCAACGTGATCGCGCCGCCCTCTTCGCGCAGCGCGACGATCTTCTTGTTGATGGCACCGGTATTGGTGTCGGGCAGGTCGACGATCACGGCTCGGCTCCTTCTCGGATCATCACGGCCGCCGCCATTCACGGCCGGACCGGTGCAGCATCTCGAACGCCGAATCCGGCCCCCAGGTCCCGGACTCGTACGGGTCCGGCTTTCCATGCGTCGCCCAGTACTCGAGCGCGGGATCGAGGATCTTCCAGGACAATTCGACCTCGGCGTTGACCGGGAACAGCGACGGCTCGCCCAGCAGCACATCGAGGATCAGCCGTTCGTAGGCCTCCGGCGACTCCTCGGCGAACGCCGAACCATAGGAGAAGTCCATGCTGACATCGCGGACCTCCATGATGTGTCCGGGCACCTTGGAGCCGAACCGCAGGGTGATGCCCTCGTCCGGCTGCACCCGGATCACCAGGGCGTTCTGGCCCAGCTCGTCGGTCATGGTGGCGTCGAACGGCAGGTGCGGTGCCCGCTTGAACAGCAGTGCGATCTCGGTCACCCTGCGGCCCAACCGTTTTCCGGTCCGCAGATAGAACGGCACCCCGGCCCAGCGGCGGGTGTCCACCTCCAGGGTGATGGCCGCGAACGTCTCGGTGGTCGAGGTCTGCGAGAAGCCCTCCTCGTCCAACAACCCGACGACCTTCTCGCCACCCTGCCAGCCGGCGACGTACTGCCCGCGTGAGGTGGTCTGGTCCAGCGGCTCGACCAGTTTGGTGGCCGAGAGCACCTTGATCTTCTCGGCCTGCAGTTCGGCGGGGGAGAAGCTCACCGGCTCCTCCAGCGCCGTCAGCGCCAGCAACTGCAACAGGTGGTTCTGGATGACGTCACGCGCCGCGCCCACCCCGTCGTAGTAGCCGCCGCGGCCACCCAGGCCGATGTCCTCGGCCATGGTGATCTGCACGCTGTCGACGTAGTGCGAGTTCCACACCGGCTCGAACAACTCGTTGGCGAACCGCAACGCCAGGATGTTCTGGACCGTCTCCTTACCCAGGTAGTGGTCGATGCGGAACACCGAGGACTCCGGGAACAC
Source organism: Mycolicibacterium cosmeticum (assembly GCF_000613185.1). NCBI lineage: Bacteria > Bacillati > Actinomycetota > Actinomycetes > Mycobacteriales > Mycobacteriaceae > Mycobacterium > Mycolicibacterium cosmeticum. The sequence continues at coordinate 243,592 of NZ_CCBB010000002.1, forward strand.
GCTGTTGACGACGGCGTTGAGTTCCTCGGCGCTCTTGAGGTCGTGCCCGAACGGTTTTTCGATGACCACCCGGCTCCAGCTACCTTCGGGCTTCTCGGCCAGCCCCGACTTCGAAAGCTGTTCGCACACCTGGGGGAACGCCTTCGGCGGGATCGACAGGTAGAACGCGTGGTTGCCGCTGGTGCCGCGCTCGGCGTCCAGCTTGTGCAGGGTGTCCTTCAACCGCTCGAAGGACGCCTCGTCGTCGAATGTGCCCTGCACGAACCGGAATCCCTCGGCCAGCCTGTCCCACACCTCCTGGCGGAACGGGGTCCGGGCGTGCTGCTGCACCGCTTCGTAGACGATCTTGCCGAAATCTTCGTCCGCCCAGTCGCGCCGGGCGAACCCGACCAGCGCGAAACTGGGCGGCAGCAGGCCGCGGTTGGCCAGGTCGTAGATCGCGGGCATCAGCTTCTTGCGGGCCAGGTCGCCGGTGACCCCGAAGATCACCACCGCACATGGTCCCGCGATGCGGGGCATCCGCTTGTCGCGCTTGTCCCGCAACGGGTTCTGCCATGCGGGACCTGTGCCGGTGGTCGCTGTCATCGCTTTGCGGCGTCCAGCTGTCCCTGCGTGGCCTCGAGCAGTTCGCCCCAGGATTTCTCGAACTTGTCGACGCCCTCGTTCTCCAGCACCAGGAACACATCGGTGAGGTCGACGCCGATGGCCGACAGCTTGTCGAAGACCTGCTGCGACGCCTCGGCGGTACCGCTGATGGTGTCCCCGGTGATCACGCCGTGGTCGGCGACGGCTTCCAGGGTCTTCTCCGGCATGGTGTTCACCGTGTCGGCCGCGACCAGTTCGGTGACGTACAGGGTGTCGGAGTAGTCCGGGTTCTTGACGCCGGTGGAGGCCCACAACGGGCGCTGCACGCGGGCGCCGGACTCCTTGAGCTTGGCGAACCGCTCACCGCCGAACACCTCTTCGTAGGCGGCGTAGGCCAGCCGGGCGTTGGCCACACCGGCCTGCCCGCGCAACGCCAGGGCCTCCTCCGAACCCAGCTTGTCCAGCCGGGCGTCGATCTCGGTGTCCACCCGGGAGACGAAGAACGAAGCGACGGAATGGATCTTGGACAGGTCGTGGCCTGCCTCCTTCGCCTTCTCCAGCCCCTCCAGGTAGGCGTCCATCACCGCGCGATGCCGCTCCACCGAGAAGATCAGGGTGACGTTGACCGAGATGCCCTCGGCGATCACCGCGGTGATGGCGGGCAGGCCGGCCAGCGTGGCCGGGATCTTGATGAGCAGGTTCGGCCGGTCGACGATCTTCCACAGCTCGATGGCCTGCAGGATCGTCTTGTCGGTGTCGTGCGCCAGCCGCGGATCGACCTCGATGGACACCCGGCCGTCCACGCCGCCGGAGGCCTCGTAGGTCTTGGCCAGCACGTCGCAGGCATTGCGGACGTCGTCGGTGGTGACGGTGCGGATGGTGGCATCCACGTCGGCGCCGCGCTCGGCCAGCTCCTTGACCTGCGCGTCGTAGGCGGTGCCCTTCGACAGCGCGGCCTGGAAGATGGACGGGTTGGTGGTGACGCCGACGACGCTGCGGGTGTCGATCAGCTGCTGCAGGTTGCCGGTCTGCAGCCGGTCACGGGACAGGTCGTCGAGCCATACGGATACGCCCGCGGCGCTCAGCGCCGCGAGGTTCGGGTTCTGGGTCATGAGTTTTCTGCCTTTTCTTCGATTAGTTGTCGAGCGAGCGTTCGGCGGCGGCGACGACGGCCTCAGCGGTGAAGCCGAACTCGCGGAACAGCGTCTTGTCATCGGCCGACTCGCCGTAGTGCTCGATCGAGATGATCTCGCCGGTGTCGCCGACCAGCTTGTGCCACGGCTGCGCGATCCCGGCCTCGACCGCGACACGTGCCGAGACGTCGGGCGGGAGCACCGAATCGCGGTACTCCTTGGGCTGGGACTCGAACCACTCCACACACGGCATCGACACCACGTAGGCGACGATGTCCTTCTCCGCCAACAGCTTCCGGGCCTCGACCGCCAGCTGCAGCTCGGAGCCGGTCGCGATGATGATCACGTCGGCGTCGTCGGCGGGATTGCCGCCGCCGAGCACGTAACCACCGCGGGCCACCCCGTCGGAGTCGGTGCCCTCCAGCACCGGGATGCCCTGCCGGGTCAGGATGAAACCGACCGGGCCGCTGCCGTTGCCGCGGGCGATGATGCTGCGCCAGGCGTAGGCGGTCTCGTTCGGGTCACCGGGGCGCACCACCGACAGATTCGGGATGGCGCGCAGCGCCGCCAGGTGCTCGATCGGCTGATGGGTGGGGCCGTCCTCGCCGAGGCCGATCGAATCGTGGGTCCAGATGTAGATGGTGTCGATGTCCATCAGGGACGCCAACCGGACCGCCGGGCGCATGTAATCGGAGAACTGCAGGAACGTTCCGCCGAACGCCCGCGTCGGGCCGTGCAACACGATGCCGGACAGGATCGAGCCCATCGCGTGCTCGCGGATACCGAAGTGCAACACGCGGCCGTACCAGTCGGCGGTGTAGTCCGACGTCGAGATCGACGGCGGGCCGAACGACTTCACGCCGTTGATCGTGGTGTTGTTGCTGCCGGCCAGATCGGCTGAGCCACCCCACAATTCGGGCAGTTTGGGGGCGACGTCGTTGAGCACCTTGCCGAATGCGGCGCGAGTGGCCAGCGGCTTGGAGCCCGGCTCCCAGTAGGTCAGGTCGGCATCCCAGCCCTCGGGCAGTTCCTGGGCCAGCAGCCGGTCGAGCAGCTTCTTGCGCTCGGGCTCCCGCTCGGCCCAGGCGTCGAAACCGGTCTGCCACTTCTGGTGGGCTTCCCGGCCCCGGTCGACCAGCTTGCGGGTGTGCTCGATGACCTCGGGGCGCACCTCGAACTTCTTGTCCGGGTCGAAGCCCAGCACCTTCTTGGTGGCGGCCACCTCGTCGTCGCCGAGGGCCGACCCGTGCACGCCGCCGGTGTTCATCTTGGTGGGCGCCGGGTAGCCGATGATGGTCCGCAGCGCGATGAACGACGGCTTGTCGGTGACCTTCTTGGCCTCCTCGATGGCCGCCTCGATCCCGGCCACGTTCTCGCCGCCCTCGACCTCCTGGACGTGCCAGCCGTAGGCGCGGTAGCGCGCGGCCACGTCCTCGCTCAGCGCGATATCGGTGTCGTGCTCGATGGAGATGTGGTTCTTGTCGTAGAACACGATGAGGTTGCCGAGCTGCTGGGTGCCCGCCAGCGAGGAGGCCTCGCTGGTGACGCCCTCTTCGATGTCACCGTCGGAGGCGATCACGTAGATGTGGTGGTCGAACGGGCTGGTGCCCGGCGCGGCGTCGGGGTCGAACAGGCCGCGCTCGTACCGGGCGGCCATCGCCATGCCGACGGCCGAAGCCAGGCCCTGGCCCAGCGGCCCGGTCGTGATCTCCACACCCTTGGTGTGCCGGAACTCCGGGTGCCCCGGCGTCTTGGACTTCCAGGTCCGCAGCGCCTCGATGTCGTCGAGCTCCAGGCCGAAACCGCCCAGGTACAGCTGCAGGTACAGCGTCAGGCTGGAGTGCCCGCAGGACAGCACGAACCGGTCGCGGCCCAGCCAGTGCACGTCGCTGGGGTCATGACGCAGCTGGCGCTGGAACAGCGTGTAGGCCAGCGGGGCCAGGCTCATGGCGGTGCCGGGGTGGCCGTTACCGACCTTCTGCACCGCGTCGGCCGCCAGAACGCGCACGGTGTCGACGGCCAGTGAGTCGAGGTCCGTCCAGTCGTCCGGGTGGTTGGGGCGGGTGAGGGCGGAAATCTCCTCGGTGGTGGTCACTACGCGTGCTCCTAGCGTCTGCGAGATCAGCTGCTTGTTCCTCTAAAACACCCTAGTAGGAGCGACTCATCCGCGGCAGACCGGTTGGTGCACGTTTACTTCCCCGTTCACCGGAATTGACCCTGCGGTGTCGGGCTCACAGGCCCGCGGTCTACCATCGTCTGTAGTAGAAGCCCGCGTGACGCTGCCCGAGGAGTTATTTGCGTGAGCATTCGCGAGCGCCGGTCAGCTAGCGCAGCGCCCAGTCGGATCCGTTCGACGTTTCTGGCGTATCTGGCACTGACCAAGCCGCGCGTGATCGAGCTGTTGTTGGTGACGGCGATCCCGGCCATGTTGCTGGCCGACCGCGGCACGGTCGATCCGCTGTTGATCGTCAACACGTTGATCGGCGGCATGATGGCCGCCGCCGGGGCCAACACCCTGAACTGCGTCGCCGACGCCGACATCGACAAGGTGATGAAGCGGACCGCACTGCGGCCGCTGGCCCGTGCCTCGGTGCCGACCCGGCACGCACTGATCTTCGGGTTGGTGCTCTCGGCCGGCTCGTTCGCCTGGCTGTGGTGGACCACCAACCTGCTCTCCGGGGTGCTGGGCCTGGTCACCATCGCGTTCTACGTCTTCGTCTACACACTGCTGCTCAAACGGCGCACCTCGCAGAACGTGGTGTGGGGCGGGGCCGCCGGCTGCATGCCGGTGATGATCGGCTGGTCGGCGGTGACCGGGACCATCCAGTGGCCGGCCCTGGTGATGTTCGCGATCATCTTCTTCTGGACGCCGCCGCACACCTGGGCACTGGCCATGCGCTACAAGGACGACTACAAGGCGGCCGGGGTGCCGATGCTGCCTGCGGTGGCCACCGAGCGGCAGGTGACCCGCCAGATCCTGATCTACACCTGGCTCACGGTGCTCACCACGCTGGCGCTGACCCTGGCCACCGGCTGGCTGTACGCGTCGGTGGCGCTGCTGGCCGGGGCGTGGTTCCTGGTGATGGCGCACCAGCTCTACGCCGGGGTGAAGCGCGGCGAGCCGGTTAAGCCGCTGCGGTTGTTCCTGCAGTCGAACAACTATCTGGCCGTGGTGTTCTGCGCGCTGGCCATCGATTCCGCGCTGGCCCTGCCGACGTTGCTGGGACGCTAGATTCGTCGGCATGAGCCGACTGGTCAGCCCCGACAACTTCGCCCGCGCCGAATCGGACGTCTACTTCTCCCGCATCGCGGCCGACGGCGGCTTCGCGCAGTTCCTGCATTTTCGGGAACTCTCCCCGGTGGACGCGCAGGTGGTGATCCGGCAGAACCGCGACACCCTGTATTCGGCGGCCATCTTCGATCTGGACGCCGGCGACGTGACGATCACCCTGCCCGACAGCGCCGGCCGGTTCATGTCGGTGCAGATCATCAACGAGGACCACTACACCGTCGAGGTGGCCTACGCGCCGGCGGTGGTGATCCTGTCGCGCGATGTCGTGGGCACTCGCTACGTGCTGGCCGCCGTGCGCACCCTCGTCGACCCGAACGACGCCGCGGACCTGCCCGCCGTGCACGCCCTGCAGGACGCCATCGAGGTGACTCAGCCGGAGCCGGGCCGTTTCGAGATCCCGGACTGGGATCCGGCGACGCAGCAGACGGTGCGCGACGCGCTGATCACGCTGTCGACCACACTGACCGACTCGACGAGGACCTTCGGCGCCCGGGACGAGGTGGACCCGGTTCATCACCTGATCGGCACGGCCTTCGCGTGGGGCGGTAACCCCGAACGCGATGCGCTGTACCTCACGGTGATCCCGCCGGCCGACGACGGTGTCACCGTGCACCGGCTGACGGTGAAAGACGTTCCGGTGGACGGTTTCTGGTCGATCACCGTGTACAACAAGGACGGCTACCTGGAGCCGAACCCGCAGAATGCGTATTCGGTGAACAATGTCACAGCCGTCGCGGACGCCGACGGTGCGGTCACCGTCCAATTCGGCGGGGAGGGCGCGCCCAACGTGCTGCCGATCAGCGCGGGCTGGAACTACCTGGTGCGGCTGTACCGCCCGCGACCGGAGATCCTGGACGGATCCTGGACGTTCCCGGCGGCTGAGCCGGTCTAGCGACGCCGAGACTGAAGCCAGGGACGAAATCCGGTCCGGTCGTGTCCCTGGCTTCAGTCTCGACGGGCCTGTCGGTGTGTCGTGTCAGCATCCGCGGATGGGGGTTTTCATCGGAAGTGAGGCGCTGGCCGCGGGTCAGGTGACCCGCAGCGAGCTGCGCCGGCACCACCGCAGACTGTTTCCCGACGTGTACGGGCCCGACAACCCGACGCTGCTCGACCGGGCCAGGGCCGCGTGGTTGTGGTCGGGCCGGCGCGGCGTCATAGCGGGGGTGGCGGCGTCCGGTCTGCTCGGTGCGCGATGGGTGCCCGAGGACAGCGCGATCGAAATGCTCTGGCGCAACACCCATCCGCCGACGGGAGTCATCGTGCGCAACGAGACATACGCGCGCGACGAAATCACCACGTTCGGCGGGGTGCCCGTCACGACGCGGGCCCGGACCCTGTTCGACCTCGGTCGGCACCTGAGGCGCGACGACGCGGTGGCGCGGATGGACGCCTTGTTGTGGACGTGGCGGGTCACCGTCGACGACATCGCGCCGCTGATCGCCCGGTATCCCGCCTGCCGCGGGATCCGGCCGCTGCGGACAGCGTTGGCGTTGGCCGACGGCGGCGCGGACTCACCCCGCGAGACCTGGCTGCGGCTCCTGCTCACCGACGCCGGGATGCCACCGGAAGACACCCAGATCGAAGTGTTCGCGGGCACCCGGATGGTCGCCAAGGTGGACATGGGTTGGCGCTCGCTGAAGATCGCGGTGCAGTACGACGGCAGGCATCATCAGACCGAACGCGGTCAATATGTGCGCGATCGGCGCATCCAGCACGAACTGCAGGCGCTGGGCTGGATCGTCCTTCGGGTGATAGCCGAGGACAGCGCGGACGAGATCATTGCCGGGGTGGCCGCGGCGTTGGCCCGGCGACGGCAGCGCGCCGCGTGACCGGCACCGAGACTGAACCCAGGGACGAAATCCGGTCCGATGGCGTCCCTGGCTTCAGTCTCGACGGGCTCAGGGCACCAGCACGATCGAGCCGACCGTCTTGCGGCCCTGCAGGTCGATGTGCGCGCGGGCGGCCTCGGCCAGCGGGTAGCGCTCGCTGACCGTCACCGAGATCGAACCGTCGGCGATGGCGCTGAGCAGTTCGCCTGCCCGCCAAGCGAATTCGTCGGCGGTACGGGTGAAGTCACCCAGCTTCGGGCGGGTCAGGAACACCGAGCCGGCCGCATTCAGCCGCTGCGGGTCCACCGGCGGCACCGGGCCGCTGGCCGCGCCGAACAACGCCAGGGTGCCGCGCACCGCGAGGCTGGCCAGGCTGGCGTCGAAGGTGGAGGCGCCGACGCCGTCGTACACCGCGGCGACGCCGGCCCCGGCGGTCAGGTCGCGGATCGCGGCACCGAACTCGGCCGGATCGTCCGGGTAGTCGAGCACCTCGACCGCACCGGCCATCCGGGACAGCGCCGCCTTCTCCGGCGTCGACGCGGTGGTGATCACCCGAGTGCCCATGCTGGTGGCCCACTGGGTCAGGATCAGCCCGACCCCGCCCGCCCCGGCGTGCACCAGGATGGTGTCCGAGGGCTGCACCGGGTAGACCGACTTGATCAGATAATGCGCCGTCATGCCCTTGAGCAGGGCCGAGGCCACCGACTCGGGCGCCACCCCGTCGGGCACGTAGGCCACCCGATCACTCTGGGCCACGCAGTAGTCGGCGTACGCGCCGTCGGCATCGGCGGTGACCACCCGGTCGCCGACGGCCAGCGCGGCGACATCCTCGCCGACGGCCGCGACGGTGCCGCACACCTCGGTGCCCACCACGAACGGCACCTCGCGCTTGTACAGCCCCGACCGGAAATAGGTGTCGATGAAATTGACCCCGATGGCCTCGGCCTTGATCACCACCTGACCCGGCCCCGCGACCGGCTCGGGCTTCTCGACGTAGGTGAGGACCTCGGGTCCTCCGGTCTCGGCAACTTCGATGGCATGCATGCCACCTATCATCCACTGGTGAAGCTGGCCCGCCCCGACGTGTTCCATCCGCGCATCGTTTTCGCGAGTTGCCCGGCCCTGCCGCAGGGTGACAGCGACGACGACGGACTGGTCACCGCGCTGCGCCACCGCGGCCTGCACGTGCGGTGGAAATCCTGGGACGACCCGGCGACGCTGCAGGCCGATCTCGTGATCCTGCGCGCGGCATGGGATTACGCCGACCGTCTTGACGAATTCCTGGACTGGAGCCGGCGGGTGCGCCACCTGCTCAACCCGCCGGAGCTGGTGGCGTGGAGCGCGGACAAGCACTACCTGCTGGACTTGCAGGCCGACGGGGTGCCCATCGTCCCGACCCGGTATTTCGGCGTGGGCGAGGCCGTCGCGGTTCCCGCCGGTGAGGTGGTGGTGAAACCGGCGGTCGGCGCGGGTTCGGCCGGGGCGCAGCGGTTCGCCGACGCCGCCGCGGCCCGCGCGCATGCCGAGGCGTTGCAGGCGCAGGGCCGTCCGGTGCTGGTGCAGCCGTTCGATCGCCGGGTGGCGGCGGGGGAGACGGCGCTGGTGTTCCTGAACGGGGAACCGTCGCACGCGTTCACCAAGGGCCCGCTGCTGCCGCCGCCGGGCAGCGCCCCGGTGTTCGAGGAGACCGGCACCTTCGCGGCCGAGACGTTGTCCGGCGCGGATCCCGACGACGCGTTGTGGGATCTCGGGCACGACGCCGTGGCGTCGGTGGTGCGCCGATTCGGGCTGCGGCGCGAGGACCTGCTCTACGCCCGCGTCGACGTGCTCGGCACCGGCGCCGACGATCCCCGGCTGCTGGAGCTGGAACTGATCGAGCCGTCGCTGGGGTTCCGGCAGCTGGGCGCCGCGGAGAAGGCGCGTGCCGAACGGGATTTCGCGGTGGGTGTCGAGTCAGCCCTGGAGCGGCTGGGGCTCGGACCCCTCTCGCGCCCGCATGGACGCCCATAGCGCCGCGGTGGCGGCGGTACAGGCCGCGGCGAACGCCACGTGCACCGCGACCAAGGCGGCGGGCACACCGGTGTAGAACTGCACGGCGCCGATCATGCCCTGCGTGGCGACCAGCACCACCAGCACCACCCAGCGGATGCGCACCGCCCGCGGCGCGCCCACGGCCAGCAGGCCGAAGCCCAGGCCGACCAGCAGCGCCAGATAGGCCACCAGCAACGACGAATGCACGTGCACCAGGGTGGTGATCTCCACCTCCAGCCGGGGCACCACCCGGTCCAGGCTCTTGTCGCCGGCGTGCGGGCCGGCGCCGGTCACCAGCGTGCCGGTGACCAGGATCCCCGACAGCACCACCGCGGACAGGACAGTCAACTGGCGCAAGGGTTTCACCACCCGCTCGGTGACCACCCCGGTGTCTGGTTCACCGATCTTGACGTAGAGCAGCACGGCCAGCCACACCATGATCATCGACGCCAGCAGGTGGATGGCCACCGTCCACCACAGCAGGCCGGTGAGCACGGTGATACCACCCATCACCGCCTGGGCGACGGTCGAGGCCGGCATCAGCCAGGCGTACACCAGCACCTCGCGGCGGCGCCGGGCCCTGGTCACCGCGAGTACGGCCAGTGCGGCGGTGGCGACCACACCGAAGGTGAACAGCCGATTGGTGAACTCGACGGCCTGATGCACGATGGCCACCTCGGCATGCGGCACCGGCACGAAACTGCCGGGGAAACACTGCGGCCAGGTCGGGCAGCCCAGCCCGGACGCGGTCACCCGGACGATCGCCCCGGTGACCGAGATACCGCCCTGGGTGAGGATGACCAGGAACGCGATGAGTCGCTGGACGCGCAGGCTGGGCAGGGGCAGCAGGTCGACGACTTTGAGAAACCACCGACGCAGCGCCACGGCCCGATCGTAGAGCAACGTTAACTACACGCCGTAGTAGGGGCCGCTCAACACCAGATCGCGATGCGCTGCCCGCGCTCGTTGACCCGCGGCGGGTCGGGCACGCTGTAGGCCCGACCGGCGGCGATCCGGGCCGCGCTCCACGCCACCGCGGCCGCGTCCAGCACGTCGTCGGCCGGGACATGCGCCGCCGCGCCCAGGTCCTCCGGCAGGTCGATACCGTGCGCGGCCAGCACTCGCAGCCGCGCCCGCTGCCCGCGCCAGGTCTTCTTGGTGCCGTCGGCGAACTGCAACCCCATCTGCTGGAACGACAGTTCGGGGTGTGCTTCCCACAGCGGTGCGGCCTGCCGGTCGTGCAGTGCGTCGGCGTCCAGCAGCTTGGCCTTCAGGCCCCAGGACTGGATGCTCATGCCCTTGCCCATCAGGCGCCGGCTCAGCGCACTGGCGGCGGCGTGATCGGGTTGATCCCAGCACGGCCGCGGCGCGATCTCGAAGATGGTGGACCGGCGCCGGCCGAGCAGCGCGCGGGCGGCGGCGTCGGTGCCGCGCGGCCCGGATTCCATCAACCCCAGCGGGATGTCCACCCCGATCGCCGCTGCGGTGCCGATTCCCGCGACCACCTCGGCCAGCCGCTCGGCGACATGGATGCCGGCATAGGCACCGTCGTGCAGCACCACGCCCACCCAGCCGCCGCGGCAGGCGTCCACACCGGCGACTGTCGTCACGACCGGGTCCTGACGGTCTAGGTGAAGCGGAACCAGCGCAGCGCGCACAGCGCGGCGACACCGCCCCACACCGCCAGCACGATGATGCCGAACCAGTCCACCGACAACGTCATCGCCTGCGTCAGTGCCTCGGTGAGCGCACCCGACGGGGTGAGCCGGGCGATCCAGGCCACGGTGTGCGGCACCAGGCCACCCTCGAGGGTCAGTGCGCCGAGGCCGGCGAAGACGAACCACGCCAGGTTGCCCACCGCCAGCACGATCTCGGCTTTCAGGGTCCCGCCGAGCAGCAGGCCCAGCGCGGCGAACGACGCGGTGCCCAATGCGATGACCACCGCGCCGAGCAGCAGGCCCAGCACCGCGGGCCGCCAGCCCAGGGCAATACCGATGGCCCCCAACAGGATCGACTGCAGGAACACCACGGTGACCACGGCCAGTGATTTGCCGGCGATGATGCCCCACACCGGAAGGGCCGTGGCACCAAGGCGTTTCAGCGCGCCGTAGCGACGGTCGAAGGCCACCGCGATGGCCTGGCCGGTGAACGCCGTGGAGATGACGGCCAGCGCCATGATGGCCGGCGCGAAGGTCGCCGCCCGGTCGGTGCCGAACGAGCCCAGCGGCATCAGCGTCAGCCCGATGAGCAGGGTGATGGGGATGAACATGGTCAGCAGCAGCTGCTCGCCGTTGCGCAGCAGCAGCTTGAGTTCCAGCCCGTACTGGGCGGTGAGCATCTGGCGCACCCCGGCCGGGCGCGGGTCGGGGGAGAAGGTGCCTGCGGCGAAACGGTTGGTCACGATCGGAGCTCCCGGCCGGTCAGGTCGAGGAAGACGTCCTCGAGGCTGCGCTGTTCGACGCGCATATCGGTGGCCAGCACGTCCAGCCGGGCGCACCAGGCGGTGACGGTCGCCAGCACCTGCGGATCGATGTGACCCTCCACCAGGTACTCGCCGGGGGCCGCCTCGGCGGCGCGGTAGGTCTCGGGCAGGGCCGACACCAGCAGCGTCAGGTCCAGTTTCGGTGGCGCGCTGAACCGCAGCTGGTTCTCCGCGCCGCTGCGCATCAGCTCGGCCGGGGTGCCGGCGGCGACGGTCTTGCCGTGGTCGATGATCACCAGCCGGTCGGCCAGTTCCTCGGCCTCGGTCAGTTGGTGGGTGGTCAGCACGACGGTGACACCGTCGCGGCGCAGCGCGTCGATCAGCTCCCACACCACGATCCGGGCGTGCGCGTCCATCCCGGCGGTCGGCTCGTCGAGGAACACCAACTCCGGGCGGCCCACCACGGCGCAGGCCAGCGCCAGGCGCTGCTGCTGCCCGCCGGAGAGCCGGCGGTAGGTGGTGCGGGCGGCGTCGGTCAGTCCGAGGGTGTCCATCAGCCAGCGCGGATCCAGCGGGTTGGCGGCGTAGGAGGCGACCAGGTCGAGCATCTCGCCGGCCCGGGCGGCCGGATAACCGCCGCCACCCTGCAGCATCACCCCGATGCGTTCCCGGACGCGGCTGTTCTCGGCGGCCGGATCCAAGCCCAGGATCTCGATGCTGCCGGCGTCGGGCCGCAGGAATCCCTCGCACATCTCCACCGTGGTGGTCTTGCCCGCGCCGTTGGGGCCCAGCAGGGCCAGCACCTCGGCGCGGTGCACGTCGAGGTCCAGCTCGGACACCGCGGTGGTGGACCCGTAGCGCTTGGTCACGCCGCGCAGGCGCACCGGGTCGGCGGCAGAAGCGGTGGTCACGGGGATTCAGCGTAAGCGGCGGGCCTGACCACGGGTGCGCCGGGCAGGGCACGCCACGGCAGCCGGCGCCAGGTCAGCGCGATCAGCAACAGCACGATCACCGTGCTGGCCAGGGTGGCGTCCAGGATCTGGAAGAGCGCGAACCGGTCGCCGTTGGCGGTCGGGCCGAAGATGCCCACCACCAGGGTGATCGCGATGGTCGCGCCGCGGAATCCGGGCCGGGTGGCCCAGGTCGCCAGCGGGATGATGGCCCACAGCAGGTACCACGGTTGCACCACCGGGAAGAGCAGCACGGTGGCGCCGAGGGCCACCCCGAGACCGCCGACGGGATGCAGCCGGCCCCGGAACACGGCCAACAACAGCCAGGTCACCAGGATTGCGATGATGATCACACCGATGCCGCGGGTCAGGCCGAGCACGGCGGTGGTGTGGTCGCCCAGCCCCAGCAGGATGCCCACCTGACCGGTGCCCAGCGCGATCAGCGTGGGCGGGGACATCCAGGACCGCACCACGTTGGCGGTGCCCAGGGTGAACAGCCAGCCGAAGCCCAGCCCGCTGGCCCAGCCGATCACCGCCATCACGATCAGTGAGATGGTGCCCAGCGCGCAGCTGGCCGCCAGGAAGTCCTTGACGGTGCCGCCCCAGCGCCAGGCCAGCGCCATGCCGACGAATCCGACGGCCAGCAACGACGGCAGTTTGATCTGTGAGGACAGGGCGATCAGCACGGTGCCGAAAACCAGCATGCCCAGGGGTTTGGGGGCGATGCGCCAGACCCCGGCCCGCACCCCGTCGATGCCGCGCAGCGCGAATTCGGTTCCGGCGAGCATCAATCCGAGCATCGGTGCCTCGTTGTGGATGCCGGCCACCAGATGCATGAACAGCAGCGGGTTGCACGGACCCAGCCACAGCGCGCTCACCTCGGCCACACCGCAGCGCTGCGCCAGGCGGGGAGTGGCCCACACGATCAGCCCGACCCCGAGCAGCACCACCAGCCGGTGGCAGAGCACCGCGGCGACGATGTCCTCGCCGGTGAGCGCCGAGATGCCGCGGCCGATCCACAGGAACAGCGGGCCGTAGGGTGCCGGGGTCTCGCGCCACAGGCTGGGCACCGACAGCGTGAACACGTGGTCCAGGCCGAGTCCCGGCGCGGGACCGATCTTGTACGGGTCCAGCCCGATGCGGGCGATCTGGCTCTGCGCCAGATACGAGTACACGTCCTTGCTGTACATCGGCGGGGCGATGAGCAACGGCAGCGCCCACAACAACAGGGTGCGGTCCAGCTGGCTGCGCGACATGCGGCGCGGCCCCAGCGCGAACCGGCCGAGCATGAGCCACGCCAGCGTCATCATCACCGCGCCGGTGGTGGTCATGGTCAGCGACACGGTCTGGATGCGCGACGGCAGGTTCAGCAGCCGCACCCCGAACGTCGGATCCTGCACGACGGGCCGGGCACCGGCCCCGAGGGCGCCGATGGCCATGAGGACGGTGCCGGTCGCCCCGAAAACCCTGGTACGACGCAGCGCGACGACTTCGGCGTCGTTGAGTGGGGAGCCAACGGTTCGCTCGTCGGCATGCCATCGGGCGACCGCCGAGCTGAAGGACCCGAGCGCGGTCATCCCAGCAGCGTAGACGGTGGCCCGGTGAGCTCTTGCACAGTTAGGGTGCCCTTGCTGGAACCGCAGGTCGAATTCCGACACAATAGTGTTGTGAAATTAAATCCGGAGGTCTCAGGCGTGGCTACGGCCGTGCCCGCGGGGCTGCCGGATGGTCACGGCCCCGAAGGCGATACCCGCAGTGCCATCGTGCAGTTGCTGCTGGAAGGTCCCGTCACCGCCGGCGACATCGGCGAGCGGCTGGGCATCTCGGCCACCGGCGTGCGCCGTCACCTCGACGCGTTGATCGAAGCCGGGGACGCCCAGGCCAGTGCCGCCGCGGCGTGGCAGCACAACGGCCGCGGCCGGCCGGCCAAGCGGTACCGGATCACCGCCGCCGGGCGCGCCAAACTCGACCACGCCTACGACGATCTGGCCGCCGCCGCCATGCGGCAGTTGCGTGAGATCGGCGGTGACGAGGCGGTGCAGACGTTCGCCCGGCGCCGCATCGACGGCATCCTCGCCGAGGTGGTGAACGCTCCGCACACCGACGACGTGGCGCAGACCGCCGACCGGGTGGCCGCCGCGCTCACCAAGGCCGGGTACCGGACCACCACCACACCGGTGGCCGGGCCGCTGTCGGGCGTGCAGATCTGTCAGCATCACTGCCCGGTGTCGCATGTCGCCGAGGAATTCCCGGAGTTGTGCGACGCCGAGCGGCAGGCCTTCGCCGAGATCCTGGGCACCCACGTGCAACGGCTGGCCACCATCGTCAACGGCGACTGCGCCTGCACCACCCACGTTCCATTGGGACCCGAAGGGCCCAAGTCCGTTCGGCTCGCAGCCCGAGCCGAATCCACCACCACACAAGGAGTGTCGCGATGACCCTCACCCCGGAACAGCTGACCCAGGAGGAGACCATTGCCTCCCTGGGCAAGTACGGCTACGGCTGGTCGGACAGTGACACCGCCGGCGCCGCGGCCACCCGTGGGCTGTCCGAGGCGGTCGTGCGCGATATCTCGGGCAAGAAGAACGAGCCCGAGTGGATGCTCGACATCCGGCTGAAGGCGCTGCGCACCTTCGACAAGAAGCCGATGCCGCACTGGGGCTCCAATCTCGAGGGCATCGACTTCGACAACATCAAGTACTTCGTGCGCTCCACCGAGAAGCAGGCGGCGTCCTGGGAGGAGCTGCCCGAGGACATCCGCAACACCTACGACCGGCTGGGCATCCCGGAGGCCGAGAAGCAGCGGCTGGTCGCGGGTGTGGCCGCCCAGTACGAGTCCGAGGTGGTCTACCACCAGATCCGCGAGGACCTGGAGGCCCAGGGCGTCATCTTCCTGGACACCGACTCGGGCCTGCGTGAGCACCCGGAGATCTTCAAGCAGTACTTCGGCACCGTGATCCCGGCCGGTGACAACAAGTTCTCCGCGCTGAACACCGCGGTCTGGTCGGGCGGCTCGTTCATCTACGTCCCGCCGGGTGTGCACGTCGACATCCCGCTGCAGGCCTACTTCCGGATCAACACCGAGAACATGGGCCAGTT
The DNA here is from genome assembly GCF_000613185.1 of Mycolicibacterium cosmeticum. NCBI lineage: Bacteria > Bacillati > Actinomycetota > Actinomycetes > Mycobacteriales > Mycobacteriaceae > Mycobacterium > Mycolicibacterium cosmeticum. Next base: position 258,933 of record NZ_CCBB010000002.1, read on the forward strand.
CGAGCGCACCCTGATCATCGCCGACGAGGGCTCCTACGTGCACTACGTGGAGGGCTGCACGGCGCCGATCTACAAGAGCGACTCGCTGCACTCCGCCGTCGTCGAGATCGTGGTGAAACCCGGTGCGCGCGTGCGGTACACGACCATCCAGAATTGGTCGAACAACGTCTACAACCTGGTCACCAAGCGGGCCAGGGCGGAGGCCGGCGCCACCATGGAGTGGATCGACGGCAACATCGGCTCCAAGGTCACCATGAAATACCCGGCGGTCTGGATGACCGGTGAGCACGCCAAGGGTGAGGTGCTCTCGGTCGCGTTCGCCGGCGAGGGCCAGCACCAGGACACCGGCGCCAAGATGCTGCACCTGGCGCCGCACACGTCGAGCAACATCGTGTCCAAGTCCGTCGCCCGCGGCGGCGGGCGCGCGTCCTACCGCGGCCTGATCCAGGTCAACAAGGGGGCGCACGGGTCGCGGTCATCCGTGAAATGTGACGCCCTGCTGGTCGACACGATCAGCCGCAGCGACACCTACCCCTATGTCGACATCCGTGAGGACGACGTCACGATGGGCCACGAGGCCACCGTGTCCAAGGTCAGCGAGGACCAGCTGTTCTACCTGATGAGCCGCGGCCTGACCGAGGACGAGGCGATGGCCATGGTGGTGCGCGGCTTCGTCGAGCCGATCGCCAAGGAACTGCCGATGGAGTACGCCCTGGAACTGAACCGGCTCATCGAGCTGCAGATGGAAGGCGCTGTGGGATGACCGGTATCGCTCTGGAATCAACCAAGGGCGAGGCGTTCACCTCCTTCGACGTCGACGCCTTCGAGGTGCCCGCCGGCCGCGACGAGATCTGGCGGTTCACCCCGCTCAAGCGGCTGCGCGGGCTGCACAACGGCACCGCGGCCGCCGACGGCAGCGCGCTGATCGAGGTCACCGAACGCCCGGGTGTCACCGTCGAGGCCGTCCAGCGTGGCGACGAACGGCTCGGCCAGGGCGGCGTGCCCGCCGATCGGGTTGCCGCCCAAGCGTTCTCGTCGTTCTCGCAGGCGACGGTGGTGACCGTCGGGCGCAACACGGTGGTGGACGAGCCCATCGAGATCACGGTCAGCGGGCCCGGCGCGGGCGCGACCGCCTACGGGCACCTGCAGATCCGTGTCGAGGAGCTGGGCGAGGCAGTGGTGGTCATCGACCACCGCGGCAGCGGAACCTATGCCGACAACGTCGAATTCGTGCTCGGCGACGCCGCGCAGCTCAAGGTGGTGTCCATCGCCGACTGGGCCGACGACGCCGTGCACGTCACCATGCATCACGCCGCGCTCGGCAAGGACGCGGTGTTCCGGCACTTCAACGTCACGCTGGGCGCCGAGATCGCGCGGCTGACCGGGCGGGTGCGGTTCGACGCGCCGGGTGGCGACGCCGAACTGCTCGGCCTGTACTTCGCCGACGACGGCCAGCACCTGGAGTCGCGGCTGTTGGTCGACCACGCCCAGCCGAACTGTCGGTCGCACGTCACGTACAAGGGTGCGCTGCAAGGAGATCCGTCCAGCGACAAGCCCGACACCCACACCGTCTGGGTCGGCGACGTGCTGATCCGCGCCGAGGCCACCGGGACCGACACCTACGAGGTGAACCGCAACCTGGTGCTCACCGACGGCGCCCGCGCGGACTCGGTGCCCAACCTGGAGATCGAGACCGGCGAGATCCTCGGCGCCGGCCACGCCAGCGCCACCGGGCGCTTCGACGACGAGCAGCTGTTCTACCTGCGGGCCCGCGGTATCCCCGAGGACCAGGCCCGCCGGCTGGTGGTGCGCGGCTTCTTCGGCGAACTGATCCAGAAGATCTCCGTGCCCGCGGTCCGGGACCGCCTCACCGCAGCCATCGAACACGAACTCGAACTGACCGAAGGAAACACCCACTCATGACCACCCTCGCCATCACGGACCTGCACGTCAGCGTCAACGCGCCGGACGGGCAGGAGATCCCGATCCTCAAGGGCGTCGACCTCACCGTGAAATCCGGTGAGACACACGCGGTGATGGGCCCCAACGGCTCCGGTAAGTCGACGCTGTCCTACGCCATCGCCGGTCATCCGAAGTACACCGTCACGTCGGGCACGATCACCCTGGACGGCGCCGACGTGCTGGAGATGAGCATCGACGAACGCGCCCGCGCGGGCCTGTTCCTGGCCATGCAGTACCCGGTCGAGGTGCCCGGCGTGTCCATGTCGAACTTCCTGCGCACCGCCGCGACCGCCGTGCGCGGCGAGGCGCCGAAGCTGCGGCACTGGGTCAAAGAGGTCAAGGCCGCCATGTCGGATCTGGACATCGACCCGGCGTTCGGTGAGCGCAGCGTCAACGAGGGCTTCTCCGGTGGTGAGAAGAAGCGCCACGAGATCCTGCAGCTGGGCCTGCTCAAGCCGAAGATCGCCATCCTGGACGAGACCGACTCCGGCCTCGACGTCGACGCGCTGCGCATCGTGAGCGAGGGTGTCAACCGCTACAAGGAAGCCGAGAACGGCGGCGTCCTGCTGATCACGCACTACACCCGCATCCTGCGCTACATCAAGCCGCAGTTCGTGCACGTGTTCTTCGACGGGCGCATCGTCACTTCCGGGGGGCCGGAACTGGCCGACGAGCTGGAAGAGAACGGTTACGAGCGCTTCACCCAGGCCGCGGCTGGAGCCTGATGTGACGGCGTCAGTCGATCTGGATGTGACCAGGATCAGATCTGACTTTCCGATCCTGAGCCGGGTGATGCGCGGCGGGAACCAGTTGGCCTACCTGGATTCCGGGGCCACATCGCAGAAGCCGCTGCAGGTGCTCGACGCCGAACGGGACTTCCTGACCACCTCCAACGGCGCGGTGCACCGCGGCGCGCACCAGCTGATGGAGGAGTCCACCGACGCCTATGAGCAGGGCCGCGCCGATATCGCGGCCTTCGTCGGTGCCGACGACGACGAGCTGGTGTTCACCAAGAACGCCACCGAATCGCTGAACCTGGTGGCGTACACGCTGGGGGACCGGCGCTTCGACCGCGCGGTGGGGCCAGGCGATGTCATCGTCACCACCGAGCTGGAGCACCATGCCAACCTGATCCCGTGGCAGGAGCTCGCCCAGCGCACCGGGGCGACCCTGCGCTGGTATGGCGTCACCGATGACGGACGTATCGACCTGGATTCGCTGGAGCTCGACGAGCGGGTCAAAGTCGTTGCCTTCAGCCATCATTCGAATGTCACAGGAGCGGTCGCCCCGGTCGCCGAACTGGTCGCGCGGGCCAACGCCGTCGGCGCGCTCACGGTGCTGGACGCCTGCCAGTCGGTGCCGCACCTGCCGGTGGATTTCCACGCCCTGGACGTCGACTATGCGGCGTTCTCCGGGCACAAGATGCTGGGTCCGACCGGCATCGGCGTGCTCTACGGCCGGCGCCGGCTGCTCAATGCGATGCCGCCGTTCATCACCGGCGGCTCGATGATCGAGACCGTCACCATGGAGGCCACCACCTACGCACCCGCCCCGCAGCGGTTCGAGGCGGGTACGCCGATGACCTCCCAGGTGGTCGGATTGGCCGCGGCGGCACGGTATCTCGGCGCCCTGGGGATGCCCGCGGTGCAGACGCACGAGAACGAGCTGGTGGCCGCGGCGCTCGACGGGCTGGGCGCCATCCCCGGGGTGCGCATCATCGGCCCCACCACGCTGGAACACCGCGGTTCGCCGGTGAGCTTCGTCGTCGACGGGGTGCACGCTCACGACGTCGGGCAGGTGCTGGACGACGAGGGCGTGGCGGTGCGGGTGGGCCATCACTGCGCCTGGCCGCTGCACCGCCGGTTCGGCATCGCCGCCACCGCGCGGGCGTCGTTCGCGGTGTACAACACGCTCGACGAGGTCGATCGCCTGGTGGCGGGTGTCAAACGGGCCATCGAGTTCTTCGGGGCGTGATGGCGTGAGACTGGAGCAGATGTACCAGGAAGTCATCCTGGACCACTACAAGCATCCGCACCACCGAGGCCTGCGTGAGCCGTACGGTGCGCAGGTCTACCACGTCAACCCGACCTGCGGTGACGAGGTGACGCTGCGGGTCCGGCTGTCCGAGGACGGCGAGACCGTCGACGACATCTCCTATGACGGGCAGGGCTGCTCCATCAGCCAGGCCTCGACGTCGGTGCTCACCGACCAGGTGATCGGCCAGTCCGTCGGTGATGCGCTCAAGACGGTCGCGGCGTTCACGGAGATGATCTCCTCACGCGGCAACGTCGAGGGGGACGAGGATGTGTTGGGCGATGGCATCGCCTTCGCCGGGGTATCCCGCTACCCGGCCCGGGTGAAATGCGCACTGCTGGGCTGGATGGCTTTCAAGGCCGCCCTGGCCGACGCCAGGCCAGAACATGATGCGCTCGCCGAGGCGAGCGCTGAGGTGGAGGAGAAACGATGAGTGACCAGACCGAAGAACTACTGCTGGCCGACGTCGAAGAGGCCATGCGTGACGTGGTCGATCCCGAGCTGGGCATCAACGTCGTGGACCTCGGCCTGGTGTACGGGCTGAACCTGGAGGACGGGGAGGCCGGCAAGGTCGCGCTGATCGACATGACGCTGACCTCGGCGGCCTGCCCGCTCACCGATGTCATCGAAGACCAGACCCGCACCGCGCTGATCGGAGCGGGCCTGGTCAAGGACATCAAGCTGAACTGGGTGTGGAACCCGCCGTGGGGCCCGGACAAGATCACCGACGACGGCCGCGAGCAGCTGCGGGCGCTCGGCTTCACGGTCTGATCGGACCGAGTACTCAGCACCTCGGCCCGACCGAGTGCTCAGCACCTCGGCCCGACCGAGTGCTCAGCACTCGATGTCGAGGTAGATCGACTTCGAGACGACGACCGTGGTGAACGTGTCGCCGGGGCCGCTGCTGTCACTGCGAGTGACCTCCTGGCCCGGCCGGATGGCGTGCACCAGGCATTGGGTCAACGGCGCCGTCCCGGTCCGGCTGAGGATCACCGAATAGCCCTGGGCCCTCAACGAATTCACGGTGTCCTGGGCGTTCGACGGGCCCGACGGCGCGGCCGCGGCCGAGGCCGAGGCTGCCACGGCGGCGGTGAAGAGGGCGGCCGCGGTGGCGGCGGTGATCGGGTGAGTTCGCACGATCGTTCCTTTCGCTGGTTTGTCGTTGATGTGACAAACCTGGCGCGCCCAGACACCTCGGGACACGGGTGCCGGCACCCCATCGGCCGGGAGGTTTTCCCGGTGCACCGATTCCCGGACCGGTCGGGAATGCGCACCCATGACGACGGGAGCCGTTTCGTTCATGCTTGACCCATGACGTTCTGGCGCGGTGCGGTGCGGATGGCCTGCGGAGCCGCCGGGCTCGCCGTGGTGCTGGGCACCGTCACCGTGGTGATGCACTGGATGAACCGCACGCTCGACACCTCCGGCTTGAAGACCGAACTCTGGACGGCCACCGTGCTGCAGACGTTCGCGTGGGCCGCGGCCGGCGCGCTGATCGTCACCAAACGCCCACGTAATCCCTTCGGCTGGCTGTTCTGCGGAGCCAGCCTGGCGGCCGCGGCCACCGCGCTGGGCAGTGAGTACGCGGTCTACACCCTGCTCACCCCCGGTCACGACCTGCCCGGTGGCCAATGGGCGCTGTGGCTGTCGAACTGGTCCTGGGTGCTCTACATCGGTGTCATCCCCGCGGTGCTGCTGGTGTTCCCCGACGGCAGGCTGCTGTCCCGGCGCTGGGCGCCGGTGCTGGGCGTCGCCGCCTTGGCCACCGCCGTGCTGCTGATCTCCCAGATCTTCCGCCCGGGCGCGATGGTCGCCGACGCGACGAGCCTGGCCACCATCGACAACCCGGTCGGGATCGCGGCCTGGGGTGACGCACTGACCGAGGCCCACCGGATCTCCGACACCGTGCTGGATCTGGTGCTCATCGTCGGGGTGGTCAGCCTGCTGCTGCGCTTCCGGCGGGCCCGCGGCGAAGAACGGCTGCAGCTGAAGTGGCTCGCCTCGGTGGCGGTCTTTCTGCCCGTCACCATCGCGATGGGCTATATCGCGCCCGGCACCCCGAGTGGCCTGGCGTTCAAGCTGCACATGGCCCTGCTGATCTGCACCATCACGGTGGCCGTGCTCAAGTACCGGCTGTACGACATCGACGTCATCCTCAAGCGGTCGCTCGTCTACGGCGCACTGACCATCCTGGTGCTGGCCATGTACGTCGCGATCGTGGCCGCGACGGGGGCGGTCCTGCAGGCCAGCGCCGGGCTGATCCCGTCGTTGATCGCCACGGGTGTGGTGGCCGCGGCGTTCAACCCGCTGCGGTATCGCTTGCAGCGCGGCGCCAACCGGCTGCTGTACGGCGCGCGTGACGAACCGTACGAGGTGTTGTCCCAGCTGGGGCAACGGCTGGAATCGACGTTGGCCCCGGACGAGGTGCTGCCGCGCCTCGTCGAAACCGTCGGCCACGCGCTCAAACTGCCCTACGTCGCCGTCGAGGTGCCGAACCGGATCCTGGGCGACGACACCACGGGCAACCCGAAAATCGTTGCCTCCTATGGACATGAGGCACCGATTGCCTTGCGGCTGCCGCTGCAGTATCAGGGGGCGCCGGTCGGCTCGCTGGCGCTGGCCGCCCGCAGCGGAGACGACGGTTTCACCCCCGCCGACCGCCGACTGCTCGACGACGTCGCCCGCCAGGCCGGCGTCGCCGTGCACGCCGTCGCACTGACAGCGGCACTGCAGGATTCGCGTGAACGGCTGGTGGCCGCGCTGGAGGAGGAACGGCGCCGGTTCCGCCGTGATCTGCACGACGGTCTCGGCCCGACACTGACCGCGGTGGCGCTGCAGATCGATGCCGCCCGCAACGTCCTGCACAGTGACCCGGGCGCCGCCGACGAACTGCTGGTCCAGCTGCGGGCGGAGGTCAAGGCGTCCATCGAGGGGATCCGGCGCCTGGTGTACGACCTGCGACCGCCGGCGCTGGACGAGCTCGGCCTGGTGCGCGCGCTTCGCGAACAGGCGGCCGGGTTCGTCCGGGCGGGCAGCGGCCGCGTCGACGGGTTACGGGTCACCGTGGAGGCTCCCGCCGACCTGCCGCCGTTGCCCGCCGCCGTGGAGGTGGCCGCCTACCGCATCGGTGCCGAGGCCGTCACGAACGTGGCTCGGCACGCCAACGCCAATCACTGCCTGCTACGCATCTCGATGAACGGTGCCCTCGAGGTCCAGGTCGTCGACGACGGTGTCGGCACCGGCGCCACCTGGATGCCCGGCGTCGGGCTCGCGTCGATGCGCGAACGCGCGAGCGAGCTGGGCGGCACCCTGTCGGTGGAAGCCAGTCCCGAAGGTGGCACCCGGGTGCTCGCGAAACTACCGTTGCGGGAACGATGAGCACCGCGACAAAACCTCCGCTGCGCGTCGTCATCGCCGACGACCATCCGCTGGTTCGCAGCGGCCTGCGCACCGTGCTGTCGGTGGCCGCCGGAATCGAGGTGGTCGCGGAGGCCAGCACCGGTGCCGAGGCCGTCGCCGCGGCGCGGTCTTTCGAGCCCGACGTGGTGGTGATGGACCTGCAGATGCCCGAAACCGACGGTATCGAGGCGACCCGCCGGATCATGGCCGCCACCCCCACGGTCGCCCTCCTGGTGCTCACCATGTTCGAGGACGACACCTCGGTGTTCGCGGCCATGCAGGCCGGTGCCCGCGGCTACCTGCTCAAAGGTGCCGAACAGGACGAGATCGTCCGCGCTATCCAGGCCGCCGCCCACGGCGAGGCCATCTTCGGTCCGGCGATCGCGCACCGGCTGATCGACTACTTCGCCCATCCGCACGGGGTGGCGGCGGCCGCTTTCCCGCAACTGACCGAACGCGAGAACGAGGTGCTGGAGCTGATCGCCGCCGGCCACGGGAACGCCGTCATCGCCAGGCGCCTGGTCATCTCACCGAAGACGGTGGCCAATCACGTGTCGAACATCTTCGCCAAGCTGCAGGTGGCCGACCGGTCGGAGGCGATCGTCCGGGCCAGGGAGGCCGGGCTCGGCGAACGCCGCTGACCTCTCCCGGATCCCGCCGCGGCGCCGGGCACGGCGGCGCACAATGACACGATGCTGACGGTGCCGGCGTTCGTGTGGCGCGCAGGCGCGGTGACGCGGGGCGTCACGGTCGGTGTCGCGGTCGGGGCCGTCGTCGGCGTGTTGGCCTGGCTCGACTCCGGGATGGCGCTCGGTGGCGTCATCGCGTTCCTGGTGCTGGCCGTCGGCTACGGCGCCTGGATGGGACGCCGGATGGCCCGGTACTGGCCGGGCGCGGCGGCGCTGAGCCCGGGAGAGCGGGTGGCGGTGGCGCGTACCGTCCGCGGCGGGGCGGCCGTCACCGGCCAGGCCCGGGCCGTCCTGGACTACGCCACCGGGCTGATCGCCGCGGCGGCCGGGGTGCGGCCACTGCGCTGGCTGGTGTGGCTGCTGCTGGTCGTGGCGGCGGGAACCGCGTTGTGGGATGCGGTGTACGGATCGGCCGGAAATGCGATCGCGTCGGCCGTATATCTGGCCCTGCTGGGGGTAGAAGTGTTCTGGTGGCCACGTAGGCAACGGCAGATTCTGGCCAACGCCGAGCACTGCGCGCGGGTGGCGGCGAAGATGGTCGTCAGAAGCTGAGTACGGAACAACCGGAATCGGGAAAACGTTAGGAAAAACGTGGGTACACGAGACATCACCGCAGCCGAATTCAAGGGCATCCTCGACGACAACGAGATCGTGATCGTCGACTTCTGGGCGTCGTGGTGTGGTCCGTGCCGCGCCTTCGCCCCGACCTACGGAGCCTCCGCCGACAAGCACCCCGACGTGGTGCACGCCAAGGTCGACACGGAGGCGGAGCCGGAGTTGGCGCAGGCCGCCGAGATCCAGGCCATCCCGACCCTGATGGCGTTCAAGAAGGGCCACCAGGTGTTCCGGCAGTCCGGCGCGCTGGGCCCCGCGCAACTCGACGAGCTGATCACCAAGATCAAAGAGTTCGATATCGACGCGGCCATCGCGTCGCAGCAGAACTGACGCGGCCATCGCGTCGCAGCAGAACTGACGCACCGGGCACGCGCTAGCGTGCACGTGTGACCGATCACAGCGATTTCGTCCTCATCGACCGACCGCAGCCGGGCGTGGCCTTGGTCACGCTGAACCGGCCCGAGCGGATGAACTCGATGGCGTTCGACGTCATGGTGCCGCTGCGGACGGTGCTGGAGGAGCTGCGCTTCGACAACGACGTCCGCGTCGTGGTGTTGACCGGCGCCGGCCGCGGCTTCTCCTCGGGCGCCGACCACAAGTCGGCGGGCTCGGTACCGCACGTGGCCGGGCTGACCCGGCCGACGTTCGCCCTGCGGTCCATGGAAGTGCTCGACGAGGTCATCCTGGCGCTGCGCCGGCTGCACCAGCCGGTGATCGCCGCGGTCAACGGAGCCGCCATCGGCGGGGGCCTGTGCCTGGCGCTGGCCTGCGATATCCGGGTCGCCGCGACGGGCGCCTACTTCCGGGCCGCCGGTATCAACAACGGCCTGACGGCCAGCGAGCTCGGGCTGTCCTACCTGCTGCCGCGGGCCATCGGGGCGTCGCGGGCCTTCGAGATCATGCTGACCGGTCGGGATGTCGACGCGGCCGAGGCCGAACGGATCGGGCTGGTCTCGCAAGTGGTGGCCGAGGACGAGTTGCTGGCATACTGCTACGGAATTGCCCAGCGCATCGCGGCGTTTTCCCGGCCAGGAACCGAGTTGACCAAGCGGACGCTGTGGAGTGGACTGGACGCCGCCAGCCTCGAGGGGCATATGCAGGCCGAAGGACTGGGCCAGCTGTTCGTGCGTCTGCTCACCGCCAATTTCGAGGAAGCGGTCGCCGCGCGCGCCGAGAAGCGGCCGGCAGTTTTCACAGACGACAAGTAGTAGGAGGTAGGTGCGTGATCACCGCAACGGACCTGGAGGTCCGCGCCGGGGCGCGCACACTGCTGTCCATCGAGGGTGCGGCACTGCGCGTGCAGCCCGGCGACCGGATCGGGCTGGTCGGGCGCAACGGCGCCGGCAAGACCACCACCATGCGGATCCTGGCCGGCGAGGGCGAACCCTATGCCGGCAAGGTCGAGACCACCAGTGAGGTCGGTTACCTGCCGCAGGACCCCCGCGAGGGTGACCTGGACGTGCTGGCCAGGGATCGGGTGTTGTCGGCCCGCGGTCTGGACACCCTGCTGTCGGAGCTGGAGAAGCAGCAGGCGCTGATGGCCGAGGTTGCCGACGACGCCGCCCGGGACAAGGCCGTGCGCCGCTACGGCCAGCTCGAGGAACGCTTCGCCGCGCTCGGCGGGTACGCCGCCGAGAGCGAGGCCGGCCGGATCTGCGCCAGCCTGGGACTGCCCGACCGGGTGTTGACCCAGCCGCTGCGCACCCTGTCGGGCGGTCAGCGCCGCCGGGTGGAGTTGGCCCGCATCCTGTTCGCCGCGTCCGAGGGATCGGGCTCGGGCACCACCCTGCTGCTCGACGAGCCCACCAACCACCTCGACGCCGACTCGATCGGCTGGCTGCGCACCTTCCTGCAGAACCACACCGGCGGACTCGTCGTCATCAGCCACGATGTGGACCTGCTGGCCGACGTCGTCAACCGGGTGTGGTTCCTGGACGCGGTCCGCGGTGAGGCCGACATCTACAACATGGGCTGGCAGAAGTACCTCGACGCGCGGGCCACCGACGAACAGCGGCGCCGCCGCGAGCGGGCCAACGCCGAGAAGAAGGCGGGCGCGCTGCGGGCCCAGGCCGCCAAGATGGGCGCCAAGGCCACCAAAGCCGTTGCGGCGCAGAACATGTTGCGTCGCGCCGAGCGGATGATCGCCGAGCTCGATGCCGAGCGGGTGGCCGACAAGGTGGCCAGGATCAAGTTCCCCACCCCGGCGGCGTGCGGCAAGACACCGTTGGTGGCCAAGGGATTGACGAAAACCTACGGCTCGCTGGAGATCTTCACCGGGGTGGACCTGGCCATCGACCGCGGCTCGCGCGTGGTGGTGCTCGGGCTCAACGGCGCGGGCAAGACGACGCTGCTGCGGCTGCTGGCCGGCGTGGAGACGCCCGATGCCGGCGGCCTGGTTCCCGGTCACGGCCTGAAGATCGGCTACTTCGCCCAGGAGCACGACACCCTGGACAACGGGGCGAGCGTCTGGGAGAACATCCGGCACGCCGCACCCGACACCGGCGAGCAGGATCTGCGAGGACTGTTGGGCGCCTTCATGTTCACCGGTCCGCAGCTGGACCAGCCGGCCGGGACGCTGTCCGGTGGCGAGAAGACCCGCTTGGCGCTGGCCGGCCTGGTGGCCTCGACCGCCAACGTGTTGCTGCTCGACGAGCCGACCAACAACCTCGACCCGGCCTCACGTGAGCAGGTGCTCGACGCGCTGCGTAGCTACGAGGGTGCGGTGGTGTTGGTGACCCACGATCCGGGCGCCGCCGAGGCGCTGGATCCGCAGCGGGTGGTGTTGCTGCCGGACGGCACCGAGGACTTCTGGTCCGACGAGTACCGGGACCTGATCGAACTCGCCTGAGTTTGCGGCGGCGTGCGGACTTGTTTGAGTTCGCAACGCATTTCCCGAATTCGGCCCATCAGGTTTGACCGCTTCCTAGGCTGTGTACCCGCGGGATGCATTCGCAGAAGTGGGGAGACGTCTGATGAACGAAAGCAGCAAGTCCCGGGACCAGGTGTTGACCGAGCTGCGCACCGCGTACGAGCGGGGCGCGAGCATCCGGTCACTGGTGGCGATGACCGGCCGCTCGTACGGGTCCGTGCACAGCATGTTGCGGGAATCCGGCACCACCATGCGCAGCCGCGGTGGGCCCAATCACCGGCGCATCGGTTGATCAGCCGCGCTGGCGCACCGACTCCTCGACGAGGTCCAGCACCGCGCTGAGGTTTTCGGTGGTGTCGCCGGATGCCAGCCGGGCCACCAGCCCGTCGAGCACCAGGTCCAGATAGTTCTGCAGCACCGAACCGGGCACGTCATCGCGCAGCCGGCCGGCCTGCTTCTGCCGTCGCAACCGCTCGCTGGTCGCGGCCGACAGCTCCGCTGACCGCTCGGCCCACCCGGCGTGGAAGGCCGGATCGTTGCGCAGCTTGCGCGCGATCTCCAGCCGGGTGGCCAGCCAGTCGAACTGCTCCGGTGCGGCGATCATGTCGCGCATCACCTGGATGAGGCCCTCGCGGGAGGCCACCTCGGCCATCCGCTCGGCGTCCTCGCGGGCCAGTTCGAAGAACAGCGTGTCCTTGTCGCGGAAGTGGTGGAAGATGGCGCCGCGCGACAGCCCGATGGTGTGTTCGAGCCGCCGCACGGTCGCCTTCTCGTACCCGTACTCCGCGAAACAGCGCCGGGCACCGTCGAGAATCTGGCGCCGGCGTGCCGTCAGATGGTCGTCGGTGACTTTGGGCACTGCGCTGACTTATCGCCTGGGACTCTGGCTCAGGACTTCAGCATGTTGCGCAGCACGTACTGCAGGATGCCGCCGTTGCGGTAGTAGTCGGCCTCACCGGGGGTGTCGATGCGGACCACGGCGTCGAACTCCACCGTTGAAGACACTGTGCCGTCTTCCGCGATCTTCTTGGCGGTGACGTGCACGGTCTTGGGCGTCTTGCCGGCGTTGAGCTCTTCGATACCGGTGATGTCGAAGGTCTCGGTGCCGTCCAGCTTGAGGCTCGCCGCCGACTCACCGGCGGGGAACTGCAGCGGGATGACGCCCATGCCGATCAGGTTGGAGCGGTGGATGCGCTCGAACGACTCGGTGATCACGGCGCGCACACCCAGCAGCGTGGTGCCCTTGGCCGCCCAGTCGCGCGACGAGCCGGAGCCGTACTCCTTGCCGCCCAGCACGACCAGCGGGATGCCGGCCTTCTGGTAGTTGACCGAGGCGTCGTAGATGAACGCCTGCGGACCACCAGGCTGGGTGAAGTCGCGGGTGTAGCCACCGGACACATCGTCGAGCAGCTGGTTCTTGAGGCGGATGTTGGCGAAGGTGCCGCGGATCATCACCTCGTGGTTGCCGCGCCGGCTCCCCAGCGAGTTGAAGTCCTTGGGCTCGACGCCGTTGGCCTCCAGGTACTGCGCGGCCGGGGTGCCCTTCTTGATGCTGCCGGCCGGTGAGATGTGGTCGGTGGTCACCGAATCACCCAGCAGCGCAAGCACTCTGGCGCCGGTGATGTCCTTGACCGGCTGCGGCTCGGCGGGCATGCCGTCGAAGTAGGGGGCCTTGCGGACGTAGGTGGACTTCGCGTCCCACTCGAAGGTGTTGCCCTCGGGCGTGGGCAGCGAACGCCAGCGCTCGTCGCCCTTGAACACGTCGGCGTAGGAGTCGGTGAACATGTCCCGGTTGATGGAGCTGGCGATCGTCTCCTCGATTTCGGCGGCAGACGGCCAGATGTCCTTGAGGAACACGTCGTTGCCGTCGCCGTCCTGGCCGAGCGGGTCCGTCTCGAAGTCGAAGTCCATGGTGCCCGCGATGCCGTAGGCGATCACCAGCGGCGGCGAAGCCAGGTAGTTCATCTTCACGTCGGGGGAGATGCGGCCCTCGAAGTTGCGGTTGCCCGACAGCACGGCGGTCACCGACAGGTCGTTGTCGTTGATGGCCGCCGAGATCTCGTCGGGCAGCGGACCGGTGTTGCCGATACACGTGGTGCAGCCGTAGCCACCCAGGTAGTAGCCCAGCTTCTCCAGGTACGGCCACAGGCCGGCCTTGTTGTAGTAGTCGGTGACCACCTGCGACCCCGGCGCCATGTTCGTCTTGACCCACGGCTTGGTGGTCAGGCCCTTCTCGACGGCCTTCTTGGCCAGCAGGGCGGCACCCAGCATGACCGACGGGTTGGAGGTGTTGGTGCACGAGGTGATGCCCGCGACGACGACGGCGCCGTGGTCGAGCACGAACTCACCGCGCTCCTCGGAGCGCACGGTGACCGGCTTGGACGGCCGGCCCGCGGCCCCGTTGGCGGCCGACGGGCGGACGTCGACCGCACCGTCGTCGGCGAAGGACAGCGAGGCCGGATCGCTGGCGGGGAAGGACTCCTCGACGGCCTCGTCCAGCTTGGTCTCCGGCGTCGGGTGGTTCTCCTCGACGTAGTTGTGGATGTCCTTGCGGAAGGCGTTCTTGGCGTCGGACAGTTCGATGCGGTCCTGCGGACGCTTGGGGCCCGAGATCGAGGGCACCACGGTGGACAGATCCAGCTCGAGGTACTCGGAGAAGGCCGGCTCGTGGTCCGGGTTGTGCCACATGCCCTGCGCCTTGGCGTAGGCCTCGACCAGCGCCAGCTGCTCGTCGCTGCGCCCGGTGAGGCGCAGGTAGTTGATGGTCTCTTCGTCGATCGGGAAAATGGCTGCGGTGGAACCGAATTCGGGGCTCATGTTGCCCAGGGTGGCGCGGTTGGCCAGCGGCACCTCGGCCACACCCTTGCCGTAGAACTCGACGAACTTACCGACGACGCCGTGCTTGCGCAGCATGTCGGTGACGGTGAGCACCACGTCGGTGGCGGTGACGCCCGGCTTGATCTCCCCGGTCAGCTTGAAGCCGACGACGCGGGGGATGAGCATCGAGACGGGCTGGCCCAGCATGGCCGCCTCGGCCTCGATACCGCCGACGCCCCAGCCCAGCACGCCCAGGCCGTTCTCCATCGTGGTGTGGCTGTCGGTGCCCACACAGGTGTCGGGGTAGGCCACCCCGTCACGCACCATGGTCACCCGGGCCAGGTACTCGATGTTGACCTGGTGCACGATGCCGGTGCCCGGGGGGACGACCTTGAAGTCGTCGAACGCGCCCTGACCCCAGCGCAGGAACTGGTAGCGCTCGCCGTTGCGTTCGTATTCGAGTTCGACGTTGCGCTCGAAGGCGCCGGCGTTGCCGAACACGTCGAGGATGACGGAGTGGTCGATGACCATCTCGGCGGGGGACAGCGGGTTCACCTTGTTCGGGTCGCCGCCGAGGGTGGCGACGGCCTCACGCATGGTGGCGAGGTCGACGATGCAGGGCACGCCGGTGAAGTCCTGCATCAGCACGCGGGCGGGGGTGAACTGGATCTCGATGCTCGGCTCGGCCGAGGGATCCCAGTTCGCGATGGCCTCGATGTGTTCCTTGGTGATGTTGGCGCCGTCTTCGGTGCGCAGCAGGTTCTCCGCGAGCACCTTCAGGCTGTAGGGCAGTTTCTCGGTCCCGGGTACCGCGTCGAGGCGGAAGATCTCGTAACTGTTGTCCCCGACGGTAAGAGTGTCGCGGGCTCCAAATGAATTGACCGAATCTGTGCTAGTCACATCAACTCCCGGTTAGTCATCGCCGTGACGGGCTGTGTCGACGGCGCCGATAATCCTAACAGTACGCTTGTCCTGTGAATCGCCCGAGGGGGCGGTTCCAGTCTTGTCTCCTCGCGCGCGTGCTGCCACTCGCTCCGGTGAATTTCGCGTACCGTCTGCCGGGTGACGGTTCAGTTCGTGCCCGCGTACATCCCGCCCGACGTCTGTTCCACCGTGGGTCTGGGCCTGACCACCCCGGTGGACCAATGCATGGCGCAGGTGCTGGCCGACGTGCGCGAGGACGGGGTGGCCGCTCCCGCGTCGGCCGACCCGGCCGGTTTGGCCCAGGTGGTGGCCGACGCCAAGGCCCAGGGCATCGACCTCAAGCTGGTGGTGCTGCCGACCAGTCCGCCGATCGACACGCCGCTGCGCGATGTGGCCAACGACGTCGGCACGGTCTACCCGGGATCCACGGTCCTGGTGATCAGCCCGGGCTTCGCGGGGACCTACAGTCACGTTTATGACCGGGTCACCTTGGAGGCCGGTCAGGACCTGGCGAAAACGGGTAATGCCGTCCAATCTTCGAAGAATTTCGTGTCACAGTTGCAGACCCCGGACTTTCCCTGGACGCCGTTTACCATCGTGCTGGTGCTCGGGGTAGCTGCGGCCGCCGTCGGAGCTCGTATGCTGCAGGTTCGTGCCAGGCGAGATGTTGCTGGAAAAGCGGTATCCGGCGCGCCGCAGTAATGGCGTGATTGGCTCGCGAGTAGCCGGCGAGTGGCTCCGGCGAATTCGAATATCACCATTCGGTAACGACGGATTCAATTACAATCATGTAATTTGTTACTAAAGTTTCTTTAGAGCGTGCTGTGACGTACGGTGCAGACAGTGCCTGTAGTTGCAGCTGTGATTGATGTGATCCATGTGATGGGAGAGCATCGCCCCGGGGCCGCTACGGGCACTGCGTGAAGTGCCACGACGTTCGCGTCCAGCCCTAGGAGACCTGAGTCCAATGAGACGCACCCCTGGCGCCTCCCGGTGGTACGCGCAGCTGTGCGCGGTTCCGGTGACCTTCGGCGTGCTGCTGGCAGGGACCATGCCGAACGGGGCCATCTCGGTCGCCGAACCGGTGGGCCCGGAGGGGATCGCCGCGCTCGTCGCCGCGGTCGCCGAGGCCGACCAGAAATTGCACGACCTCGGCGCGGCCGTGCAGATGCAACAGGAGAGCGTCAACAAGGCCCTCGTCGCCGTCGCCGACGCCCGCGACAACGTCGCGGTTGCGCAGCAGAAACTGGACGAGAGCAAGCGCGGCGTCAGCGCCGCCGACGCCCGGATCGCGGACGCGCAGAAGCGTTTCGACACCTTCGCCGCCGCCACCTATGTCAACGGCCCGTCCGCGTCCTACCTGACCGCTGCGGACCCGGCCGAGGCGCTGCGCACCGCCGCGGCCGGCCAGGCGCTCGCCATGAGCTCACAACAGGTCATCACCGACCTGCAGCGGGCCCGCACCGAACAGATCAACCGGGAGTCGGCCGCCCGGCTGGCCAAGGAGACCGCCGACAAGGCCGCCGCCGCCGCACAAGCCAGCCAGGACGCCGCGGTGGCCAGCCTGACCCAGGCCCAGCAGACCTTCGCCGGCCAGCAGCAGGAACTGGACAAGCTGACCGCCGAACGCAGTGCGGCACAGGCGAAACTGGCCGCCGCCCAGCGGCCGGTGCCCGACGCGGCCCAACCGGCCCCCGACGCGGCCCAACCGGCCCCCGACGCGGCCCGGCCGCAGGCCGCGCCCAAACCCGGGGGCCCGGGGCCGGCTCCCGCCGCGGGCGCGGACTGGGACCGCGCCCCGGGCAAGACCGCCGCCCCGGCCAACACCAGCCAGTGGGACACCACCCTGCCGATGATCCCCAGCGCCTTCGTCAGCGGGGATCCGATCGCGATCATCAACGCGATCCTCGGCATCATGAACACCTCGGCCCAGCTGACCGCGAACATGGGCCGCACCTTCCTGCAGAAGCTGGGCTTGATCCCCACGCCGACCGGCTACACCAACGGCGCGATCCCGCGCGTGTACGGCCGGCAGGCCTCCGAGTACGTGATCCAGCGGGCCATGTCGCAGATGGGCGTGCCGTATTCGTGGGGTGGCGGCAACGCCGGCGGCCCGAGCCGGGGCATCGACTCCGGGGCGGGCACAGTCGGTTTCGACTGTTCGGGCCTGATCCTGTACGCCTTCGCCGGGGTCGGGATCAAGCTGCCGCACTACTCGGGCTCGCAGTACGACATGGGCCGCAAGATCCCGTCCTCGGAGATGCGCCGCGGCGACGTCATCTTCTACGGCCCCGGCGGCAGCCAGCACGTCGCCCTCTACCTCGGCAACGGGCAGATGCTCGAGGCGCCCTACACCGGGTCCAACGTCAAGGTCTCGCCGGTGCGGACCGGCGGCATGACCCCGTACGTCATTCGCTACATCGAGTACTGACCTGAGGATTGTATTGCGCTCCAAGATGTTTCGATTCAAGGTGGCCGTCGTCTCGGTTCTCGCCGGGGTGGCGCTGACGCTCGGGTCCGTGATCGGCGGACCCTCGGCCGCCGCGGCGCCCGACGACGGGCAATGGGATCCGACGCTGCCGAAGATCGTCAGCTCCGGCGGGCCCGGTGATCCGGTGGCCATGGCCAACGCCGGCTTCCAGGTCAGCAAGATCGCGCTGGACACCACCGCCAGTCTGGGGCAGCAGTTCCTGCAGTCCCTCGGCCTGGCACCCAAGTCGGCCGCCGCCCTGCCCGGCGGCCGGGTGCGCGGCCCGCAGGCGATCGAATACGTGATCCGCCGCGCGGGCTCGCAGATGGGTGTGCCGTACTCGTGGGGCGGGGGCACGCTCACCGGCCCGGGACCCGGGGTGGACTACGACGCCGGAAAGATGGGCTTCGACTGTTCCGGCCTGACCCGGTACGCCTTCGCCGGTGTCGGGGTGCAGATCCCCAAGTACTCCGGCGACCAGTACAACACCGGCAGGCCCATCCCGCCGTCGCAGGCCAAGCGCGGTGACCTGATCTTCTACGGGCCCGGTGGCAGCCAGCACGTGGCCATCTATCTGGGTGGCGGCAAGATGCTGGAGGCCTCCGGCAGCGCCGAGAAGGTGACTGTCAGCCCGGTCCGGATGGCGGGCATGTCGCCGCACCTGTCGCGCATCATCGAATCCTGAGGACAGCCTGAGCAGGGGCCCGCGGCGTCGACGGATCCCCGACTGCCTGGAATAGTTGACGGCGGGCGTGTCGCCGCACCGGCGGCGCCCTGGTAGTTCAGGGTTGACCAGCCGGGTACACACAACGACTGTGGGAGGAAGCTAGATGACGTCACCGAGTGGGCCGCCGCAGGGCGCCGGAGGCTACCCAGGCCCGGCCCCGACGCAGGGCTACCCGCCCGGAGCGCCGACACAGGCTTCCGCCGCCCCCACCAACAACAGCGCGCTGCAGAACGAGGTGCACACCCTCGAACGCGCGATCTTCGAGGTCAAGCGGATCATCGTCGGTCAGGACCAGCTGGTGGAGCGCATGTTGGTCGGGCTGCTGGCCAAGGGTCACGTGCTGCTCGAAGGCGTGCCCGGCGTGGCCAAGACGCTGGCCGTCGAGACCTTCGCCAAGGTGGTCGGCGGTACCTTCGCCCGCATCCAGTTCACCCCGGACCTGGTGCCCACCGACATCGTCGGTACCCGCATCTACCGGCAGGGCAAGGAGGAGTTCGACATCGAACTCGGGCCCGTGGTGGTCAACTTCCTGCTCGCCGACGAGATCAACCGCGCGCCGGCCAAGGTGCAGTCCGCCCTGCTCGAGGTGATGGCCGAGCGCAAGATCTCCATCGGCGGCAAGACGTTCCCGCTGCCCAATCCGTTCCTGGTGATGGCCACCCAGAACCCCATCGAGCAGGAGGGCGTCTACCAGCTGCCCGAGGCGCAGCGCGACCGGTTCCTGTTCAAGCTCAACGTCGACTACCCGTCGCCGGAGGAAGAGCGCGAGATCATCTACCGGATGGGTGTGAAACCGCCGGAGCCCAAGCAGATCCTCAACACCGGCGACCTGCTGCGCCTGCAGGAGGTGGCCGCCAACAACTTCGTGCACCACGCCCTGGTCGACTACGTGGTGCGCGTCGTCACCGCCACCCGCGAGCCGGAGAAGTTCGGCATGCCCGACGCCAAGTCGTGGATCGCCTACGGCGCCTCGCCGCGTGCCTCGCTGGGCATCATCTCCGCCTCCCGCGCGCTGGCGCTGGTGCGCGGGCGCGACTACGTCATCCCGCAGGACGTCGTCGAGGTCATCCCGGATGTGCTGCGGCACCGGCTGGTGCTCACCTACGACGCGCTGGCCGACGAGATCTCCTCGGAGACCGTGATCAACCGCATCCTGCAGACCGTCGGGCTGCCGCAGGTGAATGCGATTCCACAGCACGGACATTCGGCGCCTCCCGGGGTGCCTGCCGCGGCGGCGGCCAGCGGTCGGTGACCGGCGCCGTGCCGGATCATGCGGGCCGCACGGTCGACCTGCCGTCGCTCAAACGCGGCGAGATCCGTGACCCGCAACTGTCCGCCGCGCTGCGCAAGCTCGAGCTCACGGTGCGCCGCAAGCTCGACGGCGTGCTGCACGGGGACCACCTCGGCCTGATCCCCGGCCCGGGGTCCGAACCCGGCGAGTCCCGGATGTACCAGCCCGGCGACGATGTCCGCCGGATGGACTGGTCGGTGACCGCCCGCACCACCCACCCGCACGTCCGCCAGATGATCGCCGACCGCGAGCTGGAGACCTGGCTGGTGGTCGACGTGTCGGCCAGCCTGGACTTCGGCACCGCCGGTTGCGAGAAGCGCGACCTGGCGGTGGCCGCCGCGGCCGCGATCGCCTTCCTCAACAGCGGCGGTGGCAACCGGCTCGGCGCGCTGATCTCCAACGGCGACACCCTGCGCCGCGTCCCGGCGCTGTCGGGCCGGCTGCACGAGCAGGAATTGCTGCGGGCCATCGCCACCACCCCGCAGGCCCCGCCCGGGGTGCGCGGTGACCTGGCCGCCACCATCGACGCGTTGCGCCGCCCGGAACGCCGCCGCGGGATGGCGGTGATCATCAGCGACTTCCTCGGCCCGATCGACTGGATGCGGCCGCTGCGCGCCATCTCCGGCAGGCACGAGGTGCTGGGCATCGAGATCCTCGATCCCCGCGATATCGAACTGCCCGATATCGGCGATGTGATCCTGCAGGACACCGAGACCGGTGTGACGCGGGAATTCACCATCGACGCCAAGCTGCGCGACGATTTCGCCAAGGCCGCCGCCGCGCACCGCGCCGAGGTGGCCCGCACCCTGCGCCGCTGCGACGCCCCCCTGCTGACCCTGCGCACCGACCGGGACTGGATCGCCGACGTGGTCCGGTTCGTGGCCAACCGCCGGCGCGGCGCCCTGGCAGCCCGATGAGTATCGAAACGGAAATGACAAGCCGCACATGACTTTGCCGTTGCTCGGACCGATGACGCTGACGGGATTCGAACACAAGTGGTTCTTCCTGTTCCTGCTGGTGATCCTCGGCCTGGTCGGGCTGTACATCGTGGTGCAGCTGGCCCGCCAGAAGCGCATCCTGCGCTTCGCCAACATGGAACTGCTGGAGAAGGTGGCGCCCAAACAGCCCACCCGCTGGCGGCACGTGCCCGCCATCCTGCTGGTCGCGTCGCTGCTGCTGTTCACCGTCGCGATGGCGGGCCCCACCCACGACGTCCGCATCCCGCGCAACCGTGCGGTGGTCATGCTGGTGATCGACGTCTCGCAGTCCATGCGGGCCACCGACGTGGCGCCCAGCCGGCTGGTCGCCGCCCAGGAGGCGGCCAAACAGTTCGCCGACCAGCTGACCCCGGGGATCAACCTGGGGCTGATCGCCTATGCCGGCACCGCCACCGTGCTGGTCTCGCCGACCACCAACCGCGACGCCACCAAGAGCGGTATCGACAAGCTGCAGCTGGCCGACCGCACCGCCACCGGTGAGGGCATCTTCACCGCGCTGCAGGCCATCGCCACCGTCGGCGCCGTGATCGGCGGCGGTGACGAACCGCCACCGGCCCGGATCGTGCTGATGTCCGACGGCAAGGAGACCGTGCCGTCCAACCCGGACAACCCGAAGGGCGCCTACACGGCGGCGCGCACCGCCAAGGACCAGGGCGTGCCGATCTCGACGGTGTCCTTCGGCACCCCGTACGGCTACGTCGAGATCAACGATCAGCGCCAGCCGGTGCCGGTCGACGACGAGATGCTCAAGAAGATCGCCGACCTGTCCGGCGGCGAGGCGTTCACCGCGTCCAGCCTGGAACAGCTCAAGGCGGTGTTCACCTCGCTGCAGCAGCAGATCGGCTACGAGACCATCAAGGGTGACGCCAGCATGGGCTGGCTGCGGCTGGGGGCGCTGGTGCTGGCGGCCTCGGCGCTGGCGGCGCTGTTGATCAATCGCAGGCTGCCCGGCTGAGTGCGGGCACTCCGATTTCGGCGAACGGTGGGCTTGGCGATAGGTTTGGCGGCATGAGTGACGGTGAAGTCTCGCAACCCTCGGCTGGTCGTCCGCCCTTCGTGTCGCGCTCGGTGTTGGTGACCGGTGGCAACAGGGGCATCGGCCTGGCGATCGCGCAGCGACTGGCCGCCGACGGCCACAAGGTCGCGGTCACCCATCGCGGATCCGGTGCCCCGGAGGGGCTGTTCGGCGTCGAGTGCGACGTCACCGACAACGCGGCCGTCGACCGCGCGTTCACCGAGGTCGAGGAGCACCAGGGCCCGGTCGAGGTGCTGGTCTCCAACGCGGGCATCTCCAAGGACGCCTTCTTGATGCGGATGACCGAGGAGCGGTTCACCGAGGTCATCAACGCCAACCTGACCGGGGCGTTCCGGGTGACCCAGCGGGCCTCGCGCAGCATGCAGCGCAAGCGCTTCGGCCGGATCATCTACATCGGCTCGGTGTCGGGGATGTGGGGGATCGGCAACCAGGCCAACTACGCGGCCGCCAAGGCCGGGCTGATCGGCATGGCCCGGTCCATCTCCCGCGAGCTGTCCAAGGCCGGCGTCACCGCCAACGTCGTGGCACCGGGCTACATCGACACCGAGATGACCCGCGCGCTGGACGAACGGATCCAGGAGGGCGCGCTGGACTTCATCCCGGCCAAGCGGGTCGGTACCGCCGAGGAGGTCGCCGGCGTGGTGAGCTTCCTGGCGTCCGAGGATGCCTCCTACATCGCCGGCGCGGTCATCCCGGTCGACGGCGGCATGGGCATGGGTCACTGACGGCGGCCGTCGCCAGAACTTCTCGAATTCGCGCGAACAGTAAGGACTTTCACATGGCAGGGCTTCTCGAAGGCAAGCGCATCCTCGTCACGGGGATCATCACCGACAGCTCGATCGCGTTCCACATCGCCAAGGTGGCGCAGGAGGCCGGCGCCGAACTGGTGCTGACCGGTTTCGACCGGCTCAAGCTCATCCAGCGCATCGCCGACCGGCTGCCGAATCCGGCTCCCTTGCTGGAACTCGACGTGCAGAACCAGGAGCACCTGGACTCGCTGGCGGGCCGGGTGTCCGAGGTGATCGGGGCGGACAACAAGCTCGACGGCGTGGTGCACTCGATCGGTTTCATGCCGCAGAGCGGGATGGGCATCAACCCGTTCTTCGACGCCCCGTACGAGGATGTCGCCAAGGGCATCCACATCTCCGCCTACTCCTATGCCTCGCTGGCGAAGGCCTTGCTGCCCATCATGAATCCCGGCGGCGGGATCGTGGGCATGGACTTCGACCCGACCCGCGCGATGCCGGCCTACAACTGGATGACCGTCGCCAAGAGCGCCCTGGAATCGGTGAACCGGTTCGTCGCCCGCGAGGCGGGGCCCTACGGGGTGCGCTCGAATCTCGTTGCCGCGGGCCCCATCCGGACGCTGGCGATGAGCGCCATCGTCGGCGGTGCGCTCGGTGCCGAGGCCGGTGACCAGATGCGGCTGCTGGAGGAGGGCTGGGACCAGCGCGCCCCGATCGGCTGGAACATGAAGGACCCCACCCCGGTCGCCAAGACCGTGTGTGCGCTGCTGTCGGACTGGCTGCCCGCCACCACGGGCACCATCATCTATGCCGACGGTGGCGCCAGCACCCAGTTGCTGTAGCGATATCCGATGAACTTCGACGCGGTCCTGCTGCTGTCCTTCGGTGGCCCGGAGGGGCCCGAGCAGGTCATGCCGTTCCTGGAGAACGTCACCAGGGGCCGTGGCGTGCCGCCGGAGCGGCTGGCGGCGGTCGCCGAGCACTACCTGCATTTCGGGGGAGTGTCGCCGATCAACGGCATCAACCGGGAACTGATCGGCGCGATCGAGACCGAGATCGCGGCGCGCGGCTGGGATCTGCCGGTGTACTTCGGCAACCGCAACTGGGAGCCCTATGTGGAGGACACCGTTGCGACCATGCGCGACAACGGTGTTCGGCATGCGGCGGTGTTCACCACCTCGGCCTGGGGCGGTTATTCCGGTTGTGTGCAGTACCAGGAGGACATCGCGCGGGGTCGCGCCGCGGCCGGCTCGGCCGCCCCTGAACTGACCAAACTGCGCCAGTACTTCGATCATCCGCTGCTGATCGAGATGTTCGCCGACGCCGTGCGCGACGCCGCGGCCACCCTCGCGCCGGACCTGCGCGACCGGGCCCGGCTGGTGTTCACCGCGCATTCCATTCCGCTGCGCGCCGCCTCGCGGTGCGGCCAGGACCTATATCAGCGCCAGGTCGGCCATACCGCGCGCCTGGTCGCCGCCGCGGCCGGGTACGACGACTACGACCAGGTGTGGCAATCCCGGTCCGGCCCCCCGCAGGTGCCCTGGCTGGAACCCGATGTCGGCGACCATCTGGAGGCGCTGGCGCAGGCCGGCACCGAGGCGGTCATCGTGTGCCCGGTCGGCTTCGTCGCCGACCACATCGAGGTGGTGTGGGACCTGGACAACGAACTGGCCGAGCAGGCCGCGGCCGCGGGGATCGCGTTCGCGCGGGCCGGCACGCCGAACGCGCAGCCCCGATTCGCCCGACTGGCAATGGATCTGGTCGACGAGGCCCAGCGCGGCCTGCCGCCGGTGCGCGCCGGTGGCGCCGACCCGGTGCCCGGTTACGGCTTCAGCACCAACGGTGCCGTCTGCACGCCGGGGTGCGTCGCCGGCTGACGCCGCTACCTGCGCCAGGCCGAATACATGATCGCGCTGACCGCGGCCAGCCGCGCCGAGCGCACCACCGAGGACAGCGGCCGCAGGGTATCGCTGGCGATCTGCATGGCCGATGAGCTCTGCAGCCCGATCGGCATCAGCCCGGAGCTGACGGTGATGATGGCGTCCACGTGCGCGGCGTTCTCCAGCACCCGCAAGGCCCGCTCCGGTGCGTGCTCGGGCGCGCGATGCAGCCGGGTGGCCTCCAGCAGTTGCTCCACCATGCCGCGCGGATCGTCCACGTCGGCGGCGTCGGCGCCGGCCCGCAGCGCACCGAGCGCGTCGGCGGCCGCGCGCACCGCGGAGCGCAGGGTGTACTCGGCCTCACCGAGGTCGAGGTGCTCCACGACGCCCGGCGCCGGCACCGAGTACACGGTCCAGGCAAGGGAAATCGGGTCCGGCTCGTAGTCGGGGTCGTCGAGATCGTCGTAGTCGAACTCGGGCACCAGGCCGACGGCGCCCGCCGGATCCTGGCCGATGATGATGGCCTCGCCGATGGTGATGGCATCGCGCTGGAACTGCGTGCCCGCCGGCAGACCCCGGACATCGCCGGGCACCGGCAGCACCAGTGTCAGCGCCGGCGCGCCCGTCTGCGGGCCGGCCGCGGTGCGCATGGTCTGCAGCAGCGACATGGTGCCGGAATGGAACAGGTCCGGCCAGGGCAACCCGGTGCAGCCGGCCGCCACCGAGTCATACGCGGTCACCGAATGCTTTGGCGCCCATTGGGATAACGCGTCCAGGACGTCGTCGGGCGCGGCCACCCCCGCGAGCCAGGAGTTGACCCATACAGACAGAGAAGCACTCGGGCACCACATGATGCTCGCAGTGTAATTGCTGGTGAGACATCCGGCCTGATGGCCCGCGGAACGGCAACGGGCGGGTCGAAAACCGCTAATGTTCCTGTATGCCCGCTTTGATCTGGCTGGTTGCGGCACTGGCGCTGGCCGGTGCGGAGGCGCTGACAGGTGACTTCTTCCTGCTCATGCTCAGCGGTGGCGCACTGGCCGCCACCGGGACCAGCTTCTTCTTCGACTGGCCGATCTGGGCCGACGGTGCGGTGTTCCTGGTCGTGTCGGTGCTGCTGCTGGTGCTGGTCCGGCCCGCGCTGCGGCGCCGGTTCACCGCCGGCACCGGCCTGCCGGAACCGGTGAAGGCGCTGGAGGGCAAGAGCGCGCTGGTGCTGGACAAGGTGGCGCGCCATCAGGGACAGGTCAAGCTCGACGGAGAGGTCTGGACGGCCCGGCCCCTCAACGACAACGATGTGTTCGAACCCGGCGACCACGTCACCGTCATCCGCATCGACGGTGCCACCGCGGTCGTCTACAAGACCATCTGATCTCGGGGAAGGAGCCCGCCATGGAAGGTGCTGTCGCCGGCCTCGTGTTGTTGGCCGTTCTGGTGTTGTTCGCCATCGTCGTGGTGGCCAAATCGGTGGCCCTCATACCGCAGGCCGAGGCCGCCGTCATCGAACGGCTGGGCCGATACAGCAAGACCGTGTCCGGTCAGCTGACCCTGCTGCTGCCGTTCGTCGACAAGATCCGCGCCAGGGTGGACCTGCGCGAGCGCGTGGTGTCCTTCCCGCCGCAACCGGTGATCACCGAGGACAACCTCACGGTCAACATCGACACCGTCGTGTACTTCCAGGTGACCAACCCCCAGGCCGCCGTCTACCAGATCAGCAACTACATCGTCGGCGTCGAGCAGCTGACCACCACCACGCTGCGCAACGTCGTCGGCGGCATGACCCTGGAGCAGACCCTGACCTCGCGTGACTCGATCAACGGGCAGCTGCGCGGCGTGCTCGACGAGGCCACCGGCCGGTGGGGTCTGCGGGTGGCCCGGGTGGAGCTGCGCAGCATCGATCCGCCGCCGTCCATCCAGGACTCGATGGAAAAGCAGATGCGCGCCGATCGCGAGAAGCGCGCCATGATCCTCACCGCCGAGGGCAGCCGGGAAGCGGCCATCAAGGCCGCGGAGGGCCAGAAGCAGGCGCAGATCCTGGCGGCCGAGGGCGCCAAGCAGGCCGCGATCCTGGCCGCCGAGGCCGACCGGCAATCCCGGATGCTGCGGGCGCAGGGTGAGCGGGCGGCCGCCTACCTGCAGGCGCAGGGCCAGGCCAAGGCCATCGAGAAGACCTTCGCGGCGATCAAGAAGGGCCGCCCGACCCCGGAGATGCTGGCCTACCAGTACCTGCAGACGCTGCCGCAGATGGCCAAGGGGGAGGCCAACAAGGTGTGGCTGGTGCCCAGCGACTTCGGTTCGGCGCTGCAGGGATTCACCAAACTGCTGGGTGCTCCCGGCGAGGACGGCGTGTTCCGCTACACCCCGTCGCCGGTGGACGACACGCCCAGTACCGACGACGACGAAGAGGTCGCCGACTGGTTCTCCACCGACACCGACCCGGCCATCGCCCAGGCCGTGGCGCGGGCCGAGGCCGAGGCCCGCTCGTCCACGCCGCCGCTGGGCGCTCCGGCGTCGCTGCCGCCCACTCCGCCGGCGGCCCCGGTCGACGCGGCGACCCAGCAGCTGCCCGGCGGCCCGTACCCGGGCGGAGCGCACCGCGCATAGCGGGTCACGAGCCGGTGACGGTCGATGTGGATTCGCCGGGATTTCGCTGAACACGTCGATAATTTGTCCGCGGTGACATATCTTATGATTGCCGGAGCCCGTTATGTGAAATGCGGCCGGTATTCGGCGACCGGCGAAACTGGGGTGCGAGGAACGATGTCATGAGGCGGATGCGCAGTGCGATGAGCGTGTGCGCGGTGTCGGCGACGTTGTTCCTCGGAGGCGGTGGATTCCTCGGCTCGACGGCGGTTGCGATTGCCGACACCGGCACCGACGGCGGTGGGTCGTCCTCGCAGACCGGTACCGGCGGCGAAACCTCGACCGGTTCGCCGACCTCGCCCACCTCGCCGAGCACCACCACGAAGAACCTCCGGCCGGGTGCGGTCATCGCCGGCATCCAGGACCGCGTCCGGACCACCATCCGGGACTTCACCGGGGCGTTCGGCGGGGCCGGCACCACGCACCAGACGCCGAAGGTGACCATCTTCCCGCCGCCGCGCTCGCAGCAGACGGCCGCGGGCGACGCCGGCGACACCACCGGTACCGGACAGACCTCGTCGTCGACCGACGAGAAGGGCACCACCGCGCCGGACCCGACCACCGATCCCACCGCGGGCGGCGCGCCGTCGACGGAACCGTCGACCACACCGTCCACGACGACCTCCACTGCGCCGAAGCCCAAGCCGGCGTCCCCGTTCTCGTTCAAACCGCCGCCGGTGAACCAGCTGGCGTCCTCGGTGTCCGGTTCGTTCAACGCGGCCGCCAATTCCGCCAGGGACGCCTTCGACGCGCTCCCGGCCCTGCTGGCGACGCTGCCGACGTCCACCAACCCGGTCGGCGACGTGCTGGCCACCGTGCAGTCCGTGCTGACGTCGGTGGGCGAATCGGTCACCACCATCACCGAGATCCCCGGTGACCTCTCCACGCTGCTCGGGTTCCCGGCCACCTCGACGCCGCCCGTCGCCGCCGTCGGCGGTAGCGCCGACGCCCTGCGGGAGACCGGGCCCGCGGCCACCCCGATGGACCTGCTGCCGGTGCTGCTGGCGCCGGCCCCCGCGGCCCCCGCCCTCGTGACGCCGGCCGCGCCCGTCGCGGCACCGCCGGCTTTCGCCGGCACCGCGTCGGTCGGGCTGAGCCAGGAACTGTCCCGGACCGAGCCGCTGGCGTTGCACGGCGTGAGCTCGACCGGGTCCACGGCGTCGGTCCTGGAGCGCGCGGTCAGCAAGATGCTCGTGCCGGTGTCCATCGCGGCGCTGGCCGCCCTCGCCCTGCCGGGTCTGGGGGGCCTGCTGGTGGTGTCCGGCGTCGGCGTGCGGATCGGCTACCGGCAGGCCAAGGCGAATTTCGTCATGCAGGCCTCGGGCATCGCCCGCTTCGCCGGCCCCGGACCGCTGGGCGTCGTCCGTTCGGGTTCGTTCATCGCGCTGTCCAAGCGCGCCGGGGCGGTGTCCGAACGCGCCGCGCGCCGGCAGGCGTCGCACGGCCGCCAGGCCGCCGCGGTGCCGCTGTCGGCCGTGGCGTTCGACCAGGCCGCCTGATCCGCCTCAGTCCGCGGACCGGTCCCGGTGGTGGCGCCGGTGCGCCCGGATCTCGTAGATCAGCCCGGCCACCCCGAGAGCGGCCGTACAGAGCGACACCAGGAACAACAGCGGGCTGATATTGCCGGTCAGGGCGTCGCCCAGGATCACGATTGCCGCGGTTCCCGGAGCCAGCCCGACGACCGTCGCCAGGGTGTAGGGCAACACCCGCACCGCCGACGCTCCCGCGGCGTAGTTGAGCACCGAGAACGGCACGGCCGGGATCATCCGCATGGACAACACCGACACCCAGCCGCGCTCACGAAGCCGGGCATCCAACGAGTCCACCCGCGGATGCCGGACCAGCTTGCTCAGTTGCCAGCCCGCCGCCCGCACCAGCACCAGCGCCAGCACCGCGCTCAGGGCACTGGCGACCACGGCGATGGACACACCGAGCCAGGGGCCGAACAACAGGCCGGCGGCCAGGGTGAAGGCGGTCCTGGGGAACGGGAACACCGTCACCACGACATGAGCCGCGAAGAACGCCAACGGAAACCACGGACCCACCGAGGTGGCCCAGTCGCGTAGCTGCACCGCGCTCGGCAACGGCACCCACACTGCCAGTGCGACGAGAATCACAGCGGCCGCCGAAATGGCCATCACCCGGCGGCGGGGTAGTTGCGCCGCCGCCGATGTCACTGCGGCCCAGACCGTGCGCAACGTGCTGGCGGCGGCGTTCACGTCTGCCAAGACTACGGGGCGCCCGGAAGCGATGCCGGTCACGCTACTGATCAGTAGCCTTTGCCCGCCCGACGCTGCCGTGATACCGATCATTTAGCCTCAGGTGAGAAGGCCCCAATCACACCTGGCTAGTCTAACTAGGTCAGACAGGGCTTGACCCCAAGCCGCGACAACCCAGGAGCCGCGAGTGTCCTCGAGCGTCATTGAATCGGATCGCGCGCGCTGGCGGTCCGGTGTGGCCGGTGTGCTGGCCAAGAGCAGCCGCCGCGACCCGGCGGAACTGCCCGCCGAGCCCGAACGTCTGCTCGACTCACCCACCTACGAAGGCTTCCCGGTGCGGCCGCTGTACACCGCCCTGGACGAACGTGCCGAGGCGCCGTTGCCGGGGCAGTGGCC
This sequence comes from Mycolicibacterium cosmeticum, assembly GCF_000613185.1. Classification (NCBI taxonomy): domain Bacteria; kingdom Bacillati; phylum Actinomycetota; class Actinomycetes; order Mycobacteriales; family Mycobacteriaceae; genus Mycobacterium; species Mycolicibacterium cosmeticum. The sequence continues at coordinate 288,648 of NZ_CCBB010000002.1, forward strand.
GTACACCCGCGGTGCCGACGCGCTGCGTGACGTGCACGCCGGCTGGAAGGTCGCCGAGGTGTTCCCGCTGCCCGGCCAGACCGCCGGCACCGAGGGCAACGCCACCGTGCTGGGCGCCCTCACCGACGGGGTGAGCGCGCTGCAGCTGCGCGGGATCCGGCCCGCGGAGCTGGACCGGTTGCTCGAAGGCGTGTTCCTGGACCTGGTGCCGGTGATCCTCGACGCCGGTGCCGATTACCGCGCCGCCGCCGACGCCGTGCTGAGCCTGCTCGGCGGATTCGACGACGAACAGCGCGCCCGGCTGTCGGTGGACCTGGGCGCCGATCCGCTGACCGCTGCGCTGAGCGGCGCCCCGGCGGCGACCCTCGACGAGGTGGTCACGGTGGCGGGCAACGCCGTTGCCTACCGCGGTGGGGTGCGGGCCGTGACGGTCGACGGACCCGCGCTGCACAATCTGGGGGCCAGCGCGTCGTGGGAGCTGGCCGGTGCCGTCGCGGCCGGGGTGGCCTACCTGCGCGCCCTGACCGAGGCCGGGCTGCCGGTGGCCGAAGCCCTCGGCCAGGTCAGCTTCCGGTTCGCCGCCGACGACGACCAGTTCCTCACGATCGCCAAACTGCGTGCCGCGCGGACACTTTGGGCGCGGGTGGCCGAGGTCGTCGGTGCCGGCGACGCGGGCGCCGCGACCATCCACGCCGTCACGTCGGCGCCGATGATGAGCCAGCGGGACCCGTGGACGAACATGCTGCGCACCACGGTCGCCGCCTTCGCCGCCGGTGTCGGCGGCGCCGACACCGTGCTGGTGCAGCCGTTCGACTCGGCCATCCCCGGCGGTCTGCCCGGCACCGCGGCCAGCTTCTCGCGCCGCATGGCGCGCAACACCCAGTTGTTGCTGCTGGAAGAGTCGCACCTGGGCCGGGTGCTGGACCCGGCGGGCGGCTCCTGGTTCGTCGAGGACCTCACCGCCGGCCTGGCCGAGCAGGCCTGGGCGCATTTCCAGGACCTCGAGCGCCGCGGTGGTTTCGCCACCGCCCAGGAGCACCTGACCGCGCAGATCGCCGAGACCCGGGACCTCCGCGCGGCGGACATCGCGCACCGTCGCAAGGCTCTCACCGGAGTCAACGAGTTCCCCAACCTGGCCGAGAAACCGCTTCCCGCGGTCGATTCGGCCCCGGGGGTGCTGCGCTACGGCGCCGGTTTCGAAGCGCTGCGCGACCGCTCCGATGCCTTCCTGAGCGCGCACGGTGCCCGCCCGAAGGTGCTGCTGCTCCCGCTGGGACCGCTCGCCGAGCACAACATCCGCACCACCTTCGCATCCAACCTGCTGGCCGCCGGCGGCATCGAGGCGGTCAACCCCGGCACCGTCGACGCGGCCGCGGTGGCGGCGGCCGCCGACGGACATACCGTCGCGGTGGTCTGCGGCACCGACGCCCGGTACGGCACCGAGGCCTCGGACGTGGTGGCGGCCGCCCGGGCCGCCGGCCTCACCCAGGTCTACCTGGCCGGACCGGACAAGGCCGTGGCCGGCGCCGAGAACAAGCCGGACGATTACCTGACCGCGAAGATCGATGCGGTGCAAGCGCTTTCGACCCTGCTCACCCGATTGGGGGCCTGACATGACCGCCAGCACAAGCACGGTGCCCAGCTTCGCCGATGTCCCGTTGACCAGTGCGACCACCCCGGCCGCACCCACCGCGGAAGCTGTCGCCGAGCTGACCGCGAACGCCGCGGCCGCGCACGGCTACACCCCCGAACAGCTGGACTGGGTGACCCCGGAGGGCATCGAGGTCAAACCGGTGTACACCGCCGCCGACCGCGACGAGGCCGCCGCGGCCGGCTATCCGTTGAACAGCTTTCCCGGTGAGCCGCCGTTCATCCGCGGTCCCTACCCGACGATGTACGTCAACCAGCCGTGGACCATCCGGCAGTACGCCGGGTTCTCCACCGCCGCGGAATCCAACGCGTTCTACCGCCGCAACCTGGCCGCCGGCCAGAAGGGCCTGTCGGTCGCCTTCGACCTGGCCACCCACCGCGGCTACGACTCCGACCATCCGCGCGTCGCCGGCGACGTCGGCATGGCCGGGGTGGCGATCGACTCGATCCTGGACATGCGCCAGCTGTTCGACGGCATCGACCTGTCCACGGTGTCGGTGTCGATGACGATGAACGGTGCGGTGCTGCCGATCCTGGCGCTGTACGTGGTGGCCGCCGAGGAGCAGGGCGTGCCGCCGGAGAAGCTGGCCGGGACCATCCAGAACGACATCCTCAAAGAGTTCATGGTCCGCAACACCTACATCTATCCGCCGAAGCCCTCCATGCGGATCATCTCCGACATCTTCGGCTACACCAGCGCCAAGATGCCGAAGTTCAACAGCATCTCCATCTCGGGCTATCACATCCAGGAGGCCGGGGCGACCGCCGACCTCGAGCTGGCCTACACGCTGGCCGACGGCGTCGAGTACATCAAGGCCGGCCTCGATGCCGGGCTGGACATCGACAAGTTCGCGCCGCGGCTGTCCTTCTTCTGGGGCATCGGGATGAACTTCTTCATGGAGGTCGCCAAGCTGCGCGCGGGCCGGCTGCTGTGGAGCGAGCTGGTGTCCCAGTTCGACCCGAAGAGCTCGAAATCCCTTTCGCTGCGCACCCATTCGCAGACCTCGGGCTGGTCGCTGACCGCCCAGGACCCGTTCAACAACGTCGCCCGCACCTGTATCGAGGCGATGGCCGCCACCCAGGGGCACACCCAGTCGCTGCACACCAACGCCCTTGACGAGGCGCTGGCACTGCCCACCGACTTCTCCGCCCGAATCGCCCGCAACACCCAGCTGGTGCTGCAGCAGGAGTCCGGCACCACCCGGCCCATCGATCCGTGGGGCGGCTCCTACTACGTGGAGTGGCTCACCCACCAGCTCGCCGAGAAGGCGCGCGCGCATATCGCCGAGGTCGCCGAGCACGGCGGCATGGCGCAGGCGATCGGTGAGGGCATCCCCAAGCTGCGCATCGAGGAGGCCGCCGCGCGCACCCAGGCCCGCATCGACTCCGGCGCCCAGCCGGTGATCGGCGTGAACAAATACCAGGTCGACGAGGACCAGGAGATCGAGGTCCTCAAGGTCGAGAACAGCCGGGTGCGCGCCGAGCAGCTGGCCAAATTGGAGCGACTCCGCGCGGAACGAGACGAGCGCGAGACACAATCCGCACTGGCCGAATTGACCAGGGCTGCAGCGGCATCCGGGCCGGCAGGGGAGGACGGGCTGGGCAACAACCTGCTGGCGCTGGCCATCAACGCCGCCCGGGCGCATGCCACCGTCGGCGAGATCTCCGACGCACTGGAGAAGGTGTACGGCCGGCACCAGGCCGAGATCCGGACCATCTCCGGTGTCTACCGGGACGAGGTGGGGAGCAGCCGAAACGTGACCAGCGCAACGGAATTGGTCGAGAAGTTCGCCGAGGCCGACGGGCGCCGGCCCCGCATCCTGGTGGCCAAGATGGGCCAGGACGGCCACGACCGCGGCCAGAAGGTGATCGCCACCGCCTTCGCCGACATCGGCTTCGACGTGGACGTCGGCTCGCTGTTCTCCACCCCGGAGGAGGTGGCCCAGCAGGCCGCCGACAACGACGTGCACGTCGTCGGGGTGTCCTCGCTGGCTGCCGGTCACCTGACCCTGGTGCCCGCCCTGCGCGACGCACTGGCCGCGGTCGGACGGCCCGACATCATGGTCGTGGTCGGCGGCGTCATCCCGCCCGGGGACTTCGACGAGCTGTACGCGGCGGGCGCGACGGCGATCTTCCCGCCGGGCACCGTGATCGCCGACGCCGCGATCGGCCTGCTCGGCAAGCTGGCCGAGCGGTTGGGTTACCAGCTGAGCTAGTGGCTGCCGACACAGGAGACCTCGCCGCGGCGATCCGCAACGGCGAGCGTGCCGCGCTGGCGCGGGCGATCACGCTGGTCGAGTCGACCAGGGCCGACCACCGCGAGCGCGCCCAGCAGCTGCTGCTGGAGCTGATGCCCGACGCCGGCAAGGCCTTGCACGTGGGGATCACCGGTGTGCCCGGGGTGGGGAAGTCCACCACCATCGAGGCGCTCGGCATGTACCTGATCGAGCACGGTCACCGGGTGGCGGTGCTGGCGGTCGACCCGTCCTCCACCCGCACCGGTGGGTCGATCCTGGGCGACAAGACCCGGATGGCCAAGCTGGCCGTGCACCCGGATGCCTACATCCGGCCGTCGCCGACCTCGGGCACCCTCGGCGGGGTGGCCCGGGCCACCCGCGAGACCATCGTGCTGTTGGAGGCGGCCGGCTTCGACGTCATCCTGGTCGAGACCGTCGGCGTCGGGCAGTCGGAGGTGACGGTCGCCGCGATGGTCGACACATTCGTCTTTTTGACCCTGGCGCGCACCGGTGACCAACTGCAGGGCATCAAGAAGGGTGTGCTGGAGCTCGCCGACGTGGTGGTGGTGAACAAGGCCGACGGTGAGCACGCGGTCGAGGCGAAGGCCGCGGCCCGGGAACTGACGGCGGCGCTGCGCCTGATCTATCCGCGCGAAACGCTCTGGCGCCCACCGGTTCTCACCATGAGCGCACTGACCGGCGACGGTCTGGCGCAGCTGTGGGAGACCATCGAGCGCCACGGTGACGTGCTGCGCGGCGCGGGGGAGTTCGACAGGCGCCGGCGGGCCCAGCAGGTGGAGTGGACCTGGGCGATGGTGCGGGACACCGTGCTGGACCGGGTGCTGTCGCATCCGGCGGTGCGCGCGTTGCGGGCCGACGTGGAGCGCCGGGTGCGCGACGGCGAGCTGACACCGGCGCTGGCCGCACAGCAGATTCTGGCCGCCGCCGACCGGCCCCCGACCTGACCGCAATTTGCCGCCGGAAGTGCCGGCAACCGACCCGAGGCGACACCGGCCGGTGTTTGACCCGGCAACCGCTCGAGCCCGCGCCGGCTTACAGATAGATAACGCTGCTCGATAGTTAGCTGCACGGCGGAGTAAATTATTGTCATTGTGACCCACGCAATGGAGGGCGGGCGCAGCGCGGCGCGGCCCCATGACGACGATCGCGCGGAGCTGCCGCACGGCGTGCACGGGGCGGCCGACCCGAGCTTCGGCGTCGTGGTGCGGGCCTTCGCCCAGCTGTTCCGCCACCCCCGGTTCGGTGGCGGGGCCTTGGCGGTCTACCTGGACGGTGTACCGGTCGTCGATGTGTGGACCGGATGGTCGGACCGGCGCGGTACCCGGCCGTGGACGGCCGACACGGGGGCCATGGTGTTCTCGGCGACCAAGGGTCTGGCCTCCACCGTCATCCACCGCCTCGCAGACCGCGGCCTGATCGACTACGAGGCGCCGGTCGCGCAGTACTGGCCGGAATTCGGTGCCAACGGCAAGGCGGACATCACCGTCCGCGACGCCATGCGGCATCGGGCCGGGCTGTCCCAGCTGGGTTCGGTCACCACGGCCGAGCTGCTCGACCACGAAATCATGGAGCACCGGGTCGCCGCCGCCCGGCCGGGCCTGTTCCGCGGGCGTCCGGCCTACCATGCGCTCACGTACGGCTGGCTGCTGGCCGGGCTGGCGCGCGCGGTGACCGGCTGCGGGATGCGGGACCTGTTCCGGTCGGAGCTGGCCGCCCCCCTCGGTGTCGACGGCCTGCACCTGGGCCGGCCGCCCGGTTCGGCGCCGACACAGCCGGCGCGCATCATCGGGCCGCAGGGCGCGTGGAAGAACCCCGTCTTCGACATGATCGCGCCGCAGGTGGCCGGCCTGCCGTTCTCGGGCGCCTTCGGCGCCATGTACTTCCCGGGGATGCGCTCGATGGTGCAGGGCGACATGCCGCTGCTGGACAGCGAGATGGCCTCGGCCAACGGCGTGGTGACTGCCCGTGCGCTCGCGCGCCTGTACGGCGCCATCGCCAACGGGGGCGAGGTGGACGGCACCCGGTTCCTGTCTCCGGCGCTGGTCGACGGCCTGACCGCGCGCCCGAGCTGGCATCCCGACGGGGCGATGCTGATGCCGATGTCGTTCCACCTCGGCTACCACGGCCTGCCCGTCCCGGGGGTGCTGCCGGGCTTCGGCCACGTGGGTCTGGGCGGCTCGCTGGGCTGGGCCGATCCGGCCTCCGGGCTGGCGTTCGGCTACGTGCACAACCGGTTGTTGACCCCGATGCTCGTGCCTGACCAGGCAGGATTCGTCGCGACCGCGGCGCTGATCCGGCATGCGGCCGGACGGGCCCGCAATCGCGGTTTCGCCGGGATTTCGCAGTTCGGCGCCCCTTTCTCATACCCCTCCCCGGCGGCCGGTTAGAGGCTGCGCGGAGGGCTCCGAAATTTTGCTTGGGGTGTCAACTAACTCGTCGGTAAGGACTTGAGCGGATATTGCTGAGGCTCCGCCCGAGGCCTGGCGCGAGGGCCCCGGGACGCGGCCGTGACCGATGTCACTCCGCGGTTTCGCCGGGTTTCCTGGCCGTCTCGCGGCGGTCGCCATCGTTACTTACGGTTGCGTTGCCATCGGTTGATGTCCGGCTCGCAGCGAGGTGGATGGCGTGGCGCACGGAAACGTATTGCTGGGGCGCATGTTACTCGTGTTTCTGCTGCTAGTGGCGGTGCCGACCGGCGCGTCGGGCGATCGAAGCGGCCCCGGAACGCACGACCGCGACCCCGGTAGCAACCCATTGCCATTAGCTGCACTTATTAGCTGAAATGTGTCATGGCTAATGATGTGCTGACACGAGTGAGATGCGCCATATTTACCACTTGGTCAATTTCTTGGCCTATCCGCAGGTTGCGGGCGTATCCGCAAGTAGCTAGGCGATCTTGATATTGCTCGTGTAGCCTGCGCGTCGCGGCCTTTGAAACTGTAAAGTCCTTTGAGGATTTGCTCGGTTTTTAACGCCATCGTCAACGCAGACGACTACGCTACCGACTCACCGACGAGTCTCGGCACTGAGGCGGGGAAAGGATCTGGGCAGCGCAGTGCGGCGCACATGAGGCAACCGTGGATCCGAGAGCCGTACCTGTCACTCGCTCGTCTTTGAGACACCTGTCCGAAAGAGGTTGGAACTACGTGGTTGAGACACCTGTCACAGCAGTCGCCGTCATCGGGATGGCGGTGCGATTGCCGGGCGGAATCGACTCACCTGAGCAAATGTGGCAAGCGATGCTGCGCGGCGACGACTACGTCACCACCGTTCCGCTGGAGCGCTGGGATGCCGAAGAGCACTACGACCCCGAGCTCGGCGTGCCCGGGCGCTCCGTGTCCAAGTGGGGTGCCTTCCTGGACGACGTCGCCGGGTTCGACGCCGACTTCTTCGGCATCGGTGATCGCGAGGCCACGGCCGCCGACCCGCAGCACCGGCTGCTGCTGGAAACCGCGTGGGAGGCCGTCGAGCACGCGGGCATCGACCCCGCGACCCTGGACGGATCACTGACCGGCGTCTTCATGGGCCTGACGACCAACGATTACCAGTTGATCGCGGCCGACGCGCACGCCATCGAGGGGCCCTACGGCTTCACCCACAACAACTACAGCATGGCTTCGGGCCGCATCGCCTTCCACCTCGGCCTGCGCGGTCCGGCCTTCACCGTCGACTCGGCCTGCTCGTCGGGCCTGCTCGCGCTGCACATGGCCACCCGCAGCCTGCACTACGGCGAGAGCGATCTGGTGCTCGCCGGCGGCGCCCACATCATCTTGGACCCGCGCAAGTACGCCTCGGCGTCGGCGCAGGGCATGCTGTCCGGAACCGGGCGGTGCCGCGCCTTCGACGTGAACGCCGACGGCTTCGTCTTCTCCGAGGCCAGCGCGGTGCTGCTGCTCAAGCGGCTGGCCGACGCCGAACGCGACGGTGACCGCATCCTCGCCGTCGTTCGGGGCACGGCCGCCAACCAGGACGGCCACACCGTCAACATCCTGACCCCGTCGAACGAGTCCCAGACCGCCGTCTACCGGGCCGCGCTGGAGTCCGGTGCCATCGATCCCGGCTCCGTCGGCTTCGTCGAGGCGCACGGCACCGGCACGCCGGTGGGCGACCCGATCGAATTCAAGAGCCTCGCCGACGTCTACGGCGGCACCGGACCCATGGTGATCGGATCGTCGAAGACCAACTTCGGCCACAGCCAGTCGGCGTCCGGCGTGGTCGGCGTGATCAAGAGCGTGCTCGCCCTGCAGCACGGGGTGATCCCGCCCAACCTGCACTTCACCAGGCTGCCCGAGGAGATGGAGCGCCTCGGCACCGAATTCTTCGTGCCCACCGAGACCACGCCGTTCCCCGACAAGGGTGACCAGCCGCGGCGTGCGGCGGTGTCGGCGTACGGCATCTCCGGCTCCAACGCGCACGCGGTGCTGGAGCAGGCTCCGCCGGTCGACGCGGCGCCCGCCGGCGACGGCCACGGGCCGCTGCTGTTCGCGCTGTCGTCCACCTCGGCCGACGAACTGCGCCGCACCGCCGGCCGGCTGGCCGACTGGGTCGCCGCCCACCCCGACGTGGCGCTGCCCGACCTGGCCTACACGCTGGCCCGCCGGCGCTCGCACCGGCCGGTCCGCACCTCCGTGATCGCCGATTCCGTCGACACCCTGCTCACCGAGCTGCGCGGGGTGGCCGACGGCGGTGAGCCCTATCAGCCCGCCGTGGCCGCCGACGACCGCGGTCCGGTGTGGGTTTTCTCCGGGCAGGGCTCGCAGTGGGCCGGGATGGGTGCCGGGCTGCTGGCCGCAGAGCCGGTGTTCGCCGCCACCATCGCCGAACTGGAGCCGCTGATCGCCGCGGAGTCCGGGTTCTCCGTCACCGAGGCGCTGACCGCGCCCGAGACCGTCACCGGGATCGGCAAGGTGCAGCCCACCGTGTTCGCGGTGCAGGCGGCGCTGACGGCCACGCTGAAGTCCTACGGGGTGGTCCCCGGCGCCGTGATCGGGCACTCGATGGGTGAGGTGGCCGCCGCGGTGGCCGCGGACGTGCTCACCCTTGAGGACGCCGTCAAGGTGATCTGCCGGCGCTCCCAGCTGATGAGCCGGGTCGCCGGGACCGGCGCGATGGCCACCGTCGAGTTGCCGGCCAAGCAGGTGCTGTCCGAACTGCAGGCCCGTGGCGTCAACGACGTGGTGCTGGCCGTCGTGGCCTCGCCGACCTCGACCGTGGTCGGCGGCACCAAGGAGTCGGTCCGCGAACTGATCGCCGAGTGGGAGCGCCGCGAGATCATGGCGCGCGAGATCGCCGTGGACGTCGCCTCGCACACCCCGCAGGTCGATCCCATCCTGGACGACCTCGCCGACGCGCTGGCCGACCTGGACCCGGGCGACCCGAGCGTCCCGTACTACTCGGCCACCATGTACGACCCGCGCGACCTGGTCGACTGGGATGCCGACTACTGGGTGGACAACCTGCGCCACACGGTGCGGTTCGCCGCCGCGGTGCAGGCCGCGCTGGAGGACGGCTACCGGGTGTTCAACGAGCTGTCCCCGCATCCGCTGCTGACGCACGCGGTGGACCAGACGGCCCGCTCGCTGGACATCACCTACGCCGCGCTGGCCACCGTGCGCCGCGAACAGGAACTGCCACACGGCCTGCTGTCGGTGGTGGCCGATCTGCACAACGCCGGCGCCAAGGTGGACTTCTCGGTGCTGTACCCGACCGGTCGCCTGGTCGACGCGCCCCTGCCGACCTGGACCCGGCGCCCGCTGATGCTGGTCCGCGACCCCAACGAACTGCCTCCCGGCGGGGCCACCCTGGCCGTGCACCCGCTGCTCGGCGCGCACGTGCGTCTGCCCGAGGAGCCGGAGCGGCACGCCTGGCAGTCCGATGTCGGCACCGGCACCCAACCGTGGCTGGGTGACCACCAGGTGCACGGCGTGGCCGCGCTGCCCGGCGCCGCGTACTGCGAGATGGCGCTGGCGGCGGCCAAGACTGTGCTCGGCGATGCCGCCGAGGTGCACGACATCAGCTTCGACGAGATGCTGCTGCTGGAGGACAGCACGGTGGTGTCCGCGGAGTCCACCGTGGCCGCGCCCGGCCGGGCGACCTTCCTGGTGGAGACCTACCAGCAGGGTGACCAGATCCAGCGGGCCGACGCCCTGCTGCGCGTCGGCGACGCGCAGGCACCCGCCGCGCGCGATATCGACGCGGTGCTGGCCGCCCATCCGACCCGCCTGGACGGCGCCGAACTGCGGTCCTGGTACGGCCAGCGCGGCATCCAGTACGGCCCCGCGTTCGCCGGCCTGGTCGCGGCCTACGTCAACACCGGCGAGGAGGGCCCGCAGGACACGGTGCTCGCCGAGGTCGCCCTGCCCGGGTCGATCCGGTCGCAACAGGCCGCCTACGGTGTGCACCCGGCGCTGCTGGACGCCGCCTTCCAGGCCGTCGGCGCGCACCCGGCGATCTTCGGGGACGTCACCGGTGCGCTGCTGCTGCCGCTGGGCGTGCGCAAGCTGCGGGCGCACGGCTCGACCCGCAACGTCCGGTACTGCCACGCCACGCTGACCAGCGTGACGGCCTCCGGTGTCGAGGTGGACCTGGAACTGCTCGACGAGGACGGCAACGTCGCGTTGTCGGTGACCGGCCTGCGGCTGGGCACCGGCGTCTCGGACACCGGTGCGCTGGAGCGCAGCTTCAACGACCGGCTGCTCACCATCGAGTGGAACGAGCGGGACCTGCCCGAGGTCGACTACGCCAATCCCGGCAGCTGGCTGCTGATCAGCACCTCCGACGCCGCCGACCTGCTGGCCACCAAGCTGGCCGACGCGCTCAAGGGCCACGGGGTGGACGTCACGAGCATGGTGTGGCCGCAACACTCCGACCACGACGCGCAGGCGGTGCGGCTGCGTGAGCTGCTGGATTCGCACGCCTTCGGTGACGTGCTGGTGGTGACGCCGCCGCGCCGCGGCGAGGTCGACGAACTGTCCGGGGTGCGCGGCGGCGACAACGTCCGCCACCTGGTGCACATCGTCCGGGAGCTGCCCGAGGTGGCCGGCCAGGCGCCGCGGTTGCACGTGGTGACCCGCAACGCCCAGACGGTGCTGGCCGACGACGTCGCCAACCTCGACGAGGCCGGCCTGCGCGGCCTGGTGCGGGTGATCAGCACCGAGTACCCGCAGCTGCGGCCCACCCAGATCGACGTCGACGACTACACCGACGCCGCCCACGTCGCCGCGCAGCTGGTGTCCGGCTCCGACGAGGACGAGTCCGCCTGGCGCGGTGGGAAGTGGTACTCGGCACGGCTGGTGCCGGGCCCGCTGCGGCCCGAGGAACGCCGCACCACCGTGGTGAACCCGGCCCGCGACGGCCTGCGCCTGCAGATCCGGACCCCCGGGGACATCGAGACACTGGAACTGGCCGCCTTCGAGCGGGTAGCGCCCGGCCCCGGCCAGATCGAG